>JAJYFY010000001.1 GCA_021785265.1 Pseudomonadota bacterium
CCGCCTCGCGCAAGCCCGTGATCCAATCACCTGCCTCCCGCCGGATCGTCTCATTCCGCACGGGTTCGATCGGCCACCGCAGCTCCCCGCCGATGTAGACCCGTCGGACGCTCTCGCGCGATCCCCCAAGAAGAAAGGCATCGAACCCGACCTCCGGATCGCCCCCGCCGAAGAGGGTGGGATCCTCGAGTACCACGAGATCGGCAAAGGCACCCGGTTCGATCCGGCCGACGGGAAAGCCGACAGCGCGCGCTCCACCCTGGGCGGCTTCCTGCCAGAGCCGGGTGGCCAAGCCACAAGGACCGGCCAGATTGCCTCGCTGCCGCAAATGGAGTCGTTGGCCGTATTCCAGAAGGCGGAGTTCCTCCAAGGCATCCAGACGGACATTGGCATCCGAACCAATCGCCCAGGATCCCTTCCGTGCCAGATACTCGCCTGCCGGGAACAGTCCATCGCCCAGGTAGGCCTCCGTGATCGGGCAGAGCACCACATTCGCGCCCCGCTCGATGAGCAGGGCGCGTTCGGCGGAGTCGGCATGGGTCGCATGGACCGCCTGGAACCCCGTCCCCACGAGCCCGAGTTGATCCAGGTGAGCGATGGGACCGACCCCGTAGGCAGAGTGCGATTGGACCACCTCGCTTTCCTGCTCGGCCACGTGGATATGGAAGAGCCCTCCCGTAAGCTCGTCGGCGAGGTGGCCGAGATACACCAGGGAATCAGGCGAGACGGCCCGGATCGAGTGGGCCGCAATCGCAATCGGTTGGTCCGCGAACGTCCGGGCATAGTTCGCAAAGTCCGCCGGTGACGGATGGGCGAAGCGCTTCCGTTGCACCGGCTCGAGGGGTCGGTCGATTCCTCCCCGCTCGTAGTAAGCAAGGACCAGTCGCTGCCGGATGCCGGAGATTCGGGCTGCCCGGCTCATGGCTTCGGCCATGGCCGTGCCGGGGGTTCCATCTACCCCGTGGTGGAGATAAAAAAACTCGGCCACGGTCGTGAATCCGGCAGCCAGCATTTCCGTATAGGCAAGGATCGCGAGCGACTCGAGCGCCTCGGGTTCCAGTTTCTCCGCCACCCGGTACATGAGTTCACGCCAGCTCCAGAAATCATCCGCCCCCCGGGCCTTCTCCCCCAAGCCGACGAGTGCCCGCTGGAAGGCATGGCTATGGCCGTTGGGCATGCCGGGAAGGGCCATCCCTCCATCCCAGGGTCCGCTCGCCTTGGCGAGATCCGTAATCCGGCCCTCTCCATCGATCCCCATCGACTGATCCCGAAGCCAACCTCCGGATGTGAGAACATAGCGGAACGCGAGCCGCCGGCTGGGGAATGCCCGCTCACCCATGTTTGATCTCGTCATCGACAATGTCCGGATCTGCTCCTGCGAACAGGATCTTTCCTGCCGCCCTGAAACCGCCATCGGAGTTGAAGCCGGGCGGATTACCGCGCTGGATCCCCCACCCGAAGCCCCCCGGCGACGACATCTCGACGGAGGGGGCCGACTCGTTCTCCCGGGATTCGTGGATTGTCACACGCATGCCGTCTACGCGGGGGATCGGCTCGATGAATACCTGGCCCGTCTTTCCGGACAGAGCTACGAAGCCCAGATCAAGGCCGGAGGCGGGATTTTCCACACGGTCCAGGCCACCCGCCGGGCCACTCTCACAGAACTGATCGATCTCGGGGTTCAGCATGCGGTTCCGCTCATTGCCGAAGGGGTGACGACGCTCGAGGTCAAAAGCGGGTACGGACTCGAACGCGAGACCGAGATGCGCCTGCTCCAGGCCGCCCAGGCACTCGGCCCCATTCTCAAGAGCCGTATTGTACCGACCTTCCTCGGTGCCCACGTCCCGCCCCCCGGCGAGGATCCAGCCCGCTATCTTGAGCGGGTGATGGACGACATGCTGCCGGCCTGCATCGAGACCGGCCTCACCCGTGCCGTCGACATTTATGTCGATGCCATCGCCTTCGGACCCGAACACCTCGATCGCCTGTTCGAGCGGGCCAAAAGCCTTTCCTGTGCGCTCCATGCCCATACCGACCAGCGAACCCGGCTCGGTGCGACCATACGGGCTGCGGATTGGGGAGCGGTCTCCTGCGACCATCTGGACGAAAGCGGGCCCGACGATGTCCGAGCCCTGGCACGAAGCGGGACCGTCGCCGTTCTCCTGCCGACCGCAGCCCTGTTTTTAGGGCAGACCCGAAAGCCTCCGGTGGACGCGCTCCGAAAAGCGGCGGTGCCGATCGCGATTGCCTCCGACCTCAATCCGGGAACCGCGCCGGACCCGAGCCTGCTCCGCGCCGCCCAGGAGGCGGTCCGGCATTTCTCGCTCACGCCGACCGAGGCCCTGCTCGGAATTACCAAAAACGCCGCCCGCGCCCTCGACCCGCAGCCGGATTTTGGAACCCTCGCGGTCGGTCAGAGCGCCGACTTCAACCTCTGGGACCTGAGCCGACCGGAATCCCTGCTCTACGCCCCGGGCGGATGCCGTCCGACCATGAGTTTTTATCGGGGAGAAAGACGATGAAAAGCGAAGTCCTCGAGGGGGGTCAACTGAGCGTGGCCACCCTGCGGGCCTGGGAAGCCCAGCGGCCGCAACTCACGCTCGCGGAGAGCGCCCGTCGACGCATGGAGGCGAGCGCGGCCACCGTCGGCCGGCTGGCCCAGTCGGAACGGCCCTATTACGGTCTCAATACGGGGTTCGGCGCGTTCGCCAACCGGCACATCGGCAACCGCCGAATCGAGCTGCAATACAACCTGGCACGCAGCCACAGCACCGGGATCGGTTCAGCCCTCGCCCCAGAGCTCGTACGTCGTATTCTCCTCCTCAAGGCCAACAGCCTGGCGCTCGGCCTTTCCGGTGTCCGAAGCCTCGTGGTCGACCAGCTTCTGGCCTTCTGGAACCACGACGTGCTGCCGGAGATCCCTGAACGGGGGTCAGTCGGCGCCTCGGGCGATCTCGCCCCCCTGGCCCACCTGGTCCTCGCCCTGATCGGCGAGGGCGAGGCCACCCAGGCCGGTCGTCGGCTCGAAGGCCCGGAGGTCAACCAGGCGGCGGGGCTTCCTCCTCTCCGGCTCGAGGCCAAAGAAGCCCTCGCGCTCCTGAACGGCACCCAACTGTCCACGGCGCTCGCCCTCGAAGGTTACTTTTGGGGGGAAACACTACTGGCTGGCGCAATCGCCATCGGTGCCCTGAGTACGGAGGCTTTGTGTGGAAGTCACGCTCCTTTCGATCGGCGGATCCATGAAGCCCGTGGGCAGAAGGGTCAGATCCGTGTGGCACGACGTTTTCAGGCCCTGCTCACCGAATCCGCGATCCATGAAAGCCATCGGGACTGTGACCGGGTACAGGATCCCTATGCCGTCCGTTGCCTCCCCCAGGTCCTGGGTATGGTGGATGAGACCCTGGAGCAGGCCCGCGAGGTTCTCACCCGGGAAATGAACGGGGCGACCGACAATCCCCTGGTCTTCGGTGAGACGATTCTCTCGGGTGGAAACTTCCATGCCGAACCGATCGCGGCCCAAGCCGACTTCATGGCGATCGCGCTGTCGGAAATCGGAGCCCAGAGCGAGCGACGCATCGACCTCTTCATGCGTCAGGTCAACCCACATCTGCCACCGTTCCTGGCACGGGAACCCGGAGTCGAATCGGGCTTCATGATCGCCCACGTGAGCGCCGCTGCGCTCGCCTCCGAAAACAAGACCCTGGCCCATCCCGCGACGATCGACTCGCTTCCGACCTCGGCCGGTCAGGAAGACCACGTGAGCATGGCCCCCTGGGCCGGCTACAAGCTGCTCATGATCGCCCGGAACGTCGGGGCCATTCTCGCTATCGAGTGGCTCGCCGCGGCTGCGGCCCTGGACTACCTGCGCCCGCTCACCACGACACCCCCGCTCGAAGCACTCTACCGAAAGGCTCGTGAACGGGTTCCCGTCCATACCGGGGACCGCCGTCTCGACTGCGATATCCGATCCTTGTCCGAACTCGTGGCCGACCCCAAGACCTGGGGCGGAATCTGGCCTGCGACCGAAGAGACGGACCGGCCGAGGGGACGTTCATGAACCGTCCAGATGAAACGCTCCTCAAGGAACGGGCACGCGGAGGTGATCCCGAGGCTATGCTGGCACTCGGCCAGGCTCTTTTGGCCAAAAGTCGGCATGGGGATCCGGCGGAAAATGAAGGACTCGAGTGGATCGAAGCCGCCGCCCGCTCAGGACACCCCCTGGCCCCGCTGGCCCTGGGAGATTTCCATAGCCAAAGGATTGTTGGCCCGGAATCGCTCGCGCGGGCTGCAGCGGCCTATGAGGTCGCCGCCCAGGCGAACCTCCCTGCCGCGCTGGACCGCCTAGGGGATCTCTCCCTCCTCGGTTGGGGTTGCCCGGAGGATCCGGTGCGTGCCCTATCCTTGTACGAGAAAACGGCCCGGCTCGGTTATCCCGTGGGATTTGGTCACCTGGCCTTCTGCCTGGAGCATGGCATCGGCCTTCCTCCCCACCCGGATCTGGCCCGCAGGGCCCGGCTCTGGCAGGCCGCCTTGGCATATCCCAGGGGATATTTCAGTGCGGCCCTCGACCTCACTCGGAACCCGCCCCTCGATCCCGCGGCGGCCCACGCGCTGGCCGGCCAGGCCTCGGCACTGGGATACCCCCAGTCCGGAGACCTCCTGGAACGCTGCGCCCGTGAGCTCAGCTTTGAACAACGGGAGGCTTCCCTGGAACTCACCGGCCAACTGGAACGTCACCGGAGCGGATTCGAGGCGGCCGTGGGGGCACTCGAGTCCCGACAGGCACCCGAACTCAGTCGTCCGGGCTTCCTCAATGACCTGGCCCATGAACACTGGCGGCGGATGATCCAAAAGCCAACGCTCGCACTCGATCCCCTACCCGCCCTAGGCCCCCTCTCGGATGCCGGACGGACCTTGCCCCGGTCAGTCACCCCCACTCCCGCCGCGGTCGAACGCTCGATGAGCCCGCATGTCTACGAATACCCCGACTTCCTCGATCCCGAAATCCTGGCCCACGTCATGGAACTCGTCTGGCATGAACTGGGACCCGCCAGCTGGAAAGTCAAAGATACCCTGTCCAATGAAAACGATGCCTTCAGTGGAGAAGTAGCGATGCTGAGACTGCCCCAGGCCGATGTGACCATCCACTGGATCGCGGCACGCGTGGCCGTCGCCCTCGGCATCCCACCGGAACGGATCGAACCTTTTTCGGTTCTCCGTTACCGGACCGGGCACCGCTATGCCGAGCACGTCGACTATTTCGATGACAGACGTCTTGCGGAATATGCCCGTTCAGGAGATCCGGGCGGACAGCGTGTGGGCACCTTTTTGATCTACCTGCGTGCACCCGAGACGGGCGGGGAGACCCACTACCCCGAAACCGGCCTCCGGGTCCGGGGTCGCCCGGGTCTCGGCGTATGGCACAGCAATGTACGATCTGACGGGCAACCCGATCCCCAGAGTCGGCACGAAGGCAGCCCGATCGAACGGGGAGAGAAGTGGCTGCTCCGGACGGCGATCCGGGCACGGCCGCTCTACGGAGTCGAGCCGGACTCGAGGTGACGGAACAGGCGCCAGTATCCCACCACGTAGACAAGCTGCAGGACGAAAGCCAGGTAGAACGGCAGGATGAGATCACCCTGTTCGATCAGGGTGCCGGAGAGTACCGGGCCCACGGCTTGAGGAAACTGGAAGGACGTGGCGTTGAGGCTCGTGGCCCATCCGCGCCGCTCATCGCCCACGAGCGACATGACCACGGCCTGACGGGCACCCACGGATCCCCGGTTCAGTGCCGAACGGATGAAGTAGACGAGCGCGGCCAGAGCAAAGGTCGGCATGAGGGGCAGGATGGCGAGCAGGATAAGCCCCAAACTCCTCAGGCTCACCACCGAGCGGACAAGCCCGAGCCGCTCCGTGAGGCGTCCGGTCAAAAGCGAAGACACGCCGGTCACGGCAAAAGCCAGTCCCATCACGGGGGCGATGGCCGCTGGACCCACGCCGAACCGGACTGCCAACCAGTAGGACATGAGCGGTCCGATCAATCCCACGGCGAAACCGTTGACCGAATTGAGGAGCACGAGACGGGTGAGGTTCCGGTTCTCTTTCCGGCGTTGCGCCTGGACGTGGTGGACGGGAGCCGGGCTGGCGGGCGGCGGGCGGACTTCCCGGAGGAAGGACAGAACGGAGAGATTGAACAGGCTGGCTACGACCGGCAGGAAAAAAAGGAGGCGATAACCCAGAAGCCCGAGGCCCGCCACACCCGGGAAAATCGCAATCAGGGCACCGAATCCCATGCCGAAGAAGCCCGTTGCGGTATTGAGGCTGAAAACGCGCCCGCGCCGCTTGGAGGGAATGAGGTGGGCGAGCCAGGCCTGTTCCGCCGCCGCAAAGGGCCCTGCCGATCCGTTGGCTCCCCGCCCGAAGCCGGCCAGCACGATCGGGATCGCAAGCAGCCAGGGGGTCTTTGCCAAAAAGGCGGTTACGGCAGCGACCAGGGTCAGGCATTCGTTCGCGATAATAAAGGGTTTGCGCGACAGGCGGTCGCTCGAAAATCCAACCACGAGGGAGAGTGCACCGGTAAAGAGACCGCCGCCCGTGAGAACGAGACCGATCTCGGTACCGGACCATCCGAGCCGGGCGAGATAAAGCGCAAGGTCGACGAAGAATGCCCCCTGACCCAGACTGCGGGCGCCGCGCAGGGCAATCAGGGCCCGGGCCGTGCCCGGCAGTCGGGACTCCGCGTTGGGTTCCGCCTCCGTTCGGGGGGGGGCCGGGCTCATCCCGGGCGGCGGGAGGGCCGGGTTCCGTCAATCATCGGCAGATCCAATCCTCGTTCGCGGGCCACCTCAATCGCCCGCGGGTAGCCTGCATCCGCATGTCGCATGACCCCGGTTCCGGGATCGTTGGTCAAAGCGAGGCGAAGGGCACGCGCGGCCCGGGGGGTGCCATCACAGACCACGACCAGACCCGCATGCAGGGCATAGCCCATACCCACACCTCCCCCGTGATGGAAACTGACCCAGGAAGCTCCCGAGGCCACATTGAGCATCGCATTCAGGATCGGCCAATCCGCCACGGCGTCGGAGCCGTCGCGCATGCCTTCCGTCTCGCGGTACGGCGAAGCCACGGAACCGGCATCCAGATGATCGCGGCCGATGGCAATCGGGGCCTGGAGTTCGCCCCGGGCCACCATCTCGTTGAAGGCGAGACCCAAGCGGTCGCGTTCCCGGTAACCCAGCCAGAGAATCCGGGCTGGCAGACCCTGGAACCGGATGCGATCCTGGGCCATGTCGAGCCAGCGGTTGAGCCTTGGGTTGTCGGGAAACAGTTCGCGGGCCTTGGCATCGGTCCGGGCAATGTCCTCGGGATCCCCCGACAGGGCAACCCAGCGAAAGGGACCCAGGCCTTCGCAGAACAGCGGGCGAATGTAGAGCGGGACGAAACCCTTGAAGTCGAAGGCCCGCTCGACCCCGGCCTCGTGGGCCTCGGCCCGGATGTTGTTGCCGTAGTCGAAGACCGGAATACCCCGGTCATGGAATTCCAGCATGGCCCGTACATGACGGGCAATCGACTCGCGGGCTCGCGTCCGGTATTCGTCGGGATCCGTCTTCCGGATCCGTGCGGCCTCGTCCAGGGAAAGTCCGACCGGGATATAGCCATTCAACGGATCGTGGGCTGAGGTCTGGTCGGTGACGAGGTCCGGCCGAATCCCCTTTTGGGCCATCGTCTCGAAGAGCGTGGCCGCGTTGCCGACCAAGCCCACGGAGACGGTCCGACCCCGTGAGCGGGCCTCTTCGATGCATCCGAGTGCCTCCTCCAGGCCGGTGGCGATCCGATCCAGATACCCACTCGCCACTCGCCGCCGGATACGGGTTTCGTCAACCTCGACCGCAAGGCAGGACAGCCCGGCAAAGGTGGCGGCCAAGGGTTGTGCGCCGCCCATCCCGCCGAGCCCGGCGGTGAGGAGCCAGCGGCCGGTGGCGATCCCGCCGTAATGCTGAGAGACGGCCTGGGCAAAGGTCTCGTAGGTCCCCTCTACGATTCCCTGCGAACCGATGTAGATCCAGGATCCAGCGGTCATCTGCCCGAACATCATGAGTCCCTTCCGGTCGAGCTCCTCGAAGTGTTCCCAGGTCGCCCAGCGACCCACCAGATTGGAGTTCGCGATCAGGATCCGGGGCGCGTCCGCATGGGTTTCAAACACGCCGACAGGCTTCCCGGACTGGATCAGCAGGGTTTCGTCGTTGGCGAGTCTCTGCAGGGTCGCGACGATGGCATCGAAGGACTCCCAGTCCCGCGCCGCCCGGCCGATGCCGCCATAGACCACGAGTTCCTCGGGCTTCTCACCGACCTCCGGATCCAGATTATTGTGAAGCAGTCGGAGAGCAGCCTCCTGGACCCAACCGGCGCAACTCCGTTCGGGCCCCCGGGGTGATCGGAGGGTGATGGATCGGTGTCGGGTGGGCATGAGAAAAATCTCCCGGGACAGTGCGTCAGGAAGGGACTGGGGTCTCCGGCGTCATTCTACCGCCGCTGTTTCTCGTTCCGCTTCAATGCCGGCCGCCCAGCACAAAACGACGGGCATTGTCGAACAGGACCAACCACGGGGAGGTCTCTCCCCAATCGTCGGGGTGCCACGAGAGCTGGATCGTCCGGAACGACCGTTCGAAATGCGGCATGGCGATCAAGATCCGGCCATCCCCGTTCGTGAACGCGGTGGCCCCGCCAGGGGAACCATTCGGGTTCGCAGGATAGTCTTCGGTCGGCTCTCCCCGCCCGGACAGGTACTCGAGCGCAATTCCACCCCGGGCCCGCAGATGGTCGAGATTGCCGGGCGCAAACTCCGCTCGTCCCTCACCGTGGGACACGACGATCGGCCACTCCCCACCCGAGAGCCCACTGAGCCAGGGAGACGGTCCGGAACCCACCCGGACCATGGCGAGGCGGGCTTCGAACTGTTCGGAACGGTTCGGTCTGAACTCGGGCCAGTCTTCAGCACCCGGAATAAGATCGCGGAGTCCGGCCAGCATCTGGCAGCCATTGCAGATTCCGAGGGCCAGGGTACCGGGACGGGCGAAGAATGCCCGAAACCCCTGGCGCAGCCGAGGATCATTGCGGATGGCCTGCGCCCAACCCGCCCCGGCACCCAGAACATCTCCGTAGGAAAAGCCACCGCAGACCGCCACGACATCGTAGGATTCGAGCGTCTCATCGCCGGAGGCGAGATCACTCATGTGAACGTCTGAGGCCCGGAAGCCCGCCGCCATGAATGCAGCCGCCATCTCGAGCTGACCGTTCACGCCCTGCTCACGCAGAATGGCAACCCGGGGCCGGCCCGAGCGGGAGAGGCGAAACGCTTTTCGGACCGGTGCCGGTGAGGCCCACAGACGATAACGGCCCGGATCGCCCCGCGCGAGTTCCTCCTGGTCGGCCAACTCCGGCTCGTCCCGCAGTCGCTTGAGGGCATGGGTGGTTTCGGACCAGATTCGCCGCAGCTCGGAGCGGCTGGCATCAAAGAGGATCCGGGAACCTGTTTGGATATAGATCCGGTCCGCCGTGCCGGTTTTGGCCAGTTGATGGACTTGACCTGAAAATCCGCCCGCTTCCAAAAGCGCCTGGGCATCCCTGGCCCGTTCGGAATCCACCGCAAGGACCGCCCCCGGTCCCTCATCGAGCAGGAAGCGGTTGAGGGACTCGCCTTCGAGTGCGATCTCAAAGTCAAGCCCGGCCCGGCTCGCAAAAGCCATCTCGAGAGCCGCAACCCAGGCACCGCCATCCGACCGGTCATGGTAAGCGCGGATCCATCCCCGTTCCCGGAGCGAATCGAGAAGCTTCCAGAACCGGAGGAGTACCTGTGGGTCCTCGAGATCCGGTGCCGCAGTTCCGAGCTGGCCCATCACCTGGGCCGCCGTGCTTCCGCCCAGTCGTCCTTTCCGGCGGCTCAACTCGACCAGGAGGAGAACGGGTGCCTTTTCGGGATCGAACACCGGGGTGAATGTCCGGCGGACATCGGCGAGTCGGCCAAAGGCCGACACCACCACGGTGACAGGTGCACGGATCTCGCTCTTCGGGTCTTCCCGCAGTCGGACCCGCATCGAAAGTGAATCCTTGCCCACGGGAATGGGGATCGAAAGGGCCTGGGCACACTCCGACAAGGCTTCCACGGCGGCGTAAAGCGCGCCCTCCTCGCGAGCCTCTCCCGCGGCAGCCATCCAGTTCGCCGAGAGCGCCACATCGTGGGTCCCTGAAACTGGCGCCGCCATGAGATTGGTGAGCGCTTCGGCCAAGGCCAGCCGGGCGGATGCCCGGGGATCGATGAGCGCCACCGGGGCACGTTCGCCCAAGGCGAAGGCATCCCCTTCAAAGCCTTCGAAATCGCGGGCCACAACCGCGACGTCCGCCACGGGAACCTGAAAGGGACCGACCATCGGATCGCGCACCGAAAGACCGCCGACCGTCCGGTCGGCGATCGTGACCAGAAAACTTTTGTCAGCCACGGTCGGTGCCTTGAGCACCTCCCGAAGAAGGGCCTCGGTCGAAATCGTCCAAACCAGGCCATCCGAGGTCTTCTGGCCCAGGGGGGGCACCACAATCTTCCGCCGTCTCCGGCGGCTTCCCCGGAACAGCAAGGCGAGATCAAGATCGATCGGGATATCGGATCGGGTGCGGTCTCGCACGACCAGGCGGGGCCGTGCCGTCGTCTCCCCGATTGAGGCCCAGGGGCAGCGCTCGCGCGCCGCGATCCCCTCGAGCGTGGCAAGACCCTCCGGCCGCAGGGCGAGCACATAACGTTCCTGCGATTCGTTGCACCAGAGTTCCAAAGGCGACAGGCTCGAATCTCCACGGGGAATGGATTGGAGATCAATCACCGCACCGACCCGGCCGGACCATACCAACTCCGGCACGGCATTAGCCAATCCGCCGGCACCCACGTCGTGGATCGCGACCACGGGGTTGTCGGGACCGAGTGCAACCAGCCGGTCGATCACCTCCTGGGTCCGTCGCTCCATCTCGGGGTTCCCCCGCTGCACCGACGCCCAGTCGAGACCATCCGCGACTCCCCCGGTTCGCGAGGACTGGGTGCCTCCCCCAAGACCGATGAGGAAGCCTGGACCCCCGAGCACGATGATCGCGAGCCCGGGCGCAAGTGGACGCTTGCGCCAGGCCTGTCCCCGCAAGGAACCGATTCCTCCGGCCAGCATGACCGGCTTGGCATAACCATAAGTCACCCCGGAGGCAGAGTCCGGTTCGGCCACCGACTCGAAACTCCGGAAATAGCCGGCCAGATTGGGCCGGCCGAACTCGTTGTTATAAGACGCTGCGCCAACCGGCCCATCGCGCATGATTTCAAGGGCACTGGCCATGCCCGGAACGTGGATCGGGGCCTTTTTTTCCCACGGACGGGCGAGTCCTGGAATATGCAGGTCGGAGACCGAAAATCCACACAGTCCAGCCCGTGGTCGGGCTCCCCGGCCGGTTGCCGCCTCGTCGCGGATCTCCCCTCCGTTGCCGGTCGCTGCACCCGGGAAAGGCGCAATCGCCGTGGGATGGTTGTGGGTCTCGACCTTGATTACCCCATGGACCTGCTCCCGGTGCAGGCGGTAGACACGATCGGCAAAACCGGCACCGATCCGGTGGGTACTTCCTCCTTCGATCACGGCCGCGTTGTCGCGGTAGGCCAAGAGCACGGGGCCATGATGGCTCCGGTAGGTCTCGCCGATCGACTCAAAAAGTGTCCGCTCCAAGCGCGCTCCGTCCGCCTCGAGCGGTGAATTGAAGATGTGATGCCGACAATGTTCCGAGTGGATCTGTGCCCACATCATGAGTTCCGCATCCGTGGGATCCCGTCCCAGGCTCCGGTAGACGGCCAGAAGATGGGCCCGATCACGCCCGTCGAGTCCGAGACCGAGTTTCCGGTCAGCCTGCTCGAGAGCCCGGGATCCCTCCGCAAGCAGTGGAATCACATCCAGGATACGGGGAGCGGGGGACTCGAAAACCCGTCGGGCATCCGCGAGCGTGGGAAGCACGCTTTCGGTCAGGGGATCGACGATCTGACGGGCCAGAAGCTCCCGCTCCGTCGCAGAGAGGGGATCCCGGGTCCGGTAGATCACTCCCCGTTCGATCCGGCCGAAGCCAGTCAGTCCGGTCCGTTCCAGGATATCCGTGGCCTTGGAGGACCAGGGTGATACCGTTCCTAGGCGGGGCACGATCACGAGATCACGCGATGCATCGGGGAGAATCCCCGGAACGTTCTGTGCACCCCCCAAAAGCGAGCGCAAGCGCTCTTCGTAGATGCCCTCTGGACCCGCCTTCTCGACCAGGTAGAGAAAACGGGCATCTGTGAGCCGGGCTTCAATCGGGGCCCATCGTTCCTCGATCTTTCTCAGTCGGAAAGAGGAAAGAGCGGAACCTCCCAGATAAGTGCGCAACGGACTTCCGAGGGTTGGCCCAAACGGCGATCCCAGAAATTATAGCGCGGCCCCCAACCTGCGGTTCCCACCTCCCTGCTCCACGCGGGGGATCCGGTCCCCCGGTTCCTCTATCGATTCCTCGTGAGCTGCAACGCCTCACTATCGATGACACCCAGCCCGCCATGAACCAGCCCCCCCGTGATCCGGATCCGTCTCAGGAAACCGGCTGCGGGGTCCAGTTTTTCGCGGACCAATCAGGGCGGGCTCCGGTCAGGCCTTCTGCCGAATTTACTCGCTGGGTTTCGACCGGAGGTTCACTTTCGCCTTAGGCTTCTTACGGAAGGAGATCAGCTTGACCAGTCGACCCCGGTTCATGAACCACTCCGACTCCGGATGCCCGTGCTTCATCACCTCGAATTCATATCGCCCACCTGCCGGCGGCAATTTCGCCAAGAGACGCCGTAACCGGTTTGGATCCACCAGATGCATCTGGTCCGTCTCGAACTCCTGAAACTCCAGCGGACCCCGGATCGTTGGCGGCACACCAGGCTGTCCATTGATGTTCATGAAGAAATGCCTTTCCTGGAACTGGAAATGCTCGTTGTTGGTCTGACAGAACAGTACCGCCCGGTCCTGGATATGGGAACCCACCGGGTAGTGAAACTGACAGACGATCTGGTTCCCATCCCGGGGCGAGGTCGACCAGGTCCGCTGGAGCGCGGCCTTGATGATCTCGAACACGACCGGCTGCGGAATCTGGATCCGGTGCCCCACGACCAGAATGCGGTGAAGCTTGGTCGTCCGCCACTGCGGGAACTCCGTAACCCCGGATGACCGTCCCGGCTTACGGGATACCGATCGCTGTCCCACCGGCGGAGAGACCATCGCCCGACCCCACACCCCCACCGACCATCCCGTCGCCATCACGCACAATACGACCCCGAGGACTCCGCCCCGGACCTTCCATCCCTTCCCGATCCCAAATCCGACTTGCCTCAAACCCTTCATGGCCTTCTCCTCCAGACTCCCCAGTCTGCTCGATTCGGACTACGTAACAGTACCATCATTTCCCGCCGACGGCGGTCATGACGGAGGACCCGTACACCCCCTTCCCCAAGAAAACCTCCGGGTAAAGGACATACGGGTCGACCGGGAATTACTTCATCCTAGCTACTCGCGGTAGCAGACCATAACATTTATGGGCGCACAAATACAGGCACCGTTATTGTCCATGGATCGTGCAGGAATCCTTGCTACTACAGACGACAACGACATCCAGTAAGACTCCCCCTGCCCCAAAAACACCGATAATCTCACCCCAAGGTCCTGAAGCAGGAACCCCAGTGGAGCACGGGCATTGGGCTCCTCCACCAGCCATGGGTTGCACGCTGTTGGGCGCATGAAAGGGGCTCGACATGGAAAACCCCAATGTCGGACTGTACCCATCCGGCGTCACAGTCACGACATCCAAAAGCTCGCCTGTGGAACTATTGATCTGAAAAATCCTCTCGCCTTCAACCATCCACTCATATACCGCAAACCTTGGATCCCGGCTGACATTCCGTGCTTGTGGGGCTGACGACCCGAAACCGGGTAGCACCCCGGGAAATAAGAAGCCCTTAGGCGGCTGGGCGAAACTCACGGTTATTGATGACAAGCAAAGCAGCACGAGGACAATCCAACTGCCCGGCTTTTCCATCAAGCAAAGATAGCGATTATGGTGTCTCTTGCTTTTCATCGAACGATCTCCTTCGCGTTTCCCACGATCCACGATCCTCAATCCATCGGACTGAACTACCCGGCTCTCGTTCAAGACTACCCCCCCCGAGAGACTTGTCAAGCAAGTCGGTGGTATGCGCACGCCCTTGAGGAACCTATCTCTCAGATCCTCATAGCAACCTCACAGGCCTGGAACTCCTGGCAAGTCGACGCCTATCCGGTTTGACCGGCCGACCTTGTAGCAATGTCGGCATCCACGCGCCCTCTCAATTCAGAACCCATAGGTCCGGCTCCTGGTTGCGACACATCGTGCGCTATAGTGCCACCCCCAAGAGACGGCATTCTTATTTTTTGGGTTCCCGTCCGGCCGGGTAGACGAACGGCAGGGGAGTCACGTTACTGCCCTCGGAGGGGATGATGCGGGCCGTGCCTTCCTCCGAGACTTCATCGATACGGAAGATCGCATGCAGGGGAATCAGGGCCCGACGCACGCCCGAGAACTCGTCCCGCAGCCGTTCCTCGCCGGGATCGATGACCCGCTCGGTCTTCTGGCCGAAGACGAAGTCTTCGAGACTGACAAAGCCCCACAAACCCTGGTCGCTGACCTGCCGCACGAAGACCTCGTAGATCTTTCCCTGGTGGAGGAACGAGACCCGGTAGAGGGAACGGGGAACCGTGGGTTTCATGGATCGGCCCATCAGACCCGTGTGGTCGGAACCGGATTCACGGGCTCAGTCCTCTGTCCGCCACTTGATGCTGCAACCGATCGCCGGATGCTGGCGGGTGGGCGGCGGTGCCCCCTGGAGCAGCGACTCGATCGCCCCCATAAGATCTTCACCCGTGACCGGCTTGCCGTTGCCGGGGGTCGAACCATCAAATCGGCCCCGGTAGTAAAGGTGCCGGTCCCCATCAAACAGGTAGAACTCGGGCGTGCAGGCCGCCTGGAGCGCCCGGGCAAAAGCCTGGGTCTCGTCATAAAGGTAAGGAAACCCGAAACCCAGTTCCTGGGCCACAGCAGCCAGCCGCGGTGGGGCATCTTCGGGATAGGCCTCAGGATCATTGGCGCTCACGGCCAAGGAGACGATGCCCCGGGTCGCATACCGCTCCGCAAAGGGTGCGAGCGCAGAACGGAGATGGACGACATAGGGGCAGTGGTTACAAATCACCATGACGAGGAGCCCCCCTGCCTCTGGCAGGTCAGCACTCGTGTAATCCACTCCCCGTGTAGGATCCTGGAGCCGGAAGAGCGGCAAGGGAGTTCCGATCGCAAGAGGTTCCGACTGGGTGGTAGGCATCGGGGGATTCGGGGTCAGGAGGTTCGGGTCAAGCTCATTTTACCCGAGATCCGCCCCTCCCTTTACGATCGGACCGGCTTCCGCAGGGTGATGCCCAGTTCGCGGAGCTGGAGCTCGGTCACGGTGCCGGGCGCCCCGGTCAAGGGATCACTTGCCGACTGCGTCTTGGGGAAGGCGATCACTTCCCGGATGTTGGCGGCTCCGGTCATGAGCATGACGAGGCGATCCAGGCCAAAGGCCATGCCGCCATGCGGCGGGGCTCCCCACCCCAACGCGTCGAGCAGGAACCCGAATTTCTCCTGCATCTCCTCACGACTCATCCCGAGGAGTTCCAAGACCTGCCGCTGGAGTTCCGGCTCATGGATCCGGATCGACCCACCCCCGACCTCGTAACCGTTGAGCACCAGATCATAGGCTCGGGACAACACAGTGCCGGGATCGGTGGCCAGCCGGGGGCGATCGGCGTCGCGGGGAGCCGTGAAGGGATGGTGGAGAGCCTGCCAGCGCTTTTCCACAGGGTCCCACTCAAACATTGGAAAGTCAGTCACCCAGAGAACTTCATAGCCCTGACGGAGGAGACCCAGATCCTGGCCGAGCCGGATCCTCAGATGGGACAAGGTCTCATTGACCGTGGCTTGGTCACCGGCACCGAAAAATAGGAGGTCGCCGGGCCGGATGCCCGTCCGGGCCTTCAGCCCGTCAATGAAATCGGGACTCAGGAATTTCACGATCGGGGAACTCAACCCGGCTGCGCCGGATTCGGGATCCACGACCCGGATCCAGGCGAGACCGGAGGCGCCCCGGGTTTTCACGAACTCGGTCAGCTGGTCGATCTGGCTGCGGGTGACCCGTTCTCCCTCCGGCAGACGCAGGACCGCCACCCGACCACCCGGAGCCCGGGCCGGCTCGCGGAACACCCGGAAGTCCAGATCGCGCGCCAGATCCGAGAGTTCGGTCAGTTCCAGCGGATTGCGCAAGTCCGGCTTGTCGGAACCGTAACGTCCAAGTGCTTCGGCATAGGTCAGGTGGGGAAAGGGATCCGGGAGTTCCACGTCGAGCACCACCCGGAACAGATGCCGGACCATCGCTTCCATGAGATTACGGATGGCAGTCTCATCGAGGAAAGAGGTTTCGATGTCGAGCTGGGTAAACTCGGGCTGGCGGTCCGCCCGAAGATCCTCGTCCCGAAAGCACCGGACAATCTGGTAGTACCGGTCCAGCCCCCCAATCATGAGGATCTGCTTGAACAGCTGAGGCGACTGGGGCAGAGCAAAAAAGTGGCCCGGCTGGGTCCGGCTGGGCACCAGATAATCTCGGGCCCCCTCCGGCGTCGCGCGGGTGAGAACCGGGGTCTCAACCTCGAGGAAACCCGCCGAATCCAACCAATTCCGGAGTTCCCGGGCAATCCGTGCCCGCATCCGCAGGCGGCCCTGCAACTCCGGCCGGCGCAGGTCGAGGTACCGGTAACGGAGACGGATCTCCTCGCTCGTGTCGGTTTCATCCAGGGAGAAAGGCAGGGGTTCGGCCGGGTTCAGGATTAGAAGCTCCTGCACCCGGATCTCGATTCCACCCGTGGTGAGTTCCGGGTTTTCGGTTCCTGGGGGACGGGCGGCGACTTTTCCCCTGACCCGGATGACGTATTCCGCGCGGAGTCGCTCGGCATTCGCGAAGAGAGCCGGATCCTCGGGTGAAAAAACCAGCTGGACCAGGCCCGTCGCATCCCGGAGATCTACGAAAAGGACACCGCCATGGTCACGCCGGTGGTGAACCCATCCGGCCAGCCAGATTTCATGGCCGGAAGCCGTCTCCGGGATCAGGCCGCAGGAATGGTCGCGCATGGGAAAACCGGGGAACCCTGGTGTTTGCAGGGCGATTTTAGCTGTTGGGGCGCCTTCACTCAACCCTGGCCGCAGCGCCTTGAGCCGGCCGGGGCACGACCACACATTCCCCAGGCTCAGGAATGTGGGGTCCGCGGGACCGGCGGGGTTGCGGAAGTGGAAGTGGTTGAGGAGTTGACCGGTGCGCTCGCTGCGGCCGGTACCGGATCCTTCTTGGCCGGCACGGCCCCCTCTCCCGCTGCGGGAGCTGGCGTCGGGGTGGCATCCGGGGCTTTTCCGCCCTCCGGGGCGTCATACACATTGCGCTGGTCACCGGATTTGAAGTCCGTCTCGTACCAGCCTTTCCCCTTTAGCCGGAAGACCGTGGCCGACATGAGCCGCTTGAGCGCCGGCCGATGGCAATGGGGACATTCCTCGAGGGGCGGGTCGCTCACCTTCTGAAGCGACTCAGTCGTCCGCCCACAATCTTCACATCGATACTCATAAATCGGCATGGCAGATCATCCCCCAGGCGACCCGGTTCCGCCGGCACACCCCTCCCGGCCCACCTCCAAGATGGGGATCCGGATCGTCTCAATCAAGTCATGGCCGACTCTCAATGCGCATCCGCCTGGGTGATGAAGTGTTCCATCCGGGCCGCGATCTCCGGCAGTGCCTGGGGGTTGAGATACAGCATGTGACCCGTCGGATAGTATTCGAAATGGAGATGGGAAAGAAACTCGCGCGGGAGTCCCATGTGCATCAGCGTGTAGTGGGTGGCAAAAAACGGGGTCGCCAGGTCGAAGTAACCGTTGTTGGCCATCACCTGGAGCGAGGGATCGTTGACCATGGCACGGGTCAGCGCCGGTGCCACATTCAGGTAACCCATCGTTCCCACGTCCTCATCCATTTCGTGGAGCGGGGGAAAGTACTTCCAGTTCCAGTCCCGGAAAACCCGGCCACTGTCCTGCTTGTAGATTTCATGGGTATGGAAACCGAGATGTCGGGTGACGTAGTTTTCGAACGTGGCACTGAGCGCACCCCAGATGTTGGCCGTGGTCGCACCGAGATCGCTGTTGCCACCGACCGGAAGGAGCGGTTGCAGCTCCGGAATGGTGAAACGTGCATCGTAGCGTCCGGTCATGGCCTCTCGCAAGCCCATCACGTGGCGCATGAAAACCGGCAGCGGGATACGGAGGTTTGCCTTGAGCCAGTAGGAGGCCGGGATACCGGTGAAATGGGACAACTCGGCGGCCATCCGTTGCCGCGCGGCTGCCGGCAGGCGGGCACCCGCGAAAAGGGCACGACTATAGGGTCCGGCGGCAAAATGCTCCGCCTGACGGACCCATGTGGCGAGATCAGCGGGCCGGGGATGGATGCGGTGGTGATACCAGGCCACCGCTGCATAGGAGGGGAAATACAACACGTATGGCAGATCGTTTCCCGGAGCGAAATTGATGGTCGGGAAATCCAGCACCGTCGAGCAGAGGATGATGCCGTTGAGATAAATGCCGTCCGAGACCAGGGATTGGCCCAGAACAGCCGAACGGGTGGTCCCGTAACTTTCGCCGAGAAGGAACTTGGGCGAGTTCCAGCGGCCGGTTTGGTTCAGGTACTGCTGGATGAAACGGGTAAAGGTGCGGGCATCGGCATTGACCCCGTAGAAATCCTGTGGTTTCCCCACTCCGATGATCCGGCTGTAGCCGGTTCCCACGGCATCGATAAACACGAGATCGGTGGCGGGGAGAATCGTGTCTGCATTGGGCACGATGCGGTAGGGCGGCGCCATGGAACGGGCTGAGCCGGGACCCGGTTTGGGCCAGATGATCCGGCGTGGACCGAAGCCGCCGAAATCGACCAGGGCGGAGGCAAATCCCGGTCCGCCGTTGTAGGCGAAGGTGATTGGCCGACGGGATTCATCATGAACCCCGTCCAAGGTGTAGGCAATGTAGAACATGCGGGCCGTGGGCTGGCCCTTGGCATTGTGCAGGATGAGAGTCCCCGCAGTCGCCTTGTAACGGTAACGGTGTCCGGCCACGACCACGCTGTGGTGTGTCGAAACCGCCCGACCGTGAACCGGGGGAACGGCAGCAGTATGCGCCAAGGCGAAGGGTGCAAACCCTGCGCAAGAGACGAGGAGAATGACGAGCCGCTTCATCATCTGAGCACTCCAGAAAAACCGGAAGACACCGGAAGTATAGGCCGATCGCCCCCCCGCTTCCAAGTCCCGTGTGGGATTCGCAGAAACGGCGAGACCGAAGTCCCTCTTGACAATCTGGTTGGGGTGGCATGAGGGTTACTTCGGGATCAATACCATGAACAAGACCCGGGGGCCTGGGATGGGGTCGAACTGGGCAGGGCCTCTTGCGGTGGACGGAGTTTCCAAGGGAATGGAAAGCGTCCTCATTTAACTCCCAGTTTCCGTATGAAAGTAGCTGAGGTCCGTGTTTACGGAACAGACGATGTCCAACTCGTCGGCCGGACCGACCCCAAAACCACCCCTGCGAGGATTTATGGGCGAACCCTGGAGTTGGACGGGATGACCTCCCTTTCAGCCCAGGTTCAGGTTACTGAGGCAACTGGCTTCGGTTTTCTTCATCAGTACCCGGATGCCCGCATGGACAGAGGCCCAGTTCTTTCTCGAAACCGGACCTTTGTGGTGGATCCAGAGCGCCTTGACCTTTGGGTTTGTTTTTCCGGTGTTGAAACGTACGCTGTACCGCTTACAACTCGTCGAGGCAATGACGGTGCCGCTTCGGCCATCCAGAAGCCACATCCGAAGTGCCACGAAATTGGATGCGCTTCGCGTATCGAGAAATACCGACTGGAGGACGCCATATCCGGGCCCGATGAAGTGATAGGATGCACCGGCAATCGCCCCCCCAATTGCTCCAAACATCAGGAGCGGTGTCGTTGCCATGACGTTTTCCGTCACACCAAGCGCGGGGCCGATGACGAGTACGAGGTTCGTCCCCGTCGAATCGATCAGTTGCTTAATCGTCAGATCCGGTCTGCTGAAGTGGAGATCACTTCTGGGTTGGACGATCCCGAAATGTCGCCGGACCTTGCGCTCGGGACGGTCTAAAATTCGGAACTGGCCCTGGTGATGCAAGGTCCGGATCGCCCATCGTTCATTCAACACATTGATGTGCCAAGTGCCGGTGGAAAAGAGGCGCACCGGATCTGGTGAAAACACGGTGTCATCGTTGACCACAGAGGCCGTGTCCGGCAGGAGAGAGACCACGGCCAGGGTTTCTCCCTTGGGAAGCTTGGGAACCCGCCAAGCGCCAGAAGTCGCACAGCCGCCAAGTAGGAGCAAGCCCGCGAGCAGTACCACTCGAAAGGTCATGACCGATCCCCTGTTTTTGATAATTTTGGCTTGGATTCTACTTCATCTCATGGGCGACCGCCACTAGACTCCCCTAGTTGGATCCTAGAACTTTGATCTAGACCGGATAGGGTCCAATCCATTGCCTGAGCCCCCGGTCTTCCGGCCAGCCAGATGCCAGATTCAGGTTCTGGATCGCCTGCCCCGCCATTCCCTTGACGAGATTGTCGAGCACCACAAAAAGAGCTACCCGTCGCTCCCGGCAGCGGCCGCCGATTAGACAGCGGTTACTCCCCACGACCCACGTGAGTTCCGGCAGGGTCTCGGTCCAGCGAACGAACTGGCTTTCGGCATAACTCGTCCGAAAGAGAGCGGCCACCTGTTCCGGATCCAGGGCTTCATCGAAGCGCGCCTCGATCGTGAGCGAAATGCCGCGGACCCAGGGTGCAGCATAGGGAATGAAACTCCAGTCGAGCGGTGAGCCCTCTCGGGCCAGCAGCCGGTTCACCTCGCCGATATGGCGATGCTCAAAGGGAAGATAAGGCACACAGTTGTGTGCGCGCAGCGGATGATGAGTACGCGGACCGGGGGTCACTCCAGCTCCCGTGGAACCGGTCAGGGCAATGGCAGAAACATCCCGCGGTTGCAACTCCCGGGCCAAGGGAACCAAGCCCAGGGCCAGCGCCGTGGCGAAGCAGCCCGGGTTGGCAATCCGGGTGGCTCCTGCAAGGGGTTCGCGCATCCATTCGCTCAGGCCGTAGACAAATCCTCGCCCTTCATCCAGCCGGAAATCCGCCGACAGGTCGATCAAGAGGATGCGGTTGTCCACACCCGCCTCCGCCCACGCAGCCTCGAACTCCCCCAGCAGACCGGCGAGTTCACCCGCGCGCATGGCCGAAAAGACGATGATCCGCGAGCTTCCCCGCAGACCGGACCAGTCGATCCGGGAAACAAAACGGTCGTCCGGATAGGCTCCCTCCAGGTGGGGATGCACAGAGGCCACGGATGATCCGGCATGCGAGCGGGAAACCAGACAGGGATGCTCCACCCCGTCATGGGCCGTGAGCAGACGGGCCAGCTCGCCCGCGCCGAAGCTACTCCCCCCGAGGATCACCACGGGATCAGCCATGGGAGGGACCGGAAAGACTCGGATGTCCAGAAAACAGCGCCGGGAGGGACGACCGCACGACGTCAAGGACCCGGAGCGGATCCTCAAAGGCATTGACGGCCGGGCAGCCGAGATGCGTCCGGATGAAAGCCCGTCCCACCTCATTGTCAGTGACCGGACCAGAGACGAGCGCAACCTGGATCCCCCACCGTTCGGCCAACAGGCGGACCCCGCCCCAGGCACCGACCGGATCCTGGGCACAAAACACGGTGGCCACACCCAGTGACAGCAAGGTCGGATCATCAAGAATCTCCCGGACCCCGTACTCGCCGAGCAGGCCATCCCCGGTTTCCACCACGATGACGTCCTGTTTCTGATGTGCCAACTCGTGAAAAATCCGGCGAGCGGCCGAGACCGCTGTACCCGACCGTGTCGAGGCCAATCCGGCATCAGTGAAATCACAGGTCCAGCCAGCCCCGTGATCCTGCATGGCCAGCGTATCGCGCAAAAGGGAAACGCCCGTGGTCTTGACCCCGGAGACGCGGAGTCCCTGGCTGGCTAGAGTCCGGATCAGGGCGCAGGCAAAGGTGGTTTTGCCGGAATCCATGGAGCTGCCGACAATGTAGATCACCGGCGCCTGGGGATACTCGCCTTCGGCGGTAAATGCCCGGAGCGTGAGATCAGCCGGAACTCCGGCCCGGTGACCGAAATGGGGAAACAGCATGACCTGTCCCAAAACCTCGACCTCGAACGGGGGACCGACACTCGGATGCCAGGAGCGGCATTCCCCCATGATGCCACCCAGGTTGAGGAGGGCAAGCCGACTGCCCGCACCCACCGTCTCGGGCACTTCTCCGGCATAGCCGTGCAGTGCACTCCGCACGCCGAGCGCACCCACCAGGAGATCGCCGCGGTGGAGCCGCACCATGCGACCATGGGCATCCTCGAGGGTATTGTAGGTTTCCTTGTCGGTCAGGACTCGCACCGCGACCACGCTCCCGGCCCGAGCGTCGACCTCGTCACGGACGGTCACAGGGCTGCCGATCTGGAGGCGACGGACAACCGAGCCGATCTTCCGGACATCAAGCGTTCTCAACACCCACCTCCCCGGCACGGGCCCAGAGTCTCTGGGCAACGCCGTAGATCCGGGTAAATCCCGCCGCATCCTGACCTGACCAGAGCGTTGGGCTCTCTCCGTAGCGGGCCACACCGGCATCGACCAGTCCATGCGGGGAACGGACGCCTTCGATCACGATCCGTCCCGGCTCGAGCCGGCAGCGCACCTGGCCGGTGACCCGCTGCTGGGTGGAGGTAAGGAAGGCTTCGAGATCCCGGGCCAGCGGGTCAAAATAGCGGCCTTCATGGATGAGCGAACCGTAGAGCGTGCCCAGAGTTTCCTTCCAGGTCGCCTGACTGCCCCCCAAGACCAGCTTTTCAAGTTCGCGGTGGGCGGCAACCAGGATCGCCGCCGCCGGCGCCTCAAAGGCAACCCGACCCTTGATCCCCAGAATGGTTTCACCAAGATGGACCCCACGGCCGATACCCTGACGCGATCCCAGTGCATTGAGTTGGCCGATCAGCGCAACCGGGCTCTGGGTGTCGGTGGAGACAGGCTCCCCCCTCCTGAAATCCAGGGTCAGGATCCGCTCCGCCTGCCCCCGGTCCACCGGTCCGCCGGGGAACACCGAATCCGGCACAGTCTGCCAGGGATCATGCGTTTCCCCGCCACCGATCGTGGTCCCCCACAATCCCTGGTTGACGGAGTAGGCGGATTTCCGTCCCCACTCCTCGAACCCTTCCCGCGCCAGGAAGGCCGTCTCCTCTTCACGACTGATGCCGAGTTCCCGGATCAGGCTCCGGTGGGTGATCGCAGGCGCAAGGACCGCGAAGGCCACCCCGAAACGGACCTGGTCATTGCCCGCCCCGGTCGACGCATCCACGATCTGGTCGGCGCCGAGCGCAATGGCGAGTTCAGCCACGGCCACCGCCTGGCAGGTCCGTTCAGCGGAAACGCAAAACGGGTAGATTCCTCCTTTCTGCGCATTCGCATAGATCAGGAAACGGAGGTAACGCTGATAAAGAATCTCGCGCGCATCCACCCAGCGATGTTCGACCGCACCGAGCCGCTGCGCCCGGCCAGCAATCAAGCCCCGTTCCTCGGTGGTAAATCCACCCGTATCCACGGTCACGGCCAGGACCTCCGCACCTGACTTCCGGAGATAAACCAAAGCAAAGGAGGTATCCAACCCACCCGAATAGGCCAGCACGATACGAGGACGATTGGCAATCATGGCAAAGGCTCCCACAGCTGGTCATAGCAGTTGTCGATATGCGCCTTCTGGTCGGCCAGCCAGCGCATCTGGATCTCGACCCCGGATTCAATTTCCGTGAGTGTCTTGAGAGCTTCCGTCCGGAGGATTTCCGAAGCCGGACGAACGGCGGGGAGGGCACCCTGGTCCAGCTGTTTCTGGACCTCCCGGTAGGCCTCGCGGAAGGGGATCCGGTCTTCGACCGCTCGAATATAGGCCGCCTCGGTCGCAAACACCTCCGGCGTGAGTGCACGGGCCATCCGTTCCGGGTCCGGAACCACTGCGGCGGGGATCGTGGAGGTCACCTCGAGCAGTTCGTGTCCCCGGTCCACCAAGGTCAGCAGTTCCGGCTTGCTCAACTGGAAATCCCGGTGGTAACCCGAAGGCAAGCCACGACCCAGCATCGTGAGGAGATGGCCGCGCTCCGCGATTTCTTGGCAGCGTGCCCGCCCGATTTCGATCACATCGGGATTCCGCTTCTGCGGCATGGCGGAGGAGCCGGTGGTCAAGGCGGAAGCCAAGCGGAAATAACCGAACTCTTCGGTCGAAAAAAGGGCGAGATCCCAGTAATAGCGCTCGAGTGTACCGGCCAGGCTGGACAGCCAATAGGCCAGACGGGACTCGTGGCGCACACGCCCCCCCACCGCATCGATGGTCGACCGATCGGGTCCGGAAAAGCCAAGACGCCGGGCCGAGCCAGCCCGGTCGAGCGCCAAGGGCACACCAAACCCCGGGCCCGCACCCAGGGGAGAACGGTTGACGGACTGGTAGAGGGCAGGCAGCAAGTCGAGATCGTCCATCAAGGGAGACAGGAAGGAGACGCTCCACTGCCCCAGCGTGCTCGGCATGGCCCGACGCATGTGGGTATAGCCTGGCCAGGCCACGGCCTCGTACTGGCGGGCAAAAGTCGAGAGCGCCCGCATGAGTACTCCGAGCGCCTGGCCCAAAAGCAGCATCTCGTCACGGACGAACAGCCGGAGTGCGAGCGCAACCTGATCGTTGCGAGATCGCCCGAGGTGGATCCCACCCGCCCGCGCACCCAGGCGCTCAACCAGTCGAGCCTCGAGATAGGTCTGACCGTCCTCGACATCATCTGGCAGGCAGTCTGGAAGCAAATCCCACTCGGCCTTGAGACCCGCGACCACGTGGCGGGCCTCATCGGCTGGCATGAGGCCGGCCTGCCTCAGGGTTTCGACGTGGGCTGCGCTGCCCCGGAGGTCATAGGGCAGGAGACGGGCGTCGACCCTGGGATCATCCCCTTTGAGAAAACGTTCAGTCCGGGGATCCGTCACTCCTGTCCGGGACCAGAGCCTCTTCATGCGGACTCCGGTTTCCGGGCGACCAACATCGAACCACTCCCCTCATGGCTCAGGACCTCGCGGACCAGGGCCTCGTCATCGAGACCACTCACGAGATGGACACTGTCGACGCCCCCGGTCAAGGCACTCTCGATGGCCCGGGCCTTGACCTGCATCCCGTCCTCAAGGATTCCGGCCGTTCCGAGCCGGGCCAGATCCGCCAAATCCCCGTATCGGATCAGGGTGCTGGGATCATGGGCATCCTGTAGGAGACCCGGTACCGAGAGCAGAAAAATCAATTTACTGGCCCGGCAGTGCACCGCGAGGAAAGCCGCCGCAGTGTCAGCATTACAGTTCAAGGTGCCACCGTCCCAGTCTCGCGCCAAGGGGGCAATGACCGGAATGGCACGAGCCGCGAAGGCGGACTCCAAGGGAGCGGGATCCAGCTTCCGGAGATCGCCCACCGCGCCCCAGTCGACCTGCTCACCATCGCATTCGGAAGGCGGACGGGGCGTGGCCGTGAGCAGTCCCTCGTGACCCGGGCAGGATACGGCCTCCACTCCCTGTCCTCGCAGAGCGTCCACCCAGAGCCGGCTGATCACCCGATAGCTTTGTTCGACCACCGCGAGCACTGGAGGGGTGGTGATCCGTCGGCCACCCCTTTTTTCAACAGTGATTCCCCGATCAGCACAAGCGTGATCGATCTGGGATCCCCCTCCGTGCACCAGGCACATCCGGATCCCGAAAGCGTGGAGCATGCCCACCTGTTCGGCGAAAGCGACGCGGTGGTGCTCTTCCTCCGCCAACCGGCCGGTCACCTTCAGGACGAACAGTGCGCCCTGGAAGCGGGACACGTACTGGGCCGCAACCCGCAGCGTGGCATAGGCATCCTGGACGAGACGGGTCACGGCCGGAGCCCCCACAACCATTCCAGTGCCGCCTGCTGTACCGGGACCCGGTTTTGTGCCTCGTCGAAAATGCGGCACCGGGGATTTTTCAGAACGGCCTGTGTCATCTCGACGTTGCGCCGGACCGGAAGGCAATGGAGCAGGATCGAGTCGGGTGCGGTCAGTTCCAGCCAGTCGGTATCGACCCTCCAGTCGGGATGCTGGTCACGAACCGGGCGACTCGCCGGGAAGCCAGCAGCTCCCCATGACTTCACACAAAATGCGGCCTGCCCGTCCACCTCCCTCCGGGGATCATGAATAAGGGTCACGTCCCCCCCACTCCGCCGGGCCCAGTCACGGGCCTGGTTCACAACCGGCTGTGGCAGTTCAAAACCCTCGGGTGCGGCAACCGTCACCCGGCAACCCAGGGCGGCCGCCGTCAAGAGAAAAGAATGAGGCACCGCCTTGGGCAAGGGTTTGATGTGCGGTGCCCAGCGCAGCATGACCGGCAACCCCTGGGGCGATCCCTGCGTCTCAATCACAGTCATGAGATCAGCCAATCCCTGTGCCGGATGTTCGGCGGCCGACTCCATCGAGATCACCGGGACCGGGGAATGGTCGCGGCAGGCAGAAAGCAGTGGATCCTCGAGATCAGCTACGTCCGACTCTAACGTGGCGAAAGAACGAACCGCGAGTGCATCTCCATAGCGTCCGAGTACGCCGATCGCCTCCTCGAGATGTTCGACCCGATCCCCATCCATGATCGCGGACGGTCGGGTCTCGAGCGGCCAGATTCCGCCACCCGCCTCGACCACCACCGCCTCACCACCGGCCCTGAGCATAGCCACCTGGAATGACACCCGGGTTCGGAGCGAGGGGGCCAGAAAAAAAAGAACGAGGATTTTCCCCGTAAAACGCGGAGGCGGACTATTCCGCTTGATGGTCCGGGCTCGTTCGATCAAGGCACTGACAGCCCCGGGACCGAGATCGGAAAGCCGGATCAGATGTCTCATCCGCTCTCTCCCAGGACTTCCGAGAGGGCTTCGAGGAAAAAATCCACGGATTGTGGCCTCAGCGTGAGTGGCGGCAACAGTCTCGTGACGAGAGGATCACGGCTCGGACCGGTCAGAAACCCGCGCGAGAACAGTTGGTCACAAAGCCACCGCCCCGGCTTCGGACTCTGGATTCCCAGAAGAAACCCGCGTCCCAGCGCAGTGCATCCGGGCAGCCGGTTGATGGCCGTCACCAGTTTTTGACTGAGCGACTGGACCGAACTCAGGCAATCTTCCCGTTCCAGGACCTCGAATGTCGCCAGTAAGGCGGCCATGGCCACCGGCCCACCCCCGAAGGTACTACCGAGATCGTGAGGTTTCAGTGCCGAGGCGATGTCGGCGGTCACGGTCGTCGCCGCCACCGGAATGCCGGAAGCCAAACCCTTGGCCAAAGTCACCATGTCCGGTTCCAGTTCAGGCCGGCTGGCATAGAACCAGGTTCCGGTTCTGCCGAGCCCGGTCTGGATCTCGTCAAAAATGACGAGACACCCCGCCGCATGGGCACGGCGGATGAGTTCCCCGAGCCAGGCATCGGGTGCGACGCGGACGCCCCCCATCGACTGGATCGGTTCCAGAATCACCGCCGCGGCCTCGTGGAAATCCACGCCATCCAGAGCGGTGGGATCGGCGAATGGCAGCCAATCGATGGGGGGTGCAAAACGGGCAAAGGGGGCATTGAGCCGGGGGTCATCGGTGACCGAGAGTGTGAGTGCGGTCCGACCGTGGAAGGAACCACGAAAAGCGATGAGACGCTCCCTTCCGGTCAGCTGGAGTGCGATCTTGAGCGCATTCTCATTGGCCTCTGCCCCGGAGTTACAGAAGAACATCCGGCTGAGACGGGCGGGGAGGTGCGCGGCCAGTGTTGCTGCGGCCCGTTCCCGAACGTTCAATCGGGTGGAGGTTGAATAGAAAATGAGTTTCCGCATCTCCCGGTTGATGGCTTTCCGTACCCGCGGATGAGCATGGCCCGTGAGGGCAACGGCATGTCCACCGTAAAAGTCGTAGAACATACGTCCCCCAGGATCCCAAACTCGGTCATTGCGTCCTCGGACGATCTCGATCGGCCAGATGGGACCCTGTCCCAAAAGGTGCGGGGATAAATCGGAAGACATAATTTTATTTGCATAATTATGGATATAACTAATATTATATTCAATAAAAATCGCATGTCAATATCTTTTTACTTAACTATATTCGTATCTTTTGCATTGATTATTCATTTGATATACAATTCATTCATGACAACCGAAAATACAGACGACCTCCTGCTGGCCCTGGTCATGGAAGAGACGATCACCGACCAGGAAACCATGCGGGCCCGGCTACGGGAACGCGGAGTGAGCCTGACTCAGCCGACGCTCTCACGTCGGCTGGCCCGGCTTTCCATCCGTAAGGTTCACGGCCGCTATGCCCACTATGAACCGCTGCGCAATACCAACCCGCTCTATTTCGAGGTTGAGCTCTCTCCGCCCAACCTCCTCGTGATCCGGACAGCACCGGGATTTGCCCAAGCCCTGGGGCTCAAAATCGACCAGCTCAAGCTGGAGGGTGTTGCCGGCTCTCTGGCTGGCGACGACACTGTATTTGTTGCAGTCGGCCGTCCGCAGATCCTGGAAGAAACCCGGGCACGCCTCGAATCATTCCTCGGAAAGCCGGCTTGAACCGCAATCCCCAGGGATCCCGGACCGATCCCCGGAAACCTGGTCTTTCGTGTTCCCGACCCGATTCGGAAGAAAGCATGTGCCGATGAAGAATCCCATCCGACAAGCTGCCCAAAAAGTCCGGGAACTCTTGGTGCAGGGCCTGACTCCGGAGAGAATCACCCTGACCGTGGTCTCTGGCGCCTTCCTGGGAATCAATCCGGCCATCGGATCCACCACACTCCTTTGCACGCTGATCGCCCTCGGTCTCGGACTCAACCTGCCCCTGATTCAGATCACGAACTATGCGGTCTACCCGCTCGAAATCCTCTTTCTCGTGCCCTTCATCGAATTGGGACATTGGATCGTGAGCGGACGCCCACTCACCCTGACCCGCGCCGAGATCCTGTCCCGTTTTCAAATCGGGTGGATCCCGGCCCTGGAACAGCTCTGGACCTACCTCCTGCAAGGCCTCCTCGGATGGGTCCTGGTCAGCCTGGCTCTGGCTCCCCCCTGCTACTGGGTTCTTTCCCGGTTGCTCAGACGGCTGCGATCCACACCCCGAGGGTCTGCGGAATCCTCCTCTGTGCTCACGGTTTCGAGGAAGCCAGATAAATGACGGATGCCATCCGGCCCGTCACGCTCTCGCGTCGATAAGAATAAAAAAGCTCAGGATACCGAAAGGTCCCCAACGGGCAGCGACCGATCCAACCGACACCCCGTTGTTCCAGACGCGAGTAGGCCAGGGCCGCAAGATCCACCTCGAAGTGCTCCGGACGACCCGCGGGCAGGAAAAACGCCTGGTCTGCCGGTGCCACAAACGCCGCCCGCACGGAAGGCCCGGTCTCATAACAGTCGCCCTCGATGCCTGGACCGATCCAGGCCACGAGCTCCGACGGATTGCACGCCATTGCCTCCAGGGTCGCCTCCAGCACACCCTGCGCGAGGCCCCGCCAGCCGGCGTGCGCCACCGCCACACGGTCACCGTGCCGGTCCGCGAAAAAAACCGGTAGGCAATCTGCCGTGAGCACGACCAGGACCACTCCCGGAATGGCCGTCGTGGCCGCATCGGCGCACTCCGATGATGAAGGGGATCCAGCCGAGTTCCGGCAGTCGAGCACCCGGGTTCCATGGGCTTGTGCGAGCCACTCCGGCTCCGCGGGCAAATCCAGACTGGAAATCAGACGCTCCCGGTTCCGGAAGACCACACCCGGGTCATCACCCACATGGGTTGCGAGATTGAGCGAGGCATAGGGACCTGCACTCAACCCCCCCTGACGGGTGGTCACAAAGGCGCGCACCGTGGCCGGTACCGGCCAGACCGGTTCAATGCAAAGCAGGGACCGCGACGTACTCCACCGGTAATCCGTCCCGACACCCGTCATGGGGCACCTTCCCCCTCGAAACGCGGTTCGGGGGAAACACTATCCATGACGCATGCGGGCTTCTGACGCCCGGATCAGCCGGAGTAATCCGTCGAGATCCTGCGGGAGAGGAGCCTCCCACTCGCAGGGCTGATGCGTCCGCGGGTGCATCAAAGCCAGGGAATAGGCATGCAGCGCCTGGCGTGGGAAGGCTCGGACCGCCTCCCGCACTTCGGCACACATCCCACGTGCGCTACGCGAGCGCCCCCCGTAGAGCGGATCGCCAACCACGGGATATCCGACATGGGCGAGATGAACCCGGATCTGGTGAGTGCGTCCGGTTCCCAGGGACGCTTCGATCAGGCAGGCCCCCGTGAATCGCTCCCGAATCCGGAAGGTGGTATCCGCAGGTTTCCCGGAGAGCACGACGGCCCGCCGCTGCCGGTTGCGTCGGTCGCGTCCCAACGGGGCCTCGATTTTCTGCCCTGCTGTCGGTTCTCCCAAAACCAGCGCCCAATAAATCCGGCGCACGTCCCGCGCGGCGATGGCCCGGGTCAGTTGAGCGTGTGCGGATTCATTACGGGCGATCACGAGGAGACCTGTCGTGTCCTTGTCCAGGCGATGCACGAGCCCTCCCCGCGGAATCCGTCCAAGCTCCGGGTACCGGCACAAGAGTCCGTTGAGCAGAGTCCCTACGTGATGGCCGGCTCCGGGATGCACCACCAGTCCCGCGGGCTTGTCCACCACGATGAGATCGGCATCTTCCCAAACCACGGTTAACCCCATGGGTTCCGGTCTGGCCGGGGAAGCGAAGGAAGGTTCGTCGAAATCGATTTCCAGGCTCTCGTTGGCCTTCACCCGGCGACTGGGGAGAGCCGCGAGGCCCGACAGCCGGACCCGTCCCTCACGAACCAGTTCTGCAAGGCGGCTACGCGAAAACCCGGGATAAAGTTCGACCAGGGCCTGATCCAGCCGGCGGCCGGCGCAGGACTCCGGGATCCGGAGGGACCGGGGCTGAGTTTCCGGGAGACCACTCTTCCGCGCTATACTTTCTCCTTTCCCGTGCCTGGATTCCTCACCGTCCATGAGTCACCGCCGTTCTCGCTTTGCCACTCTCCCGGTTCTCGCGACCCTGGTTCTGGCGGGTTGTGCGGGCACTCCCCAGCACCAGGCCCGTCCCAACGTCGCTTCTCTCTACAAACATGGACTCCACGCGCTGGAGGCGGCCAATTACAAAGCGGCCGAAGGCTATTTCCGCAGCCTGAAAGCCGACTACCCGTTCAAGCGCTACGCCCGCGAAGCGGCCTTGTACCTCATCTACACGCACTTCATGGCCGGCCATAACCACGAGGCCGCAAATACGGCGCGTCGTTTCATCCAGGAACATCCCCGCAGTCCCGATGCCCCCTATGCCTACTTCATGGTCGCAGTTGCCGAATCCCAGATTCCCCTGAACTTCGTCGACCGGGTATTTGGGGTCAATCCGGCCAAACGAAACATCCGGAATCTGCGAGCTGCATTCGGTGACTACAAAAAACTCCTGGTTCACTTTCCCGCATCGCCCTATTCGCTGTACGGTCGCTTCGAGATGCACCGGATCCGCGACCGAATCGCGGAACACGACCTCTACATCGCGCACTTCCTCCTGGAGAAAGGCGCGTACGTCGCCTCCGCGAATCGCGCGGCCGAGATCGTCCGGAGGCTCGGGATGACCCCTTCGGTGCCCGCAGCACTCAAGATCCTGATCCGGGACTACCGGCATCTGGGTGAGCCGGCCCTGGCACTCCAAGCGCAAGCCCTTCGCGAGGCCATGCACAACACGCATTCAGGCTCCTGAGCCCGGATCCTCCGGCAGATCCTCACGGGTCTCCGCCGCGACATCAAACCCCGAGGTGACGGGGTAGCGACGCTCGATCCCGAAGGCACGGGACGTGATCTTGACCCCCAGTGCCGCCTGGCGCCGTTTGTACTCGTTCGCGGCCACGCGCCGCACCACTTCCCGGACGGTTGGGGAACTGCCCAGACGGCTGGCCATCTCAGCGAAGGGTCGTTCGGTCTCGATCAACGCTTCCAGGATCGGGTCCAGCTCCGCATAGGGTGGCAAGCTATCCCGGTCCCTCTGCCCTTCCCTCAACTCGGCTGTGGGCTCGCGTTCCAGAACCGCCCGGGGGATCACCGGCGAGATTGCGTTCCGGTAGCGCGCCAGCTCGAAAACCAGGGTCTTCGGCACGTCGGCCAGCGGAGCAAATCCACCCGCCATGTCACCGTAGAGGGTCGTGTATCCCATGGCCATCTCACTCTTGTTGCCGGTTGCGAGAACGATCCGTCCGCTCGCATTTGACAGTGCCATGAGTAGCACGCCACGGATCCGTGCCTGCAGGTTCTCCCAAACGACCGTTGAGCTCGTGGGGATGCCGGACGGTTCAAGCCCCTTCCGGAACGCCTTGACGATGGGTTCAATCGGCAGTTCGACGGTCTGGATCCCCAGGATCTCGGACTCTTCGAGTGCCCCTGTACGCGAAAGCGCCGACGTATGGCGGGACGGCAGGAGCACTCCCGTAACCGCCCCCGCCCCCAGCGCATCCACCGCGAGGGCTGCGGTGAGCGACGAGTCGATCCCGCCGGAGAGTCCGATGAGCACTCCCGTAATCCCGTTCTTACCCACATAATCGGCCACCGCCATCCGGAGAGCCGGGTACACCGACCCGGCCACCCCAGGGAGGGGTTCCGGATCCGGAGCCTCGAGCCGGATGGCTCCCGCCCGGTTCCGGACCCTGACCGGCCATAGTGCAGTGGCACAAGCCGGTGCCCGGAAAACGACGTTGGAACTGGGGTTCAGGGCGAGCGAGATGCCGTCGAACACGATTTCATCCTGCCCACCAACGAGATTGGTGCAGACGAGCGGAATCCCGGTTTCCCGGACCCGGGAGGCGAATACCCCCTCGCGTTCGGCCGCCTTTCCGATGCAGAAGGGAGACGCACTGAGCCCAACCAGCAGATCCGCTCCCAGTGCCCGTCCTCCTGCCGCCGGTTCGGGGGCCCACAGATCCTCGCATACCAGCAACGCGATCCGCACGCCGTCATGGTTCCAGACCGCGGTTTCCGTGCCCGGCACAAAGTAGCGTTTCTCGTCAAAAACCCCGTAGTTCGGCAGACACTGCTTGAACGCGCGGGCCACCACCCGTCCTCCAGTGATGACCGATGCAGCGTTGAAAATCTGGGATCCGTCGTAATGCGGATGACCCACCACGATCGGCGGCCCCGACCAGGCGGCAGCGAGACGGGACAGGCCAGCCATCGCCTCGCGACGAAAGTCTGGCTGAAACAGGAGATCGCGTGGTGGATACCCACACAAGACCAGTTCCGGAAAAACCGTGAGCCAAGCCTGGTGCTCCTTCTGGGCCCGACGGGCCGCATCCAGGATGGACTGGACGTTGCCCGCGATATCCCCCACGCAGGGATTGATCTGGGCCAGAACGATCGTCCCGGGCAGTTCGGCGTGCATGGTCCGTTGATCCGTCGGACGGAACCTACCGTCGCTTCAGCCGATCATTCATCGCCTGTCCGATATCGGCTGGGGAATGGACCACCGTGACGAAAGCCTCCTCAAAGGCACGGTACTTCTCGGCGGCCGTTCCGGTCCCCCCTGAAATGATGGCACCCGCATGTCCCATGCGCTTTCCGGGTGGGGCTGTGACCCCCGCAACGTAGGCGACGACCGGCTTAGTGACGTGGTCGCGGATATAGGCTGCCGCTTTTTCCTCGTCGTTCCCCCCGATCTCGCCCACGAGGACGATGCCCTCGGTTTCGGGATCCGCCTCGAACAGGGTCAGACAGTCGATGAATCCGATCCCGTGGATGGGATCCCCGCCGATCCCGATGCAGGTCGACTGCCCCAGACCGATTTCGGTGGTCTGGTGGACGGCGACGTAGGTCAGGGTTCCGGAGCGGGAGACAATACCGATTCTCCCCCGGCGATGGATCGACCCCGGCATGATGCCCATCTTGCACCCATCCGGGGTAATAATGCCCGGACAGTTCGGTCCGATCAGGCGGGTTTCCGGCCGGTTTCGCAGCGCCGTCTTGACCCGCATCATGTCGAGCACGGGAATATGTTCCGTGATGCAGACAATGAGCCGGACTCCGGCATCTGCGGCTTCGAGGATGGCATCCGCCGCACCCGCCGCCGGCACAAAGATGAGACTGGCTTGTGCTTCAGTCTCTCTGACAGCCTCACGAACCGTGTCGAACACGGGCCGATCCAGATGACGGGTCCCGCCACGTCCGGGGGTCACCCCGCCCACCAGACAGGTCCCATACTGGATCGCCTGTTCACAATGAAAAGTCCCCTGGCGGCCGGTAAAACCCTGACAAATCACTCGCGTTTCGCGATCGACGAGCACGCTCATGCCGCACCTCCGGCGGCACGGACCGCTCTCTCGGCCGCGCGAGCCAGTCCGGATGCCGTCTCGATCGGCAATCGGCTCTCGGCAAACATCCGCCGACCTTCCACAGCCCGGGTCCCCTCCAACTGGACAATCACGGGAACCCCAGGAGCGACTTCCTTGAAGGCCGCAATGATTCCCTCCGCAATCAGGTCACAACGCACGATTCCTCCGAAAATATTGACAAAAATCGACCGGACCCGGGGATTGGCCCGGAAAATCCGAAAGGCCTCGGTCACCCGGGCCGCCGTCGCGTCTCCCCCCACATCCAGGAAGTTGGCTGGCCGGCCACCCTTGAGCTGGATTAGGTCCATGGTCGCCATGGCCAGTCCCGCGCCATTGACCATGCACGCAATCTCGCCATCCAGCGCCACATAGTTAAGACCAGCCCGGGCCGCTTCGTCCTCGGCCGGGTCACGCTGGCTAGGGTCATCCATGGCGGCGAGTGTCGCGTGGCGGCCGAGCGCGTTGTCATCCAGGTTCACCTTGGCGTCGAGTGCCAGCAGGACTCCCCCGCGAGTCACGATCAGGGGGTTGATCTCGATGAGGGAGGCATCCGACTCCCGGAGACAGCGCTCCAGTCCGGAAAGGAGGGACGCGAGCGCCGAAAGCTGCGGAGACTCCATCCGGAAAGCCCCTCCCAGAATTCGGGTCACATAGGCCGGGACTCCGGGGTCGGGGGGCAAGGGCACCGTCACGATTTTTTCCGGGTCGCTCGCGGCCACCGTCTCGATTTCCATGCCACCCTCGGCGGAGGCGATGAAGCTCAGACATTCACGTGCACGATCAACAACCAGGCTGAGATACAGTTCCCGCCCGATATCCGACGCCTGCTCAACCCAGACCGCATGGACCGGCAATCCATCAGGTCCCGTCTGATGGGTTTTGAGACGCTTTCCAAGGAGCCGTCCGGCCACCTCTCCTACCGCATCCGGCGAACGGCACACCTCGACCCCCCCCGCCTTGCCGCGACCCCCGGCGTGGATCTGGGCCTTGACGACCCAAGTCGAACCACCGAGTCGTTCTGCGGACGCGACGGCTTCCGCCGGGGTCCGGGCAACCGCACCGGACGGAACCGGGATGCCAAAACGGGAAAAAACTTCTTTGGCCTGGTACTCATGGAGGTTCATGAAACCCACTCTTCGGGGAAACCGGGGACCCCGCTATTTTCGCCGATTTGCGGTTTGATTGCCGGAAATTCGAGTGCCCACTCCCTGCGACCTTCCGGCGGGAATGTGTATGATCATCTTCACCGATCGCCTGAACCAGAGTGACGGAATGGCTGCCCCCACACCCCCGCTCTCCTCCGCAACCTTCCATGAAGCACCAGGGCCCGCCCCACTCCGAAAGGGAAGGAGTGGGCGCTCCGATCCGCAACGCACACGCCGCCTGCTGTGGATCCTCACCGTCTACCGCTTCGTGATCGGGATCCTCCTCCTTCTTGCGACAGTCGCCCGCTCCAGCTGGTTCCCCCTGTCAGAAACCGCGGCCCAGCGGCTACAGTGGATGGCGGGTGGCTACCTGCTCTGGAGTCTCCTGCTTTTGGGTCTGGCCATCGGCCTGCCCGAACGCGTGCGTCGACGGTGGGAACCCCTCCTCGCTCCGGCCGCGGATCTGGTTTTCATTGCCGCACTGGCACAAAGCCATGTGGCTGCACAATGGCTCCTCACCAGTAATCTCTTCATGATTCCGCTCGGAGTAGCGGCCTCGATCCTGAATCTCGAAGGATGTCTCGCACTGGCCTCGCTCACCAGTGTTTTCGTCCTCACGCGTAGTTTCGACCAGTGGTTAGCGGGCCAGGGAACCAATCCCCTGCTTCATGCCGCCCTCTTTTCCATCCTGTTTTTTCTGATCACGCTGATCCTGTATTCCCTGGCGAACCGGGTCCGGATCACCGAAACCATCCTGGCCCGCCAAAAACTGGATCTCGACAACCTGTCCGAACTCAATGCCTATCTGGTTCAGCGTATGCCAACCGGGGTCGTGATCTTCGACCGCGAAGACCGGGTCCGATTTTTTAATGCGGCAGCGGCCCAACTGCTGAGTCCGCCCGGCATGGACCCCAACCCACACGCCCGGAACCTGCTTCGCTTCCTCCGGAGTCAGAAGGACGAACGGCCCAAAACAGCCCCACCCCTCGTCACGCCCGTCGGTCGGTCGGTTCTACCCGACCTGCGACCGATTGGCCAGCAGGGTTCCATCTTGACCCTTGAGGATTTGAGCCAGCTCGATGCCAAAATGCACGAGCTCAAGCTGCAGGCCATGGGTCGGCTCACGGCCGCTATTGCCCATGAGATCAGAAACCCGCTGGCCGCCATCCGCCACGCCGCCCAGTTGCTCCATGAGTCCCAGCATCTCGACCCCGAGGACCGACACCTCAACCAGATTACCCTGGACCAAGTCGAACGGCTCAACCGGGTCATCGGCAACATCCTGACCCTGTCGAGGCCCACCACCCGACCGGCACAACCCCTGGAACTGGGCGTTTGGCTCCAGGGGTTTATGGAGGAATTCGCGAGCCGTCACGGTATGACCCTGCCCTCCGGCCAAATTCGCGCGGTTGAGTTCGAAAAGCACCTCGAAGCGCAGGTGAGCCCGGATCTGTTGCACCAGATTGTCTGGAATCTGGCCGAGAATGCCTTTACCCACGGAGTGTCCGCAAGCCGTCGGGATCGAGCCGTGGTTCTCTTCCGCCTGGACCGGAAACACCGGCAGGGACAGGTGCGCTTGGGCGTCTTGGATCGGGGACCGGGAATCCCTGAAAACCTGCTTGAACGGATTTATGATCCTTTCTACAGTACCTCCCCCCAAGGTACCGGGCTTGGACTGTTCATCGCACGCGAGCTCTGCACGCTGAACGGCCTGAGCCTGCATTATCGTAAACGAAAAAGTGGGGGGAGCGAGTTCTACATTCTTTTCCCCAACTCCCAACCAGCAGCAGTCTCCTCATGAAACGACCTGATCCTGCACCTCCTGCCCGGATCCTGATTGTGGACGATGAACCCGACCTTGTGGAACTGATTGGGCTCACCCTCAAACGGATGGGGATCCTGAGCGTCAGCGCGGGGACCCTGGAAGCGGCACGACGGGAACTGCGTGAGGGGAAGTACGCCTTCTGTCTCCTGGATCTCAAACTGCCGGATGGGGATGGACTGGATCTCGTGGAATGGATCGACCAGAACACGCCCGACACGACCGTGGCGGTCCTCACGGCCCACGCCAGTATCGAAGTCGCGGTCCGTGCCCTCAAACTCGGTGCTTTCGATTTCCTGACCAAACCGGTCGATCTCACCGTGCTCCGGCAACTCGTGACCAGTGCGCTCCGCGCAGCTCGTGGACAACCTCCCTCAGGCAACCCCCTGATCGGCGAGCATCCGACCATCCAGGAACTCCGCTCGCTGATCCTCCGCGTGGCCCGCAGCCAGGCTCCCGTCCACATTCATGGAGAAACCGGTACCGGGAAGGAGCTGGTCAGCCGGCTTATTCATGCCAACGGGCCACGGCACGACCGGCCCTTCGTCCCGATTAACTGCGGTGCCATTCCGGGCGAACTGCTCGAAAGCGAGTTGTTCGGGTACAAACGAGGCGCTTTCACCGGCGCCGTTTCGGATCAACTGGGACTCATCCGGAGTGCCGAGGGTGGAAGCCTGTTCTTGGACGAGGTGGCCGAACTCCCCCTCACGATGCAGGTCAAGCTCCTGCGTTTCATGCAGGAAAAAACCATTCGTCCCCTGGGGATGCCACAAGAGATCCCGGTCGACGTCCGGATCATTTCAGCCTCACATCGTAACCTGCAGGAAGCCGTGGCCCAGGGGCGTTTCCGCGAGGATTTGTACTACCGGCTGGTCGTGATCGAAATGTTTGTTCCTCCGTTGAGAGAACGCTTGGGCGATATCGCGCAAATTGCACCGGCTTTGGTCTCCCGTCTGGCTCTGGACCGGTCTGTCACACTGACACCGGATGCGCTGTCACGACTCCAAGCCTATGACTACCCGGGCAATATCCGCGAACTCGAGAACATCCTGGAACGGGCTCTCACTCTCTGTGACGGTGAGGTGATCCATGGCGATGATATCCGCCTGCGGAAAACCGAGCGGATCCCAGTTCCCGAAGGGGCGAACCAGAATCCCCTCCCCGCCTACCTAGAGGAGCTCGAAAGGGAACGCATCCTGCAGGCACTTCGCGAAAGCAAGGGCAACAAGACCGCTGCCGCACAGCATCTGGGTATCAGCTTCAGACAGTTCCGCTACCGACTCAAGAAACTCGGTATCGAGTAACCGGAGTTGGACTGGGAGGCAGGCGGTACAAACAAGACGTCAAAATCCCGTGTACGCGTCCGTGTGAGGACACGGCTTGCATGCGACCTGGACGGGACTCGTGAGCGGTTAGGGTCACGCAGTGGGATGCAGACGACTGGCAGGCGCTTCGCGAAACCCAAAACGTTCATTGCTTCGACTTCGCGTAGCGCCCAAACCTGATCCTCTCTGCCTTCTTCGATCGACCCGGGGCGGTCGAGCCCGTCGCGAGCCGGAAGGTCAATCCGCGCGCGCAGTCTACAACCTCGAATCGGTTCTCATGCCCCCAAGGGTGGGGTCCCCGTCTCAAGCCATGCCCGGAGTCCCGTCCAAGCCCCCTGGATCTCCCCGCTTTCCGGTTCGCTGATGAGACCCCGGGCCACCGCCTGGGAGAGAATCTCCTCTGGGGTCGCACCCCCAATCAATCCCTGCTCAACCGCGATCCGGAGCCGTGAAACCATGGGCACAACCGCCGCCAGGCTTTCGAAAAGCCCCTTTCCGGATCCGGGGGGGCCATCCTCGGTTCGTGGACGGAGATACAGCAAGGCATTACGCGCGGCTCCGGGGAAACGGACCAGATCCGCGAGCGCCATCCGGCTGGCCCGGGGGCTTGAGCGGTGTCGCAATCTCCTGAACAGGATGAAATGAACCCAGCTTCTCAGGTGACCGGGCGGAAACTCCGCACGGACCCGATCGATCGCCTCTTCCATCCGTCCCAGGCATCCATCGAGCATACTGGCTTCTACCGGACGGAGGGGGTCATCTGCGGGTCGCTGCCGCCAGTTCTCGAGGGACAGAGCTGTGAAAAATGCCTCGGTCAGGGCCTGGCCAACCGCTTCCATCATCTTTCCCTCCGGAGGCCCCCGCAAACCCTCGCCAGTCAGGTAATACGCATCCAGGAGAAAGGAGAAAGCCGAGGAAGCGCGGGCCAGGCGACGTGCCGCCTGCAGGCCGGTCCGATCCCGCTGACCGGTTCTCAGAGGCAGTATAAGCGGGAGAAGGCTTCGGATCGTGACCCGGGTGGCATGATGGAGCAACCGCCCCACATGCGCAGTCATCAGTCGATCAAACTGCTCTTCACCCGCCTTGGCCAGCGGCTTTCGAAGAGCCTGTCGTTCCTGGCCTGCCAAACCGTGCAGCGAGGCAAGCAAACCATCTGGGTTCCGCTCATCCCGCTGGCCGGTTCCTGAAAAGAGGCCGGCCTCAATCCAGAGGATGAGCCGGGTCCGCTCCTCGGTCAGACGGCCGAACGGTCCAGCGAGACCCGGAGCCCCCAGGATGGCGGCGTGAACGCGCAACAGGCGTGAGAGCGGGTCGGCGGCATCATCCGGATCAAAAACGGACAGTTCCAGCGGCCTGCCGAACGGTTCCTGCCAGTACAGGAGCTCCGCATGGATGCGCTGATCGAGCGCCCAGACCATCTCCACCCCCGCAGCCAGGTCGACCGGACGGGGTGGATCCACCGATCGGGACCCGGCTTCGAGAAAGGTCGTCCAGCGGCTCGCCTCATCGAGAAAGGCCTGGGCCACACCCAGCGCCATGGCCCGTCGATTGAGTTCCATCCGGTCCCGGAAAAAGCGACGGAAAGATTCCAGCGGATCGCGGTTCATCGCTGCCCCTTGGACCACGAGAATCTGGTCCCAGGGCAGGAAGGTCGGAGCCATCCGAAGCCGGTAAGCCTCGCCCCCTCCCCGACGGGCCATGAGATGCCAGTCCAGGCAGGGGTTTTCGCGCTCGAGAAGCGCAATGGCCACTCGCGGTCGATCCCCCTGATCATCCAGGAAGTGCTGCGGATCGGACAGGCGGAAGGCAAGCAGCACAAGATCAACTCCCTCAGCCATCCAGGTTCCCCATTGCTCGCCCTCGAGCCGGACCCCCAACACGTTGTCACGCTCACCGAAACGTCCCCGCTCCACCACTCCTCCTCCAGGCCGCAGGGCGTGCTCTGAGGGGGTCCAGTCCACCAGTGCAGCCACGCCTTGACCTGCAGCCAACCGCTCGAGGACCGGCGGCACGGCGGCCTGATCGGCCAAGAGGGCGAGCAACTCATAACTGCCGGAAAAGACGGTCCGTGCGGCTAACAGCGCCCATGCGGGTTCCCGCGCCGCGAGCTGCGCCAAGACGCGGATCTTGCCTGCCATCGAAATCGCAGAACCCCGAGCCTCCGGAGGAAGCACCAGCCGCCATAAACCAAGATCAGCAAAGGCACTGGACCAACCCCCGCTTCGGGGAGCGAGATCTCGCGCCGGCAACGACTGCAGGCAGGCTTCGAGCCTCTCAGGAAAGGATTCAAGCCACGTCCGTTCCTCCTCGTTCGGGGCGGGTGGCGAGATCCGGGTCAGGGTTCGGGTGAGCCGCAGACGGTCAGTCGCGAAATCGACAAACCACCCGAGTGTGGGTTCCGGTGGAGGCTTGAGATCGGGGTCGGATGCGGGCGTCCCCTGACGATAATGGTGATTGAGACGGTCCATCACGATCCAGCGCCGAAGTTCCGGCAGATTGACCGCCAACAGGAACATGAGCACCAGGATCCAGGCCAGAAGCAGGTTGAACCAGGCGGTCGGCCAAAAGATCGTGGTCCCGAACAGGAGAAGCACAAGACCCGAACCCCAAAGCCAGCGCGACCAACCCCAGTAGAGGGCAGAGACCATGCCGACCAGAGCCAGACCGAGCCAAAACCCACCAACGGACCAGAAGGGAATCATCGAAGTCACCGCGGCGCATCGGGTTGACGGTCGGGATGGGCCAGAGAAAACGCCTCGAGTTCGTAACACGCCGCTTCCGCCCGACACAGCCGGGGATAGGGTGCCAGCTCGACTTCGTAACGTCGGGCGTTATAGAGCTGAGGCACGAGACAGACATCGGCCAGGGTCGGCGTCTCCCCCCAGCAAAAGCGATCATCCGGGCGGACCCGGGCGATCTCGCACTCGAGCGCCTCCAGTCCGAGGATGACCCAGTGACGGTACCAGGCCCGGCGAACGTCCTCGGGCTGGTGCAGTTCCTGCTCCAGATACTGAAGGACTCGCAGGTTATTGAGCGGGTGGATATCACAGGCGATGGCTTGGGCCCAGCTCCGGACCTGTGCCCGGGCAACCGGATCCCGGGGTAGGAGGGGGGGGGCGGGATGGGTTTCTTCCAGGTACTCGAGGATCGCCATCGACTGGGTCAACACCTCTTTTCCATCGACCAAGGTCGGCACGAGTCCGAATGGGTTGAGGGCGCGATAGGCCTGCGCGTGTTGCTCGCCTCCGTCGCGAAGCAGGTGCACGCCGTGAGGGATGGCTTCAATCCCCTTGTAACGGAGCCCGATGCGGACCCGCCAGGCGGCCGAACTGCGGTAATAGTCGTAGAGTTCCATGCCGACCTCAGGCGCGGACAATGGTCTGCTCGATGGCACCGAAAACCGACCGGCCCTCCCGGTCATGCATTTCGATACGAACCCGATCCCCGAAATGGAGGAAGGGTGTACGGGGTTCTCCACCGGACAGGATTTCGAGCACGCGTCGCTCGGCGAGGCAGGAACAACCCCGCGACGGGTCCTGGTTGGCCACGGTCCCCGAACCCACGAGAGTCCCGGCCCCGAGCGGCCGGGTCCGGGCGGCATGGGCAATAAGTTCATCAAAACCGAACTGCATGTCCACTCCCGCCTCGGGATCCCCGAGCCGGATGCCATTGATGGCGGAAGAGAGCGGGCGATGGACCCGGGCATCGTGCCAGTCGGGGCCGAACTCGTCCGGCGTCACCGCCACCGCCGAGAGCGAGGACAAGGGTTTCCCCTGGAGAAAACCGAAACCCTTGGCCAGTTCGCCGGGGATCAGGTTGCGCAGTGAAATATCGTTGATGAGGGTGATCAGCTGGATGTGCGAGCGCGCGGCCGCCGGCGAGATCCCCATCGGGACATCGTCCACGATCACCCCGACCTCGGCCTCGAGATCGATGCCGTAGGACTCCTCGGCCACAGCGACCGGTTCATGGGGGCCCAGGAAGCGGTCACTCACGGCCTGGTACATCAGGGGATCGACCCTGAAGCTCGGAGGCATCTCCGCGCCCCGGGCCCGTCGCACCCGTTCGACATGGGCCAGATAGGCACTGCCATCGACAAACTGGAAGGCGCGGGGTAGGCAGGCCGCGGCTGCCGTCCAGGGAAAGGGCTCACCTCGGTCGGGATCCCCTTCGAGTTCCTCCGCTTCGCGCCGCAGATCGGCTTCGACCCCTGCCCATTGTTCGAGCGCCTGACGGAGTGATCGGGCGATTTCCGGAACTTTTCGGATTCGGGTCAGGTCGGTCGAAACAACGACGAGTACACCATCGCGCCCGTCACCCGCCACGCTCGCCAGTTTCAAATCCGCTTCCCTCTGGAAATGCTGAGGCGCCCCATCGGTTCAGGGTTTCTTCCACGAATCGGCATACTCCGGCCACTCGATAGCCTGGGCGGCCTCCCCCACTTCCAGGGGGTCCCGTGCGTCCACGTTGACGGCGACTTCATTGGTTCCCGCCGCCTTGGGCTCGAAAATGTTCTTGAGGGCTTTGGGATGAGGACCGTGGGTCACGCCGGAGGGATGCACAGTCATCATTCCAGGATGAATGTTGTCACGCGAGAAGAACTCCCCGGCATGGTAGAAGATGATCTCGTCGTAATCCTCGTTGCTGTGGAAGAAAGGAACCTTGATGGCTTTGGGATCCGTCTCGAAGGGACGAGGCACGAAAGTGCAGATCACGAAGCGGTCGGATACAAACGTGGTATGTGCGGAGGGTGGCACGTGGTAGCGATGACTCATCACCGGACGGATATCCCGCCAGTTGAGCCGGATCGGTGCATTGGTTCCATGCCACCCGAGCGCATCCAACGGATTGAAAGGATAGTGGATCCGGGATAACTGGTGGCGTTTTTTCACAACGACTCTCCAGGGATCTTCCGTCTGCTGCTGCCGAAAGGCCTCATCCAGGCGGGGATGGTCCAGCACAGCCGGGTCGTAGAGCGCAGTCGGACCCAAAAGTCCCCGATCCGGCAGCCTCAATGCCTGGTTGGTGGCTTCGATCAGGAGGAGCGCGACCGGCTCCCCCGTCTCGAAGCGCCACAGGGTTCCCCGCGGCACCACGACGTAATCCCCTGCGACCAGGGTCAAGTGACCGTAATCACAGAACCACTCCAGCTTTCCTTCATGCACGAAAAGAAGCTCATCCCCATCGCTGTTGCGCACCAGATGATCCATCGAGCGGTCCGACTTCCAAAAGCGGAAGCGGAGTGCGGGGTTGCCGAACAACACGGCCGCTTCCATCGGTGAGGGAGGCGAGTGGTTGATCCGGACGCCGTCGAACGCGCGCGGACGCAGCGGACCCTCGAAACCGGACCAGCCGGTGGGCGGATGCCGGTGATACATGAGGCTGACCGGCCCGTAAAAGCCCTCGCGACCGAGTTCACGCTCGTAGCTGCCCGTCGGCAGATCCGTATGGGCCTGCCGGGAGGTTTCCCCTTCAATCCAAGTCGGTGCGTTTGATTGCGTCATGGAGGCTCCTCTTACAGTCGACCCCGTCGTTCCTGGTCACGCTCCATAGCCAGGAACAGGGCACGAAAATTACCTTCCCCGAAACCCTCGTTGCCCTTGCGCTGGATGATTTCGAAGAAAATGGGGCCGATGACGGGTTCCGTGAAGATCTGGAGAAGAATCTTCCCCGGGTCCTCGGGATCGGCATCGATCAACAACTGGTCCCGCTCCAGGCGTTTCAGGTCCTGACCATGCTGGGGAATCCGTTCCGGCACCATCTCGTAGTAGGTGGCCGGGGTGACCAGGAAGCGGATCCCCGCCTGGCGCAGCGACTCCACCGTCTGGTAGATGTCCGCCGTTCCGAGCGCGATATGCTGAATTCCCGGTCCCCGGTAGTCCTTGAGAAACTCGGCAATCTGGGACTTGTCGTCAGCGGATTCGTTGATGGGAATCCGGACCTGGCCGTCCGGACTCGTCATGGCGCGTGAGAGGAGTCCGGTTTTTACGCCCTTGATATCGAAATAATGCACTTCATGGAAATTGAAGATCCGCTCGTAGAAGGAGGCCCAGACATCCATCTGCCCCCGCTCGACGTTATGGGTGAGATGATCAATCGTGAGAATCCCCCGACCCCGAACTCCATCCGGTGGAACGGTAAGCGGCTCATAGTCCGACGCGTAGGCGCGGTCTCCACCGTAATGCTCGACCAGATACAGGAGGGATCCTCCCACCCCCTCGATGACCGGGGTATCCAGAGCGTAGTCCCGGGACGGAGTGACGGGTCGGGCCCCCAGTGCCACAGCCCGGGCGGCGGCTTGGCGGGCATCACGCACACGGATGGAAAATCCACAGGCGGATGGGCCATGTGCCTTGGCAAAACTGCCGGCAAAACCTGACGGTTCCTCGTTGAGGAGCAGGTTGGCATCCCCCTGCTGGTAACGGGTAATCTTGAGGCGGCGGTGACGGGCGGTGGGGACAAAGCCCAGCGCTTCGAAAAGGCGTCGCAAGGGTGCCGGATCGGCAGCCGTAAACTCGACGAACTCGAAACCGGCGGTGCCCAGCGGATTATCACGTTTCTCGGTCATGGGGATCTCGTCATCGGAGCCTGACCCATTATAGCGGCTAGGCTTCAACGCCCATCGTCATCCCCATAGAGGCTCGACCTAACTTCACGGATTTCCGGAAAAAATCTCCGATCCAGCGTTTTCTCCAGAAATCCGACCCCGCTTGTGCCACCTGTCCCCGGGAGGTCCCCAATCGTGCGTTCGACCGCTCGCACATGGCGAAACCGCCAGAGCTGGATGGCTTCCTCGAAATCCATGAACTTTTCAGCCGTCTCGTAGACCTCCCAGTGTTTTTCCGGATTCCGGTAAACCCCGGCCAGAACCTCGCGGATGCGTGGATCACCCGCCGTGGATGCCCGCTCTGGTCCATCGGCCGGGATGGGATAGCCCGCCCGGATCAAAGCAGCCAGGAACCGGTCATATACGCTGGGCCGTGTGTGCCAGTGGGTCAGAAGATCCCCTCCAACACCCGATGGAATCCTCGATGCCGGCCACTCGGGCTCTCGGTAACCCAATGCGTACTCGATAGCCCTGAACTGGAAGGATTGCGAGCCGGACGCCTGTCCCAGTCCACGACGAAAAACCCGGTAATCGCTTGGGGTCATGGTCTCGAGCACCTGCCAGACCCCAGACAACTGCCCGAAGACGACCTCACACCGGGCCAATCGCTTGCAGGCGGCCGGAAGTCGGTCGTGGTCAAAATCAGAGATGGCCTGATCCAGTTCATGGAGGACGAGCTTGAACCAGAGCTCTGAGATCTGATGGATCAGGATGAAGAGGAGTTCGTCGCTGCCCTCGGTCGCGGAACGAGGGATCTGGAGACCAAGCAAGCGCTTGAGCGCGAGATACTCCGGGTAGCCCCCGGCGGGCTGAGCCAAGCACGGATCGGTTTCATCGGAAATCGGTTTGGTCATGGATTCTCTGCCCTCGTCACTCATGCTACCGCAAACCCGTGGGTGAACTGTTTCGTGCGGGACGGGTGAGGCTTGTCCTCCCAGGAATTCTCTCCTCCCGAAGGCACCTCCAAGCGGATGAACCCGAGGGTTTTACCCTTTGGATCGCCAGGGATCCTCTCCATCGATCAAGTCGGCATTCTCACGCCGAACTCCCCACTTCAGCAACAACCAGCAGCTCACCCAGCAAGGAAGAAACACACCCGATCAGCACGATCCGGTTCATCACGCCTCAAATCCCGGATCCCAGTGAAATCTGGACACATAAATCGAAGTCCCAGAAACCCCGGCTCACAACGGTCGAAACCGAAGTGGCGGAGTGCCCCGTGCAGAACCCTGAATCACACGATCCCACCGGCCGCGCCTGCCACATCCGCCCCGTTCTATAATGTGCGGCGTCTGCCTGCTGGAGAGAGGCCTTGTCCACCACGACCGCCGCCCGATTTGAAATCAAGCACCGCTCCTATCTCACACCGGAGGGGCGGCTTGTGGGCACGCCTCCCGCGATCGCATCAGACCCCGATCTCCTCAAGCGCCTCTATCGCATGATGGTCCTCGTCCGGATCTTCGACAGCAAGGCCATCGCACTTCAGCGCACGGGACAACTCGGAACCTATGCATCCTGCCTCGGGCATGAGGCCACCCACGTCGCCATAGGGGCGGCGATGGCGCCGGAGGATGTTTTTTTCCCCATGTACCGGGAATACGGAGCCCAACTCTGGCGGGGGGTTCACATGGAAGAGATCCTGGCGTTCTGGGGAGGGGATGAGCGGGGGACTGCATTCCGGGACCAGCCGCTTGATTTCCCATGGGCGGTTCCGATTGCCACACAAACCCTTCACGCGGCCGGCGCGGCCCTGGCCTTCAAGTTGCGGGGCGAAAAGCGGGTGGCGGTGACCGTCATCGGGGATGGGGGTACTTCCCAGGGGGATTTTTATGAGGCCTTGAATGCGGCTGGTGCCTTCGGGCTACCCGCGGTCTTCGTGATCGCCAATAATCAATGGGCGATTTCGGTTCCCCTGAAAGCACAAACCGCCTGCGAGACCCTGGCTCAGAAAGCCATCGCTGCAGGACTGCCCGGAATCCAGGTCGACGGCAATGACGTGATCGCAGTCCACGAAGCAGTCAGCGAGGCCATTGAACGGGCCCGCACCGGGAGTGGAGCCAGCGTGATCGAGGCTTTGACCTACCGGCTGTCCGACCATACGACGGCGGACGATGCCCGGCGTTATCGGTCCGCTGCTGAGGTGGAAGACGCCCAGAAGAAGGAGCCCATCGGACGGCTCAAGCGCTTGCTCACGGCCCGCAAGTTGTGGAACGACGAGGAAGAGCGAGCCCTGATCCAGGACTGTCAGCGCCAGGTCGATACAGCCGTCCAAGCCTACCAGGCCTACGGCAAGCCTCCCTGCTCCGACATGTTTGACTATACCTTCGCCGAACTCCCCGAATCGCTCCAAGCTGAACGTGAAAAGGCGCTCGCCGAGGCGGGATTCCACCATGGCTAAGGTCACGCTCGTCGAAGCGGTGAACCTGGCACTCGCGAGAGCGCTGGCTGACGATCCCCAGGTGGTCCTCCTCGGAGAGGATATCGGAGTCAACGGGGGGGTGTTCCGCGCCACCGTGGGACTCCAGGAACGGTTCGGATCCAACCGCGTCCTGGACACTCCGCTTGCAGAATCGATGATTGCCGGCCTGGCGATTGGCATGGCGGCCATGGGAATGCGGCCGGTTGCCGAAATCCAGTTCTCGGGTTTCATCTACCCCACCATCGACCAGATGATCAATCATGCCGGCCGCCTGCGCACCCGGACACGCGGACGGCTGTCGGTCCCGATGGTCCTGCGGGCACCGAGCGGGGCTGGCATCCATGCCCCCGAGCACCATTCCGAAAGCAACGAAGCCCTGTTTGCCCACATGCCAGGGATCCGGGTGGTCATGCCCTCCTCGCCGACCCGGGCCTATGGTCTCCTGCTCGCAGCCATCCAGGATCCGGATCCGGTCGTTTTTTTCGAGCCGACCCGCCTCTACCGACTCAACAAGCAGGAAGTTGAGGACAATGGACAACCCCTGCCTTTGGATACCTGTTTTGTCCTGCGCGAGGGCCATGATCTGACCTTCGTGAGCTGGGGAGCCATGCTCCACGAAACCCTCGAGGCCGCCCGGTTGCTGGCCGAAACCGAGCAGGTTTCCGCCGAGGTCATCGATCTCGGGACATTGAGCCCGATCGACTATGAAACCATCCTCGAATCCGTGGGTCGGACCGGGAGACTGGTCATTGTGCACGAAGCCCCGCGCACGGCGGGACTGGGTGCGGAGATCGCCGCCGAAATTGCCGAGCGGGCGCTCTACGATCTCGAGGCACCGATCATCCGGGTCACGGGTTACGATGTGGTCACTCCCTTCTTCAAGCTCGAACATGACTTCATGCCCTCGGTCGACCGGATCCGGCGGGCCGCCCAACAGGTACTTGAATCATGAAAATTTTTCATCTCCCGGATCTGGGTGAAGGACTCACCGAAGCGGAAATCGTCGAGTGGCACGTCCAGGTGGGTGATACAGTCGCGACCGACCAGCCTCTGGTGGCGATGGAGACCGCCAAGGCCGTCGTGGATGTGCCGGCGCCGTGGGGTGGCCGTATCCACGCACTTCACGGCAAACCCGGCGATATCGTTCCCACGCATGCCCCACTCGTCGATTTCGAGACTGACGGTGAGGACGCCCGCCCATCGGAGACGAGCCCTGCCCACGCGGGCCCGAAGGCGGTCTCCGCCCCTCCCCGTGAAGACCAAGGCAGCGTCGTGGGACATATGCCCGCTGCCGAGTCGGTCGTCCCCGAGCAGGCCATCATCCGGAAACGGCCAGCCGAAAAACGTACCGTCAAGGCACTCCCCAAGGTCCGGCGTCGGGCCCGCGAGCTCGGCATCGATCTCAGCCGGGTCACCGCAAGTGGCCGTCATGGCGAGACCACACTGGCCGACCTCCAGGCTCATCCGGTGGGTGCGCCACCAACCGCACCACGCAGTTCTTCCCAAGGCCAAGCCTCTCAGACCGAAACCCTCAGGGGAACCCGACGGATCATGGCACAGACCATGGCCCTGGCTCGTGACCAGGTGGCGGCCACGACCCTTTTCGATGACGCCGACCTCGAGGCCTGGAGGGGCCGCCAGGACATCACGGTTCGGGTCATTCGGGCACTGGCGAAAGGCTGTGCGGCCCATCCGGCGCTCAATGCCTGGTTCAATGGAGAAACCCTGGAACACACGCTGCACGGTCATCTGGACCTCGGACTCGCCGTCGACACGCCGGACGGGCTCATCGTCCCGGTCCTTCGCGACATCGGCCGGGCTGAACCGGGGAAGATCCGTCAGGAACTCGAGCGGATCAAGAAAAAAACGCAGGCCCGTGCCTTGGAACCAGGCGAGATGGCCAATCCCACCTTCACGCTCTCGAATTTCGGCATGATCGCGGGCCGCTACGCGACTCCGGTCATCGTCCCGCCAATGGTGGCCATCCTCGGGGTTGGCCGTTTATGCCACGATGTGATCGCTGTCATGGGCGGAATCGCGACGCACCGGAGACTGCCCCTCTCCCTCACATTCGACCACCGTTGCGTGACCGGCGGCGATGCCTGCCGCTTTCTTCGGATCCTCATCGACGATCTGGCTGAACCGAGCTGAGGCCCCCGGATTCCGCGTGGGGGAGCGATCGCGAACCTCCTCTTCTTTTAGCGGTATAGTGCAGACATCGGGCAAAACGGCCGGAGACAAGGGGAATCGTCCATGGCAAAACAGGATCGGGTGAACTGCGACCAGAGAGGTCTCCTGCGGTGAATCGTGGCAGTTGGGATCCCCTGCCCCAGAAGCAGCAGGGATTCCAGCCACCCACTCCGACCGAGACGGAGTGGTCCGCCTTCAAGGTGCGCCTCTCCCACCTGGCCATTCCTGACCGCGATCCGGAAATTCCACACTCACTGCTCGGGGCCTTCTGTCGCGAGGAATGGCCGCGCTTGATTGCGGCTGACTCCCCCTCTGACTGGAAACTATCCGTGGCCTCCTCCCGCAACGGATCCCCATCCGGCGGGAGCCTGCTGTCCCACACCCTCCAGAACCACCTCGTTTTGAAGCTGCTGCTGGGCCGCGTGCCCGGGTCAGACCCGCCCGGACCCGAAGCCTCCCGCGTTGAGTCGATCCCGGACTGGATACTGGCTTCGACCCTCGAAAGCCTTGAACGTGAGCCGCAGCTCATGCTTTCGGAAGCCGGTTCCGCGGTCGCATCCCTACTCAAAAATGCCGCGGCCCGTGTGGCACACACCTTCCAGGAACTCTGTCGAGTCGCGACCATCCGGAATGGGCCGCGTCTGGCCTGGGTGGGACTGCTTTCCGAAAGCACCCGGTCCCTGGAGATTGCTGGCTGGGCTGGGGAGTCGTCGAACTACCTCGACGGGATCCAGGTGAGCATCGATCCGAACCAACCCCAAGGTCGCGGACCCATGGCGCTGTCCTTTCGGACCGGGAAAGTCCAGGTCATCCAGTCGACTTTCGAAGAAACCCGTTTTATGCCCTGGAAAGAGCGGGCGGCCCACTACGGCCTGGCCAGCATGGTGGCGCTCCCCATCCAGATCCAAGGACTCACGATTGGTGTTTTCTCGGTTTATGCAGGAGAACCGGGCTTCTTCACGGAATCGACCATCCATCCTCTCGAGCAGCTCGTCCTCGCGACCTCCCACCGGCTCGAGACCTTGACCCACCAGCTTTCTCTCCAGCGTCTGCTCAGCGCGTACCGAGCGGGACATGCGCTGAATGAAATCACCGCTCTCCATGGTCCGCTGCATCAGCTTTGCGAAAACGCCTGCCGCATCCTCACCGAGTACCTGGAACTAGGACTGTGTTATATCGTGGAGGTTCACAAAACCTCCAAAGTGCCTATCATCCACACGGCCAGTGGGCCGGCCAGCGGATTTCTGGAGGGGATTGTTTTCAGCCTGGATCCCACTCACCCGGACTGCGGTTTGAGCGGGCTGGTCTATGCCGCGGAGAAGCCCCTCGCCATCAACCGGCTCGAACATGAACCCCGACTGGCCCGTTGGCGTGAGCGGCTCCAGGTCCATGCCCTGCGGTCGGCCGCGGGTTTTCCGCTCTACCGCGGGAAGAGTGGACAGGAGCCTTGGGGGACCCTCATCCTCCTTGCTTTCGAACCCGGCTATTTCGACCCTCCCCTGGTCTTTCACCTCGAGAATATCGCCCAGGGATTAAGCCTCGCCATCGAGGAAGATTTTCATCGCCAGAGGCTGTTCCGGGTGGAGCGCTTCTATTCGGCCTTAGGAGAGTTGGGTAGCTACCTGGCGATGGATCCGCCTCTGTCCTCACTCCTGCAGAAAATCTGTGAACTGACCAGCAACACCATCGGCCTTCCCATCGTCTACATCACACTGCTCAACCCGCGGACTCACACGGTCGGTCTCGAGGCGTTTGCCGGACCTGCCAGTGACCTGATCCGGAGCGTTCCGATCATGATCGATCCCGCTCATCCCGAGGGTCGTGGCATCACGGGTGCCGTTTTCCGCACGTGTCAACCCATCATCGTGAACAACCTCGATGAAGAGCGCACGATCTGGCTGTCCGAAGCCGAACGACGATCGGTCTCCTCGATCGCTGGATTTCCCCTGCTCATCAACGGAGAGTGCCACGGCATCCTCGGCGTAGGCGCGCTCATCCAGAACTTCTTCGATGACGAGTTGATCGGACTGCTCGGACGGGTGGCCGACATGGTCGGCACCGCCCTCAACCATAGCTATGAAAAAATCCAACGCAACCATTTCGAGAAACTCTTCGGCGCTCTCTCCGAGCTGCACCGTCTCGTCGCCGGGCATCCCGATCCGATCCTCCTGTTCCAGGAGGTTGTCCGGATTCTCGGACACGTCGACGGTGCCGTCGGCAACTGCATTCTGCAGGCACCCAAGCCGGCTGGTGCGGCGGGGACGGTCGAACCCCATCTGCCGTGGTTTCCCGGGGACTCCGCAGATTCCCTGACGGAATCTCTCCGGCCGTTCTGTCAACACCTGGCCGGCGAGGCCACGGCCAGCCGGACCCCGATCCTGGTCTGTCTCTCTCACGCACCCCTCCTGCCGTCCGGAATCGAGGAGGCCTTCCACAAGGCGGGGATTCGCGGAATCGGGGGTTTCCCCATCCTGTTCCGGGGACAGGTTTTTGCCGTGCTCGTGCTGCTCTCGAATGAGGATGCCTTTTTCGAATCCGACACACTGGTCGGGCTGTGCACGCAGTTCACCGACGCCATCACCCTCGCCCTCATGGAGTACGACCGCGAAACCGACCTCAAACAGATGGCCCTGATGGATACCCTGACGGGATTGCCCAACCGCAATCTTTATTTCGATCGGCTCGATAGCGCGCTCAAGCAAGCCGAACGGAACCGGACGCTCGTCGGTATCACCATTCTCGATATCGACCGCTTCAAGGAGATCAATGACCGGTTTGGGCATGATGCCGGTGATCTCCTGCTGGCCACTCAGGCCCACCGCATGGAGGCCCTTCTGAACGATCAGAGTACCGTGGCACGGCTGGCCGGTGACGAGTTCGGCCTGGTCCTGGCTGGACTCGAAACGGAAGTCGCCATGACGAGCATCCTCGAACGACTGCGTTCGACACTGTCCGCTCCCGTCGCCTACCAGGAACAGTGGCTGCAGACAACCGTGAGTCTCGGGCTGACCATCTACCCCCGGGATCACCAACCCCCCCGGACGCTCATGCGGCATGCCGATCTCGCCCTCTACCGGGCCAAATCCCGTGGCCGAAATGCCTGGGCCCTTTATGAGGAAGACTTCGAAAGACGGCTGGAACAACAGATGGTGACCCGGCGGCAGTTCCAACGAGCTCTGGTCCACGGCGATATCCGACTCTACCTGCAACCCGTGATCGACCTTCAGGATGGCGGACTGGTCAGTGCCGAGGCCTGTGCCCGATGGCCTGGATTCAGCGCGATGTCGGAGGAAAACGCCGACTGGCTGAGCAGCATCGAGGATGACCCGGACCTCGTGCCGAAGGCGGGACGCTACCTGCTTGAGGCCGTCGGGCTCGAACTCGGGACCCTGGACCGGGCCGGTCTTGTTTTTCCGGTCAGCCTGAACATCGACCTCCGCTACCTTCTCTCCGTCGACTTTGAACGGGATATTGACGACTGGTGCACCCGCCATGGGTCTCTCGCCAGCCGTCTCGTTTTGGAACTCAAGCCCAGCCCTTTACTGCCGGACTGGAACCGTCTCCCTCCCGTGATCGAGGGATTGCGGCGCCGAGGCATCCGGATCCTCCTTGATAACTTTGGTGTCTGGCCCGTGCCCCTTGGGAAACTCGAGCTGGTCCGCACGCAGGGGATCAAGGTTGACCGCTCGCTGATTCTCCATCTCCACGAGGAACCCCGGGCGCTGAGCCTGGTCGCGGGAGCACTGCGGAGTGGCGAGATCGGGCACTTCGAGGTGACCGCGGTCGGCATCGAACGGGATGATCTCGCTGAACTCTTTTATGCCTTGGGGGGTCGACTGGCCCAGGGATTTTTTGCAACGGCTGCACTCGGCAACCAGGCGCTCGTCGAATGGAGCCGGCACTGGAAATTACCCACCCCGCTGGCCCGTTCCCTGGCCCGGACTGCGGACGTGCATCTCCTTCCCTTGCGGCTGAACGGTCCCTACCATCGCTGGTTGCGGGGTCGGATCGTCGAAGCACTCGAGGCCTCGGGTGAATCCGACCGTGCCCTGCTCGCCACTCTTTCCGGCTCGGCTTGCAGTCTGATTCCCTGGCCGGCCGGCCCGTGTTCACCCCGGCAGCGGAGGCTCCGTTCCTGTCACGAAGACCTCCACACGCAACTGGATCGCCTGATTGCCGACGCCTTGGAGAACCGCCCGATCCGATCACTCGGGAAACAGCTCGTCGAGCGCATGCAGGAATACGAGGTGGAGCTGGATCGAGTCCTGCACGCCTCCCGGCTCCGGCACCGTTCCCGTTCCTCCCCTAAAGCCAACCCTGGTCCGCAAAGCTGATCCATTGCGTCCCGCCGATCACAAAGTGATCGAGCAAGCGGATGTCGACCAGTGTGAGGGCCTCTTTGAGTCTCTGGGTCAGTTGTCGGTCGGCCTGTGAAGGTTCAGCCAGTCCCGAGGGATGGTTGTGGGCACAGAGGATGGCCGCTGCGTTGTATCCCAACCCCTGCTTGATGACTTCCCGGGGATGGACCACACACTGGTTGAGCGTTCCGGCAAAGGGAACCTCGGTCGCGAGCACCCGGTAATGATGGTCCAGATAAGCGACCGCAAAAACCTCGCGGCCCAAGCAGGCCAGTTTCATCCGGAAATATTCAGCGCCCTGCCGGGGTGAATCCAGTGCAGACCCGCTCCTCCGGAACCGGCGCTCGAGCACATCCAGGGCAGCCTCGAGCAGAGCCTCCTCCCCACTCTCTGGACGTGAGGGGCCCGGTGAGTCACAAGCCATTTCTTGGCGCGATTCAAAGTCAAGAACCATCTGGGAACCCTCCGATCGTCCGATCAGATGGGGGTGTTCAGAAACGGTCATGACCGATGTTCCATCCATCAAGGAATCGGCTGATCCTAAACCGGTACGCGATCTTGCCGGATTGTGAATTCGGGCAGAGAAACCCCGATTATCAAAAGGGGGGTGGATCATCCATCCCCCCGGCCAGCACAACGCAGCCAAAACCGCTAAAATTGAACGAGATCGCTCCGGTTCGGGTTATTTCGTTTGATCTTATGCGTAATCACCCTCTTCTTTCCGCCCCTTCCGCCTTTCTGACCCGTCTCGCCAACGCCATCGAAAAAAAGTCCTCGACGGAAACCGCCCCGAAAGATCTCCGGGGGGTGCTCGGGCTTTATTTCCAGTCAGTCACACACGACGATCTTGAACTCTTCAGCCTAGAAGACTGGGTCAGCCTGTTCACGGAACATTGGGAGCTTGGGGCCACCCGTCGCCCCGGAGAGACCTTGCTCCGTCTCGTCAATCTGCCAATCCGGCGGCATGCTACCCAAGCCTATACGGTGGCCCTCACCGTCAATGACGACATGCCCTTCCTCGTGGATTCCATGACGCTGGCCGGCCGTCAGGAGGGGCTGGGACTCCATCTCACCGTCCATCCGGTTTTTGTGGCTGAGCGCAATGCGGAAAACCGGATCCGAGAGATTGCGGGACTCGAGGCGGGATCGGCAGGACCCCGGGAATCCTGGATTCTCGTGGCCTTCGACCGCATCCAAGGCGGAGAGCGCCTGGCCCGACTCGAAAAACGGATCCGTGACAACCTCCTGGACGTCCTTCGGGTCCGACAGGACTGCACCGCCCTCCGCGACCGGGTCGGTTTACTGAGAGAAGAAATCACCCGCTGGAAGACTTTCCTTCCGAAACGGGAGGTCGAGGAAGCCCGAGACTTTCTCGAGTGGATGACGCAGGACTGGTTCACCTTCCTGGGTTACCGGCGCTACGCACTGCATCAGGACGGCGACCAGCTCCGCCTGGAACCGGAACGGGAGACCGGGCTCGGCATCCTGCGCACCGATGCGGATCGCGTGCCGGAACCGAAAACCCTGCCCCAGCGGGCGAACGAAAAGGCTCTGGCCCAGGAACTGCTCATCATCACGAAGACGAATGCCCACTCGACGGTCCACCGGTCCGGACCCCTCGACTACATCGGCCTCAGACGCTTCGATGCCAAGGGTCGGGTCGTCGGGGAGGATCGGATCCTCGGACTGTTCAGTCCCCTGGTCTTTAAATGCCCTCCCCAAGAAATCCCGGTGGTCCGCCTCAAGCGCGAGGCCGTTCTCCGGCAATCGGGACTCGCTCCCGAATCCCATGCCGGACGCCATCTCCGGATCATCTTCGATACCCTGCCCTTGAGTGAACTCTTGGAGGCGTCGATCGATCAACTGGTCGAGCTCACGCTGGGGGTCCTTCGGCTGCAGGAACGTCATCTGACCCGCCTGTTTCTCCGACCCGACGTGTTCGGCCGTTACCTCAGCTGCCTTATCTATCTGCCCCGGGAAAATTACACTGCCCGGGCCCGTGAACGCATTGAAAAGATTCTGGAAGAGGGACTTCATGGCCACTCGATCGAATCCGATCTCTGGATCTCGGATTCGGTTTTGGCCCGGCTGCATGCCACCGTACACACCGAAACGGACCGCCTCCCTCCCAAGCGCCTCGCCAGTCTCGAACAGGAGATCCAGGAAGCCAGCCTGAGCTGGAGTGAGAAACTGAGGATTGCCCTAGCCGACCGACTGGGCGAAGAACGGGGCCTCCCGCTCTTTGACCGCTACCGGGACAGTTTCCCCGAGGTCTACCGCGACGACGTCAAACCCCGGGCCGCCGTCTACGACCTCCTGGAAATCGAACAGCTCAAGCCGACCCAGCCCCTCCGGCTCTCTCTCTACCGCCCCAAACATGCGAGCCTCGACTCGCTCCGGCTCAAGATTTTCCGCCTCGATCAGGCGCTCGCCATTTCCGATACCTTGCCCATCCTGGAAAGCACGGGATTCCGGGTCGTTTCGGAACGACCCTACGAAGTTCCCGCCCCCGAAATCGGTCGTGTCTGGATCCACGATTTCGAACTCGAACTGTCCGGACCGTCGGACCGGGCCTTGGAGCGACGTGAAGCCCTTGAGGAGCTCTTCCTCGCCATCTGGAACGGGCTTGCGGCCAACGACGGGTTCAACCGCCTGGCCATCGACGCCGAACTGTCCTGGCGCGAAATCATGCTCCTCCGGAGCATCTCGAAGTATCTCATCCAGACTGGAATCCCTTTCACGCCGGCCAACATGGCCCGGGCCGTGACCAGCCATCCCACGATCAGCCATCTTCTCGTCCGCTGGTTCCATGCCCGTTTCGATCCCTTCCGGGAGGCACAAGACCGTGAGCAGGAAGCCGCCGCCTGCCTCGAATCCTTGAAGGCGGAACTCGAAAGCGTGGAGTCGAGCGATGACGACCGGATTCTGAGGGCCTACCTCGGCGTGCTGGGCGCCATGGTGCGGACCAGCTTCTTCCAGCGGCCCCTCCGGGACCCGGAAGGCTACCGTTTCCTCAGCTACAAACTGGACTCCAGCCGGGTTCCGGATCTGCCGTTGCCGCGCCCCTTGTACGAGATTTTCGTCTACGCCCCACAGGTGGAAGGCATTCACCTGCGGGGGGGGCGGATCGCGCGAGGCGGTATCCGGTGGTCGGACCGGAGCGAGGATTTCCGGACCGAGGTGCTGGGCCTGATGAAGGCCCAGATGGTCAAAAACACGGTCATTGTCCCAGTCGGTGCCAAGGGTGGGTTTTACGTCAAACAACCACCCAAGGACGGGAACCGGGATCGACTCCTCGAGGAGGCCCAGCGCTGCTACCGGACCTTCATCCAAGGACTCCTGACCTTGACCGACAACATCGTCGCCGGGCAGATCCAGCCACCCAAGCGGGTGGTTCGCTACGACGAGGATGATCCGTACCTGGTCGTGGCTGCCGACAAAGGGACGGCGACCTTCTCTGACCTGGCCAACTCCATCGCCGCGGATTTCCACTTCTGGCTGGGTGACGCCTTTGCCTCCGGCGGATCGGTCGGCTATGACCACAAGAAGATGGGGATCACCGCTCGCGGCGTATGGGAATCCGTCCGTCGCCATTTCCGGGAGCTTGGTGTCGACCCCGACCGGGAGCCGGTCACCGTCGTCGGTATCGGCGACCTTTCCGGCGATGTCTTCGGGAACGGCATGCTCCTGTCCCGACACCTCAAGCTGATCGGGGCCTTCAATCACCAGCATATCTTTATCGACCCCAACCCCGATCCGATCACCGGTTTTGAGGAACGCCAGCGCCTGTTCGACATGCCTCGTTCGAGCTGGACCGACTACCGCAGCGAGCTTTTGTCCACCGGCGGCGGCATCTATCCGCGGAGCGCGAAATCCATCCGCTTGAGCCCCGAAGCGCGTTCCGTGCTGGGGATTCAAGCGACTTCCGTCACACCGATCGAGCTGATCCGTGCTCTTCTGGCCGCACCCGTGGACCTGCTCTGGAATGGAGGCGTCGGCACCTACGTCAAGGCCCAGTCGGAAACCCAGGCCGATGTGGGTGACCGGAGTAATGACGCGGTACGTCTCAACGGCCGTGAAATCCGGGCCCGTGTCGTGGCCGAAGGCGGCAACCTGGGATTCACCCAACTCGGCCGGGTCGAATATGCGCTGAACGGCGGTCGGATCAACACGGATTTCATCGACAACTCGGCCGGCGTCGACACTTCGGATCACGAGGTCAACATCAAGATCCTGCTCAGTGTGGCGGCCGAGGAGCGCCGGGCCATCGTCCGTCACCGCGAACGGCTGCTCCACGACATGACGAACGACATCGCCACGCACGTGCTCCACCATAACTATGAACAGGCCCAGGCCCTGTCGGTCCTCGAGTTTACCGCACCGCAAAGGCTTGATGAACATCGCTACCTGATCCGCAAGTTGGAACAACGACAACTCTTGAACCCCACCCTCGAAGGACTGCCACCGAGCGAAGTGTGGGCCCAACGTCGGAATCTCCAGCGAGGCCTGACCCGCCCCGAGCTGGCCGTGCTCCTGGCCTACGGCAAGATCGCCCTCGCCCATGATCTCCAGGATTCCGATATCCACCTGGATCCCACGCTCTCGCTCGAGATCGAACACTACTTCCCCGCCGCCCTCCGCAAGCGCTATACCCCTTTCATGCGGCGTCACCCGTTGGCCCGAAACATCATGACCACCGAGATCTCGAACCACCTCGTCAACCACATGGGGCCCACCTTTGCCACCCGCCTCCAGGAGGAAACCGGGGCCACCTCAGCCGAGATCGTCCGGGCATTCGTCGTGAGCCAGACGGTCACCGGAACGGATACCCTCTGTCGGGCACTCGAAGCCCTGCCCCCATCGGTTCCACCGGTCACGAGTCTCAGGGCGTTCACGGCCAACGTCCGTCTGTTGCGTCACCTGACCCGATGGCTCTTGCTGAACCGGCGGCCTCCGCTGGACGTGAGCGGCCTGGTCTCCACCTTTGCACCGGGTGTCGAAGCGTTCGAGACCCTGCTTGCCCACTGCCTGCCCGAGCCTCTCCGTAAATCTCGTGATGACCAGATTCGCGAGCTCGTCGGAACTGGACTACCGGAATCGCTGGCGCAACAACTGACCCACCGGTCTTTTCTCTACCCGGTTTTCGACCTCGTCGAACTGGCCACCCAGCTGAAACAGCCGCTCACCCGCGTCATTGCTTTCCATTTCCAGGTTGGCGAGGCCTTGTCCCTCGACTGGCTCGATCAAGCCATCGAACGGCTGGGTGTCCAGGATTTCTGGCAGGCAGAAGCGCGCATCAGCCTCCGCGAGGACCTGTACCGGGAGCAACGCCGCATCACTGCGCAAATCCTGGAGCCGGAAGCCGAGCAGCCGTTCGAGATGGCCTTCGCGCACTGGTCCGAAAAGACCACCGAGAACCTCGGCCATTACCGGAAACTGGGAGAAGAGATGCGGGCCCATCCGGCCCAGGATTACGCGATGCTCTCGATCGCGGTCCAAAGCCTGCGCAAGCTCGCGGGTCCCTGACCCGCTCCACCCGGGACCGCGTTCAGCCGCGTAGACGATTCCTCTGCGGTCGATGCCCTGTTGGATCCTTTCCAGCCGGCGACAGACGACGATGCTGCAGGGCGGGCAACCGCTCACGGATCCGCGCGAGGCACTCCGAATCGTAATCCCCCAGAACCACGCCCGGCTCCAAAGTCCGCCGTTCCGCCAGAACCCGGCCCCAAGGATCGATCAGGCCACTGTGTCCGTAGGTCCGGCGTCCTCCCTCGTGACGACCGGCTTGCGCGGCCGCGAGCACATAGCACTGGTTCTCGATGGCCCGCGCACGCAACAGGGTCATCCAGTGGGCTCGCCCTGTGGGAACGGTAAACGCGGCCGGAACCGTGAGCAGGCAGGCACCCGCCATCATGAGACAACGGTAGAGTTCGGGGAAGCGCACGTCGTAACAAACGGAAAGCCCGACCGCGATTCCGGCAAGCGGAATGACCTGGGGGCTGTTGCCCGGACGGGTCCCTGCCGACTCCTGGTACCGCTCGCCGGGGCCCAGATTCGCGTCAAAAAGGTGCATTTTGTCGTACCGCCCGATCACCCGGCCGTTGGCGTCGAAGGCTAGGCTGGCTGCATAGACACGGGTTCCGGACCGGATCGGAACCGTTCCCGCAACCAGGGCGAGTTCGAGCCGGCCCGCCGTCCGTGCCAGGTAGTCCTGGATCGGTCCACGCCCGGCCAGTTCAGCCACCTCCCATCGTTCCCTGTCGGAGGCCGCCATGAGGGCAAAATTCTCGGGCAGGAGAGCGAGCTCGGCCCCCCGCTTTTTGGCTTCATCGAGCAGGCGGTCCGCCTGCTCGAGATTGGCGGCAATCCCGTTGCCGCTCCTCATCTGGATGGCGGCGAGGCGGACTTTCACGGTGGCGCTTCGAGTTCGAGCCAGAGCCGGTTGCGGTGGAAAGTGGCACGCGGACGCAGCAGGAGATGGTTCCGGGGAACACCCAGGGCAACGAGCCAATCGGCCAACTGGGCAGCCCACAGTCGACCCCCCGGACCGACCGGATAGGCCAGAATCAACTGGTCTCCCGGTGCCTCGATCCAGGCCGCAACGGCCTTTCTGACCGCAGGCCACCCGATCACCCGGCGGGCACGACGCACACCCACCCACTGGGATCGGGGGAAGGAGAAGCGTTGTCGGACGTGCGCGGAAACCGAAAGCATCGTCCCTCCCAAAAGCAGAATCAGGACGAGGAGGAAACGTCGCCGGATCACCATGGTCGGCTTACCCGGGTTTCTTGACAAAGCCGAGCACATGGGCCCGGGCGGCTGTGATCTGGTGGATGCGCGGGTTTTTCCAGGGCCCCGTAACGTGATAGTAGGTTTCGCTCATGCTTTCGATCACATGCCGGAAGATTCGGGACAAGGCCAAGAGGATCCCCCCTCCGACCGGGCCACCGAAAATGGCTCCGGCAATCGGCAGCGTGGATCCCACATGGGGGATGACCAAGGCCACTTGATCATAACTCCGTTTGACGAGATTGGTTTCCCCGGTAAGCCAGATCGCAATCGAGGATCCGAACAGCGTGGCGTCCCGGGTCACTGCCACTCCCCGCCGGATGGTAAAGCTGCCCTGCAGACGATCGTAGCTGAGCCCGCGGGCGAAGACATCACTGAAGTCGAGGCCCAGCCGACGCGGCAGCGCATTCAGGCTGAGGAGCGCAATGAAGCGTCCGGCACCCCCCGGCTGGATTGCGAGAACGCGGCCATCCCGCACGGAAAACTGGATACCCCCAGCGAGGGAAGACCGGTTAGGATGCCAGGGCAGCCCACGCCAGCCCAACTTCAGGGCAAAGCGGGAATGTTCCCCGGTCAGGATCCGCTTGATGCCGAGCTGGCGAAACGCCGAGCCGAGCTTGGGGCTCACAATCCGGGCATTGAGTGCGACCCGGGAACCCGAATGATCCCAGGTCCATTGCCCTCCTCCCGTGACCTCCAGGTCAGGGGAGGTGAATGCAACATGAGTAAAGCCGAGGGTGTGTGGGTCCGGATGGATCCAGGAAAAGACGACCTTGCCGAGCGTGAGTCGTCCATAGCGGGTTTGCGCGCTGGACCAGTCGAGATTCGGCAGATCATCTGGCCGGAGATGCTTTGTGCCAGATCCGGAAAGATGGATCAAGGGGGCAATCTCGAAGCGACTGAAATCCAGACGAATCGGATCTTGACTGCCATGGGGCGGGATAAACCCAGTGCCGGCGATTGCCTGACCATTCACCTGGAAGCGCAGACCGGTCCGGCGCCCTACCTCGACCGAGAGGTGGAGCGGACCTAGGTTCTGTCCCCAACCGGTCAGCTGCGCGAGTCTTAGGTCCTGAACTTGGAGCGGCGGGAAGCCGGACCCGGAATGCTGGAACTCCCGATCGAGCCGCCACCATCCAGCCACGTCGGCCACCCCAAGGTGGCCCGTGACGAGGATCCCTGAGGGCGGAAGCGGGCTCGGCTGTCCGCCAAAGTCGATCCGGCTCGCAGACAAAAGCGGTCGACCGCCGATGAAGCGTCCGCGGGTTCCCATCCAGACGATCGGACCCCAGTTTCCCTGAGCACGGAAACGAGAGTCCCTCCGGAAAAGGCTCCCCGAAAAATCGAGGCCCATGGACTGGCTTGCGACTTTCCCCAGCGGAGCCGGCAGAAGGAGCCGGGTACCGACCAGCTGACTCACCGCCGCGAACCGCAGTCGGCCCGACAGGTGGGCGAAGGGGTAGGACAACTCGGCTTGCCAGTCGGAGGCCCCCTGCACCAGTCGTGACAGTGGAGCTGGCAACCCGAGCTTTGCCACATCCAGTCTCCCCACCATCTGGAGATGAGTTTCACCCCGTTCGATCCACGCATTGAAGGTCAGGTGATGGCCATCCAGACGGGCGGTCACCGCAGGGGTGATCAGAGCCAGGTTGTCGAAGCGGACGCTCCCTTTGAGATGGTGGAGATGCAGGGGCAAAGGCTGCCAGCGAAAGCGGTCCCGGTCAAACCAGACCTTCCCCCGGATCGTCGGATGGGCAAGAGCATGAACCGGAAGGCGGATGCCGACCCGAGCCTTGAGCGGACCTTCGAGTTCAAGACGGGTAAAGAGCCCCCCCCAACGCCGTGACAGGGGTGACGAATCGAGGTAGCTCACGAGGGTCGAGGCCTGGCCCGCAAAAGCGTCTTGGATATGCAGCACGCCCCGCTTGAGTTGGGGAATGACGAGGCGGGATCCGGCCAGTGGAAAAGCTGCTTCCATCCCCGAGGCGATCTCGACCGAGAACCCGGCTCCGGAAAACGCTCCCCGGGCCTGGTTTACCTGGAGATCGGGCCAGCCCGGCGCGATATGAACCTCGGCCTTGGTGAGCGAAAACCCCACCTCAAAACGTCCACCGCCGTGTGAGAACGGGAAACCCGGAAGTTGTCCATCGAGGACGAGATGGGCTTTGGGGACGGTTCCCGCGACGAATGCTTTCGCGAGCCACCGGTCCAGTCCCGGGCTCAAGATCCCGTAGGGGATGTCTTGGGCCATGAGCGGTAGATCACCATCGTGGAGACGGGCATCCAGATGGAGGGTTGGGGTCGGACTGCCACCGGCCGGAAGATCCAGATCAGCCGTCCGCACCCGCATCGAAAAACCCGGAGCACGAATCCAGGTGGGTGTGAGGCTCAAGCGGATGCCAGCGTGCCTTTCGTAGCTGAGAACGGTGCCTCCCCAGGCCAAGCTGATCGTCCGCCTGAAGACCCGGTGATCACGGAGCGTGACGGTCGATGGCGTGAAGATCACGGATCCCTGATCGCCCATCCAGTCGATGCGTCCGGAAAGGCCGGCCAGTCCAGGCCAGCCGCCCCAGGCCGACCCGCCCACTCCCAAAAATCGTCCCGAAGCCGACCGCAGGTCCAAACTACCTTTTGTGACCACAAACCGGGAGGCCAGCCCATCCACTTGGCCTGCCGGTTTCACATGGCCGAGGACGCTGGCGACCGCGTGGGTCATGGGAAACTGTCTGATCAACGGCAGAAAGGCTTCGAGCGTGCCCAGGAAAAACTGGCGGGAGCCCAGGCGATAGGCCGCCGGGCCGTGGTGCGTCCCCGACCAACCGATTTCGAGATCCTCCTGACGAAGCGGATGACCGGGGCGAGCGACAATCAGGGGAGAGAGGAGGGCTTGCTGACGGATCCAGTCGACACGGAATCCCGTCCGGATCCGGGCGGAGGGCGTGTGAAGTGCCCCCCCCCGAGGATCCCGGCCGAATCCGGTTACCGCAAGTGATCCGTGAAGTCGGGTGGGATGGCGTCCCCGCCCGGAACCCTCAAAGACGAGCGACAGCTGACTCCTGCCGAATCCCCGCAACGGCAGGGCCAAGCCGAGCGGGGGGAGGATCCCCGGCTCGAAATCCCGCACCTGACCCTGGATATGCCAGTGCCAGAGACCGGGATTCGTGCGGGGGCCCCGTGCATGGGCTTCGAGATCGAGAGTCCGGATCCCGCGAGGCGAAACCCGCGCCTTCAATCTCACCTGGTACCGGTCGGCACGAACGGAGATCCGGAGCCGGGAGACCTGGATCCGGGTGGGGGGGGATCCACGATCGGACACCAGCCGGATCACGGCATCACGGAACTCCAGACGGGCATCCTGTGCGACGACCGCAAGGACGGTGGCAACCGGGATCCGACGGGATCCCTTGAGTCCCTCCCAGGGCAGGCGCCAGTCTCCGGCCACACTCCTCCGGACCGTCAAACGAAGTCCGTGGACGGTCACTCCACTCGGCAGCAATCTCCCGTTCTCCACCATGACCGGGATCGACAGATAAATCACGATCTGGCGGGCACGCGCCAGGGGCGTGCCCCGATGAGGAACCCCAAGCGCCACGGAATCCAGCACGAGTTCAGGCCCCAGTTCACCCCAGCGGGCCTCGATGTTTTGGATGGTGAGTGGCACGCCGATGATCCGGGAAGCCCAGCCCTGGACCTCCCGTCGGTAAGCCGGAACGGTGAGTGCCGCGAGACGAAACAGACCCACGCCGGTCGCCGCCCCGATCACCCCGACGGCCACGAGTCCCGCCAGGACACGGATCCACAGGCGACGGGGGCGCGGGGCAGGGGTTGACTCCATTAGTCCAAGGCTCTCGCTCAGGATCAGGAAACCGGGGGAAACCCGGATCATGCGTTCAGACCGCATGACAGGGGGATTGTCGCACACTAGACAGCCGCCCCCAAGCCGGAAAACCCCTCCCCACCGGGCACCCGGGCACGAGCTCATCCGTCGGGTTGGAGACCCTCGACCGGCTCGGACCAGCCCCACAGTTTTTCGAGCTGGTAAAGTCGCCTGAGATCGGGCAGCATGAGATGAACGATCACATCATCGAGATCGACCAGGATCCAGCCACCGGTCCGTTCTCCCTCACTGCCGACAACGATTCGCCCGGCCTCAAAGGCCGCCTCGCGGATCCGCTCAGCCAGGGTCCGCAACTGGCGATCCGATGTCCCGCTCGCGATCAGGAAATGGTCCGCCACGGTTGTGAGTCCGCGGACATCCAGCCGGACGATCCCGTCCCCATGGTGATCCCGGATCACGGTTTCGAGCCGGTCGAGCCAGTCCTCCATGCTGAGCGCTTTCTTAAGGCGCGTCATAGCACCCTGCCCGCTCAAGGGCCGCCTGGAGGGAGGCCGGAACCAGATAATCGAGAGCGGCTCCCCGGCGGATCCGGTCCCGGATGGCCGTCGCCGAAATACCGAACGGCGTCACCGGAAGATAGAGGACACCCCCGGCCGGATCCTGCCTCAGCCGGGCCGGATCATCCGTCCTCCCGCTCGAGCACCAGCGAGGCGCCTCGGCCGGGAGCACGACGGGAAAACCCGGCCGGAGGAGAACGATCCAGTGCGCAAGCTGACCCAGCCGGTCCGGCTCCCGCCACCGATGCAAGTTTGAAAAGGCATCCGAGCCGATGATCCAGTACGGGCGGCTCTCCGGCTCCTCCTGCCGGATTTCCTCGAGCGTCTCGACCGTATAGCTCACGCCGTCCCGTTCCAACTCGCGACCATCCATGACCCAGCCGGGCCGATCGCTGATTGCGAGCTCAAGCCACTGCCGCCGGAGGCTTCCGGACGCCCGTGGCGGGGGTTTTCCCGGTGAGTGGGCACAGGGAATGAAACGTAGCTCGTCGAGCCCAAGCTGCTCCACCACCTCAAGCGCTGCGCGCAGATGGCCCACATGCACGGGATCGAAGGAACCCCCGAAAAGCCCCACGTGTCTCATACCCGCTCCCCGATTCCCGGAACGCCGCTCATGTGAAGGACAAGCGTCAGGAGACGATCCGTGGCCTGGCCGGGTTTTCGTCCCTTGATCACGAGGTCGGCACGCGCTGCTTCTTCGAGCCGCCGGTACCAGAACGGCCGGCCCCGCCGCCGTGCCTTTTCGTACAGGCTTTGCTTGCGGGGGGGAGCTGGCGGCCCTTGGGCTCCGAGGACGGCATGGATCTCGTGAACCAGTGCGCCGAGCATGAGCGGCCACTCTCCGCTCGCTTGATCCAGAGCCTGGAAAATCTCGAAAACCCGTCCGGGATTTCCGGCCAAGGCCGCCTCGGCCAGATCAAACGGTCCGTAATGCGCTCCCGCTCCGAGCACCCGAGCCACCTCGGTCCCCGTTACGGGATGATCCAGCTCGTCGAGTTCAAGAATTCGAAGTGCCGCCTCGAGACCCAGGAGATTCCCCTCGGTCAAAGCGGTGAGGAGCTCCCGGCCATCGGCGCCGAAAATCACGCCGTGTTCTCGGGCCCGACGTTCCACCTCCGCATCCCAGCGGATCGGATCCGGTGGCCAGCATTCCACGACTTGGCCATGGGAGGTAAAGCGGGTATAGAACGCACCCAGCCGGAGCCCTCGATCCAGGCCGGGTAGGTGGACTGCGAGCCAGGTCGCGGGGACCACCTCTTCCAGGAGATCACTCAGTGCAGAAGCGCCGGTCGTCTGAACGGTCGGGGTCGGCAGGTGCACTTCGAAGAGCCGTCGCTCTGAAAACAACGAGGCAGTCCGGTAATCGTCGAAAAACCCCGGATCCAGTGTTCGTTCCGGACGGAAAACCCGGCGTTCGTAGGCCCCCCCCTGCCCCATCCGGCTCCGAATCCAGCTCCACACCTCCCCGACCAGGACGGGATCACTCCCGGCGATGAGCCAGAATGGACTTTCCTCGAAGCGGTCGAACTCCTTGAGCTGCCGGGGTGTCAGCTTCACGGGCGGGGATTCGGCGTCGGGTTATGGGTGGGGGCTGACTGGAGAAGATGGGGAGCCGAAAGCCGCAGCAGGATCAGTCGGGCCGCCTTCGATTCCAGCGAACGGGTCAGGTTGTAGGCTTGGGAGGTCATGGCCAGAGTAGCCAGAGGCAGGTAGAAGTAGGTCTTCCGGATGCGCAGGGTAGTCGGGGGCAGGATGGTCTGATCTCCTTTGAGCAGGGTGAAGCGGACGTGGTAGCTCAAGAGGTACTCGGCCGGCTCGCCCTGGCCGTTGACCGCGAGGATGCGCGAAAGGACAAAAGCCTTCTGGACGGTGAGAATCGCGGCATGGGTTTTTTGGACAGAGACCACGGCAAATCCGGACCGCTCGAGACGTTCCCGGAGGGCGAGGGCCAGATATCCGTTGGGATCCGGTGTCACGAGCGCCAGGGGAGTCAAGCTCCGGGGCAGATGATAGTGTGTCCCCAACGCAAAGCCGCAGCCTGAAAGCCCGAGCGCGAGGGCAATCACCCAGCCCGGCCGGAGACTGTGCCTCCACACGCCACCCGGACGTATCCGTCCGTTCATGGCGGGAGCGACTCCTTGCGCAAGACCACGTTGACGAGCCGCCCGGGAACCATGACCCAGCGTTCCACCCCATCCGGCGGGATATGGCGGGCGAGGGCGGCATCGGCCAGGATGCGCGAACGGATCGCGGACTCGGATTCGTCGCGGCCCACGGACAGACTCCCTCGCCGCTTCCCATTCACCTGAACCACGATCTCCCAGCGCTCCCGCGCAAGCGCGCGTGGATCCGCTTCCGGCCAGGCGTGAAGCGCGAGGAGCCCCACCCCACCCATCCGGCTCCAGAGTGCTTCCGTGATGTGCGGCGCTACGGGATGCAAAAGCATAAGAAGGGTCCGGATGACCTGATCCAAGAGCACGCGGTCCATCGCAGCGACCGGTTCGAAGCGGCTTGTGGAATTGGTGAGCTCCATGAGTTTGGCCATGGCCGTGTTGAAGGTCTCCCGCACCCCGTAATCGTGACTCACGCCGGCTATCGTCTCGTTGAGCCTGACCCACAAACGGCGACCGTCGGCGGAGAGGGCCTCTGGATCCAGTACCCCGTGGGAGCGCCTCGGAGCCGAATCGTCCACCAGGCGCCAGAGGCGTTTCAGATAGCGCTCGGCACCCTCCACACCCTGTTCCGACCACTCGAGCGACTGGTCCGGGGGAGCCGCGAACATCATGAAGAAGCGGGCCGTATCCGCACCATACCGGGTGATGATCGCCTCAGGATCCACCACGTTGCCTTTCGACTTCGACATTTTGGCCCCGTCCTTGAGAACCATCCCCTGGCTGAGCAGGCGGGCAAAAGGCTCGTCGCCCGGGACCCAGCCCAGATCGCGCAGCAGCTTGTGGAAGAAGCGGGCATAGAGCAGATGGAGAACTGCGTGCTCGATACCGCCCACGTACTGATTGACGGGCAACCAATGATGGGCCCGCTCGTCCAGAATGGCATCCTCGCAGTTATAGGCGGCATATCGGGCGTAGTACCAGGAGGATTCCATGAAGGTGTCGAAGGTATCGGTCTCGCGCCGTGCCGGACGATGGCAGTTCGGGCAGGTCGTGGAAAAAAAGCGTTCGTCCTCGGTGAGCGGCGAGCTCACACCGGAAAATGCCACGTCTTCAGGCAACAGTACGGGCAGGTCTTTCGCGGGCACCGGCACGATTCCGCAATCCGGACAGTGCACCATGGGGATCGGGCATCCCCAGTAGCGCTGGCGGGAAACGCCCCAGTCCCGGAGCCGGTAGCGGAGGGCGGGGCGGGCGATCCCCCGACCTCCCAACCACTCCCGGACCCGCTCCCGGGCCTCTGCACTGTCCAGCCCATCGAGCCCCGGAGAGGCAAAGACCACACCCTCCTCGGTCAGGGCCTGCACTTGAGGATCCGGCTCCCCTGCTCCCGAAAGGCGGATGACGGGACGGATCGGCAAGTCGTAGCGGCGGGCAAACTCGTGATCCCGTGCGTCGTGCGCGGGCACCGCCATGATGGCACCGGTCCCGTAGCCTTCCAGGACGAAACTCGCGGCCCAGACCGGAAGCGTCTCCCCGGTCAAGGGATGCCGAACCCGAATCGCCAACGGCACGCCCTCGCGGTCGGCTGTCTCGATGGCCGCCTCTCGCATTTCCCGCCGCCGCATCTTGGACACGAACTCCGCGACCGCTGGGTCTTTTTGAGCCGCCTCCAAGACCATCGGGTGCTCCGGTGCCAGGGCCAGATACGTCACCCCGAAAATTGTGTCCGCCCGCGTCGTGAAGACACGGATCGTCTCTCCGGCTTCCTCCATCCTCTCGAAGTCAATTTCGAGTCCGCTCGAGCGGCCGATCCAGTTGCGCTGCATCCGGCGCACTTCCTCCGGCCAGCCGGTCAGCGTCTCCAGACCATGGAGCAACTCCTCGGCGTACGCCGTGATCCGGATGAACCACTGCGACACTTCGCGTCGCACCACCGGGGCCCCGGAACGCCAACCGCGACCGTCGATCACCTGTTCATTGGCCAAAACCGTCTGGTCCACCGGATCCCAGTTGACCCAGGCTTTCTCGCGGTAGGCCAATCCCCGGCGGTACAGCTCGATAAAGAGCCACTGTTCCCACCGGTAGTACTCAGGCCGGCAGGTCACGATTTCGCGCCGCCAGTCGTAGCCAAAACCCAGACGCTTGAGCTGGCCCTTCATGGTCGCGATGTTCGTTTCGGTCCAGCGCGCGGGCGAGGTCTGGTTCTGGATAGCGGCATTCTCCGCTGGCAGTCCGAAGGCATCGAAGCCCATCGGTTGCAGGACCGCAAAGCCGTTCATCCGGCGATAGCGGGCCATGACATCCCCGATCGTATAGTTTCTGACATGACCCATGTGGAGCCGCCCGCTGGGATAGGGAAACATGGAAAGCACATAGTAGGGAGGGCGAGGATCCTGTTCCTCGACCTCGAACACCTGTTCTTTTTGCCAGCGCGACTGCGCCCAGGCCTCGATGGTCTCGGGATCGTATCGATGGTCGCTCATAAGTCCTTCAGTGCCGGATCCGCAAACCTGGGCAGGCAGGGCGCGGTCCGGACCCAGATGGACTGATCATAAAACATCCCCGGAACCCGTGCTCTCTACGGGCGCGCGACGGACACGAAGCGCTTCCCCACACCCCCCCAAGAACAAAAACAGGAGGGCTAAAAACACGATCGGCCGGTCTCCCCAGCGGTCATAGGGCGTAAGCCCGGTTTCCGGCTGGAGATGACCGGTCAGAACCAGCGGCAGAAACGGGGGGAGACGGCCGATCACTCGACCCTGGGCGTCGATCAGGCCCGAGATGGCCGTATTGTCGGCCCGCGCGAGCGGCCGGCCGGTTTCGAGCGCCCGCATCCGGGCCATCTGGAACTGCTGGTCCGGGCCGATCGTCCGTCCGAACCAGGCATCATCACTCACGTTCACGAGCCAGTTGGCTTGGGGCAGGGCGCGCCGGATATCGCGCCCGAAAGCATCCTCATAACAGATCGAGATCCCAGCCCTCCGTCCATCGACCCGGAATGGCCTCTGCACGGCAGGGCCCATCGTGAAACTCGAATGGGGCAGCTTCCAGTCCCGAAGCCAGCTCCGGACAAAGGCCGGGACCGGAAAATATTCACCATACGGGACCAGGTGATGCTTGTCGTAAAAGCGCGTGGGACCGGATCCGATGCGGGCGGCCGAGTTGTAGCGGCCGCCGTTTCGGAAATCATAGTGAAAGACCCCCGTGATGAGGGTGGCCCCTTTTTTCCGGATCTGGCGCCTCAGTCTTTGGAGTGGACCTTCTGCTTCTTCGTACCAGGTGGAGACTGCAGATTCGGGCCAGATCACAACCCGTCCCGGCCGCCAGAGGGATGCACTCATGGCCTCATAGCGGGCCAGTCCAACCCGCCAGGCGCCCGGGCTGAACTTCATCCGCTGCGGGATGTCTCCCTGAACCACGCTCACGGCAATCGGGGAGCCAGCCGGCCGGATCCAGGGTACTGCCGAGAGGGCCGGGGCAAGGAGCCAGACCGCGCTCAGAACAGCCAGTGCGCTCCAGCGGCGCCGTGGCTCGGGCAGACGGAGGGAGGCCACAACCAGTCCAGCGGTCAGGGCCAGAACGAAACTCACGCCGAGCGTCCCCAGAACCGGGGCATATCCCTGGGCCAGTACCCCTCCCACCGCACTGTAGCCGAGATCGAGCCACGGAAATCCGGTCAGGATCCAGCCCCGCACCCACTCGGCCAGAACCCAGAGCGCGGGCAGGACGAGCGCATAGCGCGGAAACCCGGGATGGGGAGTGAGACGGGAGGCGGCCCAGCCGATTCCCGCAATGAAGGCAGCACATACGAGGGTCAGGGAAAAAACCAAGGCCCAGGCCAGGAGCAAGGGTTCATGACCGACCACAAAGATGCTGTGGACGATCCAGTAGATCCCACAGCCGAAAAAACCGATTCCGAAAACGAGGCCATAAAGAGCCGCACGCCCCGGACGAACGTCGTCCCAAAGCCAAAACAGGAGGGCGGGAGCCAGGAAACCGAGCGCCCATTGGCGAAACGGGGCAAAGGCCAAGACGAGGCAGGCCCCACCGGCCAGGGCGAGCGCACAACGGACGAGCGGGTGCGTCCACCCCCAGGATGCCCGGTTCATGCCGTGGGCGGGTCCGCGGGAGCCGATGGCGGTTGGGGTTTCTGGCGCCGGACCTCAAGCAGCTGGATCCGCCGCCGGTCGGCACGAAGGACCCGGAAGCGGAGCGCGCCGATCTCACGGGTTTCGCCCCGGCTGGGGACCCTTCCCCACTGGTCGACCAAAAATCCCCCGATCGTATCGAACTCGTCTTCCGGCAAAGCCGTCTTGAAATGCCGGTTGAACTCCGGCAGACCCGCGAGTCCACGCACGGTAAAGCGCTGACGGCTGTGCTCAAGGATATTGCCTTCCGTCTCGAGGTCGTACTCGTCGCCGATCTCGCCCACGATTTCCTCGAGCACATCCTCGAGCGTCACGAGCCCCGCGGCTCCACCGAACTCGTCGATGGCCACCGCCATGTGGTTGCGCGTGCTGCGGAACTCCCGGAGCAGAAGGTTCAACGCCTTGGTTTCCGGAACAAACAGCATGGGTCTCAGGTAATCCCGCAGACTGAAATGGCGGGCGCGTTGCTCATAGTGCGCGAGGAGATCCTTCGCGAGCAGGAGGCCCACGACCTGGTCCCGGCTCTCCCCGATCACCGGGAAGCGCGAATGTCCGGACGCGACCACGGTCGAGAGCACCTGAGCGAGAGATTCCTCTTCCTGGATCACGATCATCTGTCCATGCGGGATCATGACGTCGCTGACCCGCTGCTCGCCAACCTTGAGCACTCCCTTGAGCATGTCCCGGGCATCGGGGTCCAAAACCCCGTTAGCAAAGGCTTCTTCCACCACCGCCAGAAAAGCCTGCCGGTCGCGCACCTCACGCCCCAGGATCTGCCCCAGCCGTCCGATCCAGCCGGGGGATACGGGAGCGGAGGGGTCTTCCACGGACATCAGCGTCTTCCCCCGCACGGGCCGGCCGGCGGATTCCCGTAGGGATCCGGGATCCGGAAAAAATCGAGCAGGCGGATTTCGAGGGCTTCCATGCGGCATCGCTCGGTCGATCGCTCGTGATCGTAACCCAGGAGATGGAGGAAGCCGTGCACGGTCAAGTGGGCGAAATGGTGTCGCAGGGGGCGCCCTGCACTTTTGGCTTCCTCGCGGATGACCGGTGCACAGAGGACAATGTCGCCCCAGAACCGCCCCTGGCCATCCGGAAGACGGGCCGGGAACGACAGAACGTTGGTGGGTCCGCGCCGGTTCCGGAAGCGATGGTTCAGCGCAGCCCCTTCCCGAGCCCCGCTCACCCGGATGCTCACCGCACCCGTCACGTCGAGCGCCTCACCTGCCCGGTCGATCCATCGGCCGAACGCGACCGGGGCCGGTAAGCCGCGGCGGGCCAGTCCGTAGCTCACCTCGATCCGCATCAGGAACCTCCCTGCCCCGCCCCCTCATAGGCCTGGATGATGCGCTTGACGAGGGGGTGACGGCGCACATCCCGGTGGTCGAACCGGACCACGCCCACTTCAGACAGGTTTTCGAGGATCCCCAACGCATGGGGCAGACCCGAGCGTTCGGGGCGGGGCAGATCGATCTGCGTGAGATCGCCGGTCACCACCGCCTTGGAGCCAAAACCGATGCGGGTCAGGAACATTTTCATCTGCTCGACAGTCGTGTTCTGGGCCTCGTCGAGCAGGATGTAGGATCGGTTGAGCGTCCGGCCCCGCATATAGGCCAGTGGTGCAATTTCGATCACGGCGCGTTCGAGGTGGCGCATGACCTTTTCGTAACCCAGAAACTCGTGGAGGGCATCGTAGATGGGTTTGAGGTAGGGGTCGATCTTCTGGCTCAGGTCTCCCGGGAGAAAGCCCAGGCGCTCTCCGGCCTCCACGGCGGGACGGACCAGGACCAGCCGCTCGCAGACACCCTGCTCGAGCAGCGCCGCCCCCTCCGCGACCGCGAGATAGGTCTTTCCGGTCCCGGCGGGCCCGACTCCGAAGGTGAGGTCCAGAAGGCGGATCAGCCGGAGATATTCCGTCTGGTGCGCTCCATGGGGCTCGACGTAGAGCCGACCGGTATGGGTGGAGGTGCGGCGACCAGCCCGGTCCACGCGGCGGTCAGTCTCGATGACGGACTCAAGCATCTCCTCGATGCGCTGGACTTCGAAGGGCTCGTCCACTTCACGGGCATACAATCCCCGCAACAGCCGTCCCGCCGTTTCCACGGCCTGGGCTTCACCCAAGAGGCGGAAACGGTTTCCACGGTTTTTGATCTCGATCCCGAGATGGGCCTCGATCTGGCGCAGGTGACCGTCCATCGGTCCGCACAGCCGGGCCAGCCGGTCGTTATCCGGGGGTTCGAGGATGAGCTCGGCACCACGCATCGGGCCGGCCGGCTTAAAGCGATGCTCGCTGTGCCCGGTCATGGCTCGTGGAAGACATGCTTTCGATTCCAGCCCGTTGTCCCTTTAAACAGTTGGGCAGCCCCTGGGTCACCTCGACCTCGACCATCGTCCCCAAAAGATCCGGAGAACCCGTGAAATGGACCCAATGGTTAGACCCCTCCCGTCCGGACAGCGCGGAAGGATCCTTCTCCCCGCTCCGTTCCACGAGAACGGAAACCCGCTGCCCGACCCGCTTCCGACTGAACGCCAGGGCCTGCCGGTCGAGTGTGGTCTTGAGGCGATCGAAGCGTTCATGCCGGAGGGGATCCGGCACCGGATCCGGCAACGAGGCCGCCGGGGTTCCAGGCCTCGGACTATAGAGAAAGAGAAAGGACTGGTCGAAGGCCAGATCCTGAACCAGATCGAGCGTCTCCTCAAAATCCCCGTCGGTCTCGCCAGGAAAACCCACGATGAGATCCGTGGTCAAGGCGAGGTCGGGACGGGCCGCACGCAGACGTCGCACCTTCGAGCGGTATTCGAGCGTCGTATACCCCCGTTTCATGGCCATGAGTATGCGGTCGGAACCGCTCTGGAGTGGCAGGTGCAGATGGGGAGCCAGCTTCGCTTCTTCCCGGAAGGCACCGATCAGGCGGTCGCCGAGTTCGATCGGGTGGGAGGTCGTAAACCGGATTCGCTGGATCGCATCGATGGCCGCGGTGTAGTGGATGAGATCGGACAGATCACGCCGGACCCCTCTCCAGTCGGACTGATAGGCATTCACGTTCTGCCCGAGAAAGGTGATCTCGCGCACGCCAGATTCCGCGAGTGTCCAGACCTCCGCCAAAACATCGGCAAAGGGCCGGTTCGCCTCTTCCCCCCGGGTATAGGGGACGATGCAAAAACTGCAGTACTTGCTGCAACCTTCCATGATCGACACGAAGGCACAGGGTCCACTCCGGCGCGGGGCCGGCAGGGCATCGAACTTCTCGATGGCCGGGAAACGCACATCCACCTGCGGTCGTCCCGACGCTTCCCGCTCGCTCAGCAGGGCGGGCAGGCGCTGGAGTGTCTGGGGCCCGAAAACCACATCGACAAAGGGAGCCCGTGCCAGAAGCGCTGGGCCTTCCTGACTCGCGACACAGCCGCCTACTGCGATCCGGAGATCGGGATGCTCCGCCTTGAGAAGCCGCCAGCGACCCAGGCGGGACAGCGCCTTGTCGAAGGCCTTTTCACGGACGGAGCAGGTATTGAGGACGAGCAGATCGGCATCCTCCGGCCGCTCAGCCGGTAGGTAAGCTTCTGTTTCTCTAAGAATTTCGAGCATCTGGCCCGAATCGTAGACGTTCATCTGGCATCCTTGCGTTTCGATGTACACCCGTTTCGGCTGCCGGCTCCGCATGGCGGTCATGGCCTATTCTAGCAAAGGGGGCGGGGTCAGGGCAGCCCGGATACGGCCTCGCTCCCGATATAGCCCAGATGCTCGAGCTTGAGCATGATCTTTTGGCAGGCTTCCTCCGGGCTGAGTTCCGTGGTATCGATCGCGAGGTCCGGATTGGCGGGGGCCTCGTAGGGGTCGCTCACTCCCGTAAAGTCGGGAATCAACCCTGCCCGGGCCCGGGCGTAGAGCCCCTTGCGGTCCCGCCTCTCGCAGACGGCGAGCGGGGTCGAGATATAGACCTCGACAAAACCGCCGCCCCGGGATTGCACCAGATCACGGACCGCCTCACGGGTCCGGGCATAGGGGGCGATGGGCGCACAGATGGCACAGCCCCCGCTCTTGCTGATTTCGGAAGCGACGAAACCCAGGCGCCGGATATGGAGGTCACGGTGCTCGCGGGAAAAACCGAGTTCGCTGGAGAGCGTCTGCCTCACGAGATCGCCGTCGAGCAGGGTCACGGGCCGTCCACCCGCTTCGAGGAGTTTCTCGGCCAGGGCATGGGCCACTGTCGATTTCCCGGCCCCGGAAAGTCCGGTCAGAAACACGGTGAACCCGCGTCGGGCCAGCGGCGGCTGACTCCGCCGGAGCTCCCCGATGACCTCGGGAAAGGAAAACCACTCCGGAATCTCGAGCCCGAGCGCGAGCCGCCGCCTGAGTTCGGTGCCGGAGAGCGTGAGCGACTCCTCGCCGGGGGCGAGTTCGTCCGCCGGCAGATATTCCCCCCGTCGGGGCGCGTAGACCATCTCGTCAAAGGCCACGACCCCGATCCCGATCTCCTCGGCATGCTCCAGGGCGGCTTCGCGCGCCGCATAGGGCGGATAAAACGGCCGTCCTCCGCTGTCGCGTCCTGGCCCCGCGTGATCCCGGCCCACGATGAGGTCGGTGGCCCCGCAGTTCTTCCGGATGATCATGTGAAGGAGGACCTCGCGCGGGCCTCCCATACGCATGGCCAGGGGGAGCAATGCAAGCAGCGTCGTGGCGGAAGGATAGTGCGCGAGCACCTTCTGGTAACAACGGACCCGGGTATAAGCATCGACATCACCCGGCCGGGTCATGCCCACGGCGGGGTGGATCAAGAGATTGGCTTCCCGTTCTCGTGCGGCACGAAAAGTGAGTTCGAAATGGGCTCGGTGGAGGGGATTCCTCGTCTGGAAGGCAATGACCCGCCGCCAGCCCAGAGCCTTGAAACGTGCCCGGAGCTCGTTGGGACCGAGTCGGAGCTGCCGGAAATCGTAGTGAGGGGGCGGAGTGAGCCCCGTGAGATGCCCCGCAAGATAGACCGGGTGCGTTGCCTCGAGAAGATGTCGGACGGCCGGATGGGCGGGATCCACGGTCCCGAAAACCCGCTCTGCCTCAGCCCGCCGGTCCGGTCGGTACTTCCCGCTCACCTCGAGTGCAGCGAGCGGGATCCCCTCCGGGTCACAGAGCTCGAGGAGACTCCCCGAATCCAGCTGTTCGGCCAGCTTCTCCGGCACATCGAGCGTGACCGGCAAGGGCCAGAGTGTCCCGTCCGCGAGCCGACCCTCCGCCACCACCCGGGCATAGTCGGCTTCCCCGAGGAACGCATCGAGGGGGTGATAGGCGCCATTCAACAGGAGTTCAAGATCGCAGAGCTGCCGTCGCGAGAGGATCCAGCGGGGGGCCGTGCTCTCACGGATCTTTTCCATGAACCGGGCTTTCACCTCGGGGGACGCATAGTGTTCGGGGATCGGGTCCAGCATGGGGTGAGAGACCTCGGGCAGGAGCCACATTATAAGCGGGTCAGCACAGGGAACTGGCATCAAACCTGCAGGTCTTTGGGTGTAGTCGCTTCGAAACCCGGTGGAGCATGCACAAGGACTCTGGTTTTACCTTGATCGAGCTCATGATCGTGATCCTGATCATTGGCGTCCTCGCGACCATCGCGATCCCGGCCTACGAAAATGATCTGGCGCGGGCAGAAGCCATGGAGGCTCTCTCGATCGCAGGCGGCCTCAAGCCGACGATCGCCTCGCTCTGGTGGAGCAACGGCAGTTTCACCGGCATCACCTCGGGACAAGACGGAATCCCACAAGCGGCCAGTCTGGCTGGGCGCTATGTGGCTGAGGTCGGGGTCAAAGACGGCATCATCCAGGCCGTTTTCAAGACCCAGGGGGTAGTACCGGGGCTCGCCGGGAAGACGCTCACCCTGGCGCCGGAGTCCACAAGCTACGGAGGCTCGATCCAGTGGGTCTGCAGCAGTTCGACCATCGATCCGACCCTGCTCCCCCAAGCTTGCAACGCATCCTGACAATTTGGGTCAGAGACTGACAAAAAATGTCACTGTTTGACAGTTTATGTCAGTCACTTGCGATCACCCAAGAATCGACTCCCTTCCCGCCCCCACTGCAATCCGCTTCAAAGTCGAAAAACCAATGGTTAACCCGGTCTGGCACGAATCCTGCAGGTATCACTATGCGGGGATCTCTTGGGCAGAGCCTGGGGACCGCGGCTAGGAAACAAGTCAACTTTCATCATTTAGAGGTAAAAGTCATGAACAGTCAAAAGGGGTTTACCCTGATCGAACTCATGATCGTGGTCGCGATCATCGGCATCCTGGCCGCCATTGCGATCCCGGCTTATGAGAACTACGTTGCGAAAGCCCAGTTCACCGAGGCGATTTCGCTCATCAGCGGCCAGAAGATTCCGGTCGCGAACTATTACATGGAGAACGATAGCTGCCCGACAAATTCAACGACCGGGTTCCTGCCCGCTGCATCGATCGTCGGGAAGTACGTGGCATCGGTGACTGATGCTGGAACGGCGAGCGCAACCGGAGGCTGCACGATCGCGGCAACTTTCGACACCACCGGAGTCAACTCAGGACTCGCAGGCCATACAGTCACGTTCTTTCTGCACCAGGCTGGCGCCGGGAGTCCCATGGTCTGGACCTGCAGCAGTGCGAACATTTCCCAGTCGCTCATGCCGCGGAGCTGCATCGGCGGCTGATTTTCTGCTTGACCTCCTCTGGAAGGGATCTAGCCCCGCGCAAGCGGGGCTTTTTTTGTCCCATAAGGCCGCGAGATGAGGCACGGGAGTGGGCACGGATTCGTTACAATGGGGGAAAGTCCGGATGCACCTCTTGTCGCAGATCTTTTCCCTCTCCCCCGAACCCTGGCTTTTGATCCTCTGGATCATCTGGGCGGCGGTCTGGTTGATCGCCGCACTCTGGACCGCCGGCCTCAAGCGCCTGCCGGTCGAGAAAAGCGAATGGCGTCTCTCCCGCCTGTCCATGATCGTGGTCCTGATCCCGGGGTTCCTCCTCTGGAAAGAACCCGCCCTCTGGCTCCATCGCCCGCTCCTTCCGGCATTTTTCGTACTCCCGGGCCTCCTCATTTGCGGGGCCGGGATCGCATTCAGTTTCTGGGCCCGTTTTGCACTCAACCGGAACTGGAGCGGGGTGGCCGTGATCCGGAGCGGGCATGAACTCATCGAGAGGGGGCCTTACCGTTACGTACGCCACCCCATTTACTCGGGACTGCTCACCTCGCTGGCAGGCACCGCTCTCGCACAGGGCTTGCCTCTGAGGTGGGTGGGAGTCTGGCTTCTCAGTCTCCTCGCCGTCGGGTTCAAGATCATGGGCGAGGAACGGCTCCTCGCTGAACGCTTTGGCAAGGAGTTTAAAAGCTTCCGGGAGTCGACCCCGGCTCTTTTCCCGCGCCCGATCCGGAGGCGCGGACAGGCTTCCAGCCCTTGAGTGCGCCCCAAACCCCTCTCGCGAGCCCAGACGAGCCGGGTGAGCCGGGCTGGTTTCGCCGACACCTCTGGGGTCTACTGGTTTGCCTGGCCTTCGGGCTTACGGCCGCCCTCTATGCACCAGGGCTTTCGGGCGGATGGGTTCTCGACGACTTCACGAACATCGTCCAGAACGCAGCCCTCTACATCCATCCCTGGAGTTACGGGGCCGTCATGCATGCCATCTTCTCCTTCGATGCCGGCCCGCTCCGCCGCCCGATCAGCATGTTCACCTTCGCCCTCAACCGGACATTTTTCGGGCCAGGACCCCTTTCCTTCAAGATCACGAATCTCGCCATCGAGCTCCTCAACGGTCTTCTGCTCCTGGGATTCACCCAGAGGCTTCTCCGGAGCGGGCGGATCCGCTGGTCCATGGACTGGACAGACCGCGAAATTGACTACACGGCGCTCGCCGTGGTCACCGCCTGGCTCCTCCTGCCGCTCAATCTCACCTCCGTGCTTTACGTCGTCCAACGGGAAGCGGCATTGGCCGCCACCTTCACGATTGCGGGAGTCTGGTTTTACCTGGCCGCCCGCGAGCGGCAAATCGAACGGGGGGAGGGCTGGATCCCCCTCACCACCGGCTTTGCCCTCTTCCTCGTCCTGGCCGCTCTGGCCAAGGAGTCGGGTGCCCTCCTCGTCGCCTATGTTCTCCTCCTCGAGGCGCTGTTATTCCGTTTCAGGGGCCGATCGGGGCGGATCAGCCGAGGAACTCTTCTTTTCTACCTCGTATTTCTGATCCTCCCGGCGCTCGCGGGACTCGTCTGGACCTATGAAACGGGTCTCTTGAGTTATGCCGGCCGTCCCTTCACCCTCGGGGAGCGACTCCTCAGCGAAAACCGGGTCGTGCTCCACTATATCGGCTGGGCACTCCTGCCGAACCTGGCCGACTTCACGGTCTTCCATCATCTGACCCCGTCCACGGGCTGGCTTCATCCGCCACAGACCCTCTTGTCCGCTCTCGCCCTCGTCACCCTCCTCGTCCTGGCCTTTCTCCTGCGCCGGAAAAACCCCCTCGCGGCTCTCGGCATCGGCTGGTTTTTCGTGGGTCAGCTCATGGAATCCACGATCTTTCCGCTCGAGCTGGTTTTCGAACAGCGCAACTACCTTGCAGACTGGGGGCTCGTCCTGGTCGTCTTCTCATTGCTCCTTCTGGCCCAGCCCCGCTTACGCCATAAGAACGCACGGATCACGGTCGCCCTCCTGCTCATTGCCTTCTACGCTTCCGTGACGGCCCAGTGGGCCTGGGCCTGGCGCAACGACGTTGCCCTGGCGCTCGATCAGGCCACCTTCCACCCGCGTTCGCCCCGCGCCGCCTATTTCCTTGGCGAGGAGCTCAGCGACCTCACACTGGGCGGACATCCCACGCTCTATCCGGCCGCCGTGGTGGCCCTCGACCGGGCGGGAGCGTTACCCAACGCCGATCTTCTGCCGGATGCCGCCAAGGTGATCCTGAGCCAGGAAACCGGGCATCCCACCGAAGCCCAGTGGTTCACGACGATGGAAGCCAAGCTCCGATCCCATGTCCTCACCGTGAGTGATCTCGAGGCCCTCAAGGGGATCGTTGGATGCGAAACGGCCCACCACTGTCACCTGCCCCCACCCTGGATGAAGGCCCTGTTTCGGGCCGGACTCGCAAGTCCGCGGATCAACCGCCTGCCCTTCATCAAGGGGAACCTTCTCGTCCTGGATGGCAACTGGAGATTCGATGACCACCTGCCCCTGGCCTCGATCCGTCGGCTCAATGCCCTGGCCGCAAAACTCAATCCTGGTGTGCCTCAGTACCGGATCAACCTGGCCTCGATCGATCTCGCCATGGGCAACCTCAAGGCCGCCCGCCACGATCTCCTCCTGCTCAAATCCATGAACTGGCTGGGCCGAATGGGACCTGCCATCCACGTGCTCGAAGCCCAGATCCAAAACTACCGGAAACCCTCACCCAAGACCACGGTGAAAACCCACCCCCGGACGAGCCTGGGCCATCAGGTCCCGCCTGCCCGCCGCCAACCGATCCGGTAGAGCCCGGCATAAATCACGGGGGCGAGCCAGAGCGACGTCACGGCACTCAGGGTAAGTCCACCCATGACCGCGACCGCAAGCGGCTTGAGGAGATCGGTTCCATGACCGATGCTGACCGCGAGCGGCAGGAAACCCAGGACATCGGCAAGCATGGTCATGAGGATGGGCCTGAGACGACCGCGTGCCGCCCAGGCGACCTGGCGGGGAGTGGGCGAGGCTCCACCCAGTTGGTGCGCGCGCGCAAAAATCAGGATGACGTTGTTGACCCCGATGGCAAAGACCAGAAGCACGCCCAGAAAGGCCGTGCTGTCCAGGTTGATGCCGCTGATCCAGAGCGCGAGAAAGGCCCCACTTCCCGCGAGTGCCGTCGCAAAAAGGGCCGAGACGGCTGCCTTCTGGCTACTGAACTGGAGCCCCAGGAGGATGAGCAGCATGAACAGCGCGCCCATGAGGATGAGCACCATCTGCTGGAAACTTTTCTTCTGCTGCCGGTAATAGCCACCGATCACAGGCGTAATCCCCGGCGGCAGGTTGAGTTTCATGATGATCCCTTGGGCGAGGGCGGCTGCCACGCTCAATCCCTCGCCCGATTTGGGTTGGAGCTTGATCAGGGAGTAAGGGACGAGATTCTGGTGCGTCACGTAGGGAACGATTCCCTGAAGGTTGAGATGCACCACCCGGCCGAGGGGCGTGTAGGTTCCGCCCGGCAGGCGAAGAGGGAGATTCCCGAGGTTCATGGGATCGGTACGGACGGAGGGCACCACCCGGACCCGGATGGGAAGAATCTGCTCTCCCTGGGTGAGAAAACCGGCCCGCCGACCCCAGAAATCCGTTTTCAGACTCGCCGCGATGACCGGTGGGGTGAGGCCATAGAGGGCGGCCAGGATTCTTGGGGTCACCCGGAGTTCCGGCCCCGCTGAGGGGGATTTGAAAACCAGGGAGTTGAAATCGTGGCTCCGCCTCAAAGCCGAGAGGAGTCGGCGGCCATCGTTGCGGAGCACCAGCGAGTCGGATCCAAAGAGCTGGATTTGAAGCGGTGCGTGGGATCCCGAGAGATTGCCCAGGCGGTTGATCATGACCTGCATGGTCTCAAGCGTGGTGAGATTGGGAGCCGCTGCACGGAAAGCGTGCCTCAGTGCGGTCATGACCCTACGGGTGCTTTGTGAATGGTGGGGTTTGAGCACGACGACCAACCCCCCCTTGTTCGGCGTGGCATACCGGTTCCCGAATCCTCGCCCGATGACCAGGGAGGCGCGTTCGACATTGGGGTTCCTTAAGGCGATGGCCATGAGGTCGCGTCCCACACGCTCGGTTTCCCGGACCCCGTTCCCGACCGGGGTCCGGAACGGAACCACGAAAATTCCCTCATCCCAGTGAGGCAGGAAGGCCGTCGGCAGGTGGGTCACGGCGAGGAGCGCACACCCGCCCACGAGCCCAATGACCGGGAGGGCGATCCACGGCTTCCGCATGCCCAGAACGAGAAATCGGCCATGGCTCTTGCGTAATGCCCTCTCCCCGGGCAAGCGGTGGGGCCGCCTCGGGCGCTTGGCAATCCAGAGGGTGAGGAGCGGCGTCAGGACGAGGGCCACGATCTGGGAGGTGACCAAGGCCACGATCACCGCCCAGGCCATGTCACGGAACAGAAGTCCGATCGTTCCCGAGAGAAAAGCCAGCGGGACGAAGATGACACAGGAAGTCATCGTAGCCAGGGACATGAGCGGCAGAATCTCTCCCACGCGCGCCAAGGCATGCCGGCGGCGTTCTTCCGCACTGCCTTCCCGGGGGCCGTGAAGCCCACGCTCCATGACCACGATGGCATGGTCGACGAGCGCGCCGATGGCGGCTGTAATACCGCCCAGAGTCATGATGTTGATGCCGAACCCGAGCGCCTGAAGCACCAGAAGGGTGGCGGCGACCGAGAGCGGAACTACCGTGAGGGTCGCCAAGGCGGCATCCCATCGCCCCAGAAACAAGAGCACCACGAGCCAGGCAATCAGGCTGCCGAGCAAAAGGGCGAGCCAGACATCCCGCAGGCTGGATCCGATCAGTCGGCTCAGGTTGTAGATGGGCACGAGATGGATGCCGGGCGGCAGATGGGATTTCATCCGGTTGAGACGGGCTGCAATGGCACGGGCGACACCATCCTGGTTGACCCCCCGGTTCGCCGAAACGTCGATCACGAGGGCATGTCGCCATCCGGCAACCGCTGCTTCCCGGACGAGAGGGGGCGGCCGAATGCGGATTTTCGCGATAGCGCCCAGGGCCAAAGGTGCCCGCGAGAGTACCCCCGGTGCACTCTGGGCGATCAAGGGTTCAGGCCCCGACAATTCATCGGCCGCGGGCGGGGCGTGACTGGAATTCTCCCCGAGGGGAAGGCTCAGGGCCGCGAGATGCTTTGGATTGATGGGACGCGGAGTCGTCGCCAGGAGAAACTGCTCGTGGAAGACATTGAGGATGCCCGAGAAGAACGGTCCCTGCTCGGTCCGCAGGAGGTTCACAACGGCAGTGGCGCTCAGATGGTATTCCGCAAGACGCCGTTCCCGGAGATCGACGTCGACCTCGGGCCAGCCTCGCCCCGTATCGTTGACTTCATAGACTCCCGGAAGCGCCAGGAGGGCCGGCCGGACCTGGAAAGCGAAGGTGGGCATGAGGTCCGAGCTGTTGAAACGGTTGGACACCAGCGCATATTCGGCCAGCGGGTAGATGTTGGGCATCATGAGCCTTTCGCTGATGGTCGCTCCGGGGGGCAGGGCGATTGCGGCCAGTCGAGCCTGCAAAAGCAGATAGGCGAGTTCCGGATTGATCCCGCGGGCAAAATACACATGAAGCTTGGTCAGCCCGTTGCCCGTCTGCGAGCGAACCATCCGGACACCGGGCTCTCCCTTGGCCGCCTGTTCGAGGGGCCGCGTGACCTCGAGCAGCATGAAGCGGACGGGCAAATTGTCCGTATGGACCAGAACCGCGACCTTGGGAAAATCGACGTTGGGGAAAATGCTTTTCGGGAGCGAGTGGTAGGCCAAAAAACCGCCGGTCAAAACCAGGACCGGCAGCAAAAGGGCCGTGAACCGGTTCGCCCAGAGGAAATTCAGGTACCGTCGCATCAGGGGTGAATCTCGACCGCGCTCCCCGACCGCAACCGGGTATTGCCTGCCACGACCACCGCTTCGCCCGACTTGAGCTTCCCCTGGACATAGGCCCCGCTCCGCCGGTTGGTCAAGAGCCGCACTGGAACGGCAAAGGCATGTCCGCCCCGGACCACATAGACGTAGATCCGATCCCCATGCATGACAATAGCCGGGACGGGTACAAGAAAGGCACGGCCGGACTGAACGGGAATCCGGCAGTGGAGCCACTGTCCCGGCAACAGGGGATCGACGAGCGGAAGGTCGATATAGACCCGAACCAGACCATAGTGGCTCGCCCGGTTGCCGATGTTGCGTACGATCCCCTTCCCCCGCCAGTGGTCCAGGCGCAGTCCGACCGCCTCCCCGGAATGGATGCGTTTCGAAATCGCGGGAGGCACCAGGGCTTCAGCCCAGATCTGGCCGCGGCCCATCAGGGTCATGATCGGCAATGCGGTCGGCACAATGGCCCCGGGTGCCACCAGATAGCGAAGTGTTCCCGAAAACGGAGCCCGCAAAACCTGTGCCGAGGCCTCAGAGACGAGCGAACGCAGTTGGCTCCGGGCTTCTGCCAGGGAAAGCCTGAGGTTATCCACCTGCTCTCGAGCCACGAGCCCCTTCGAGAGCAACTGGCTGTAGCGGGCCAGCGTGGTACGCGCATAGAGGGCCTGTGCGCGGGCTGCCGCGATCTCGGAACGCAGCCCCACAGGGGCAATCCGCATGAGGATGGCTCCTTCATGGACAAAGCCGGGCGGTTGGTAGGGTCCAACCACCCGCCCCCCGACCGGGGCGGTCAGCGTGATCTGGTTATTGCTGCGAATTCTCCCGAGTGTCCGAAAAAACCGGTTCCAGTTTTCTGCCTGGATGGGGACCACACTCACCGGAAGACCACGGGCCAAGGCACCGGGGATCACAGCGAGACAAAGAATGCAGGCAACACACCACCCACCCCTCCCCGGTCTGGCTGGGGCGGAGGGGGCAGGTGGAGATCCAGGTTCAGGGGCTGATGGCTCCGCTCTGTCGCATTGATCAACCATCATCAACCTCGCAAGTCGCGCCCACCGTGAACCGGCAACACTCGGGTACATCCTGAACCCCGGCAGGGCAGGAAGGCAGCCCCCTACCACCCCCCGGCACGCCTCTCTCAGGGGCAGTATACCTCCTCAGGCAGACGGACTGGAGTCAACCCGGAAAATGGGGGCCCCTCACGACTCCCCGGTTTGTGGACTGTCCACGGAGGGACCCAACTCCCCCCGGTCAACTGCCGAGGCGCCTCACAGGGATGACGGCGTTCACGTACGCAATCGCTGACGCGATCGTTCCCGAAAAGGAGTATCTCTTTCGCTGGACTGTCTGGTGGGGGGTCGGTCTGGTTCAAAAGGCCTGAGGCGCAACGATCGCGCGCACTCGGATGCAACCTACCGAAGAACTAACCTGCCTTCTGACTCAAATACTGAAATGCATATGACTCGATCGATAAACCGTCATGGGGATCCGGCGATTAAGTCTCTCCCTCAGGGGTTACAGTAGGGACATTGCCCCGGCTCTGCGTATTGCCGCCCGTCGCTCCGCGGTTTGGCCTCGGTGTAGCGGCAACGCGCACAGCCGAAGATTTCCTGCTTGATCATTTCCGTCGCCGTATGGCAGAACTCGCAGGGCAGGCCCGGTTCCGATCGGATCCGTCCCCAGCCCGGAGTTCCACATGCGGGGCAGCTCGTCGCTAAACGCCGCGCGAGCCGACATGCCGTGTGCCGGATGATTTTCTGGCGCGTCGGGTTGACATGGGCGCGCATATCGGTTCCCACATGGGCCAATCCGTCCGCCGAAGCCACCGCGCAGCGCTTCACTGCATCTTCCAGCGTCACAAAATCTATCACTCCTTTGAACACGAACCCTTTCTTGAGACCGTCATTCGGGCGGACAATCAGTGCATGCGAGGGGAATTTCGCCTGTCGAAGAAAAGGCTCCAAGTCATTGAGTGACCGGGCCGTATGGTAACCGTAGTTGGTCTCTGCGCTGAGACAGCTTTCGACCACGATTATCCCCAGTTCGTCATCTACGAACACGAGCATCTCATGGTCAGTGGGCATGAACAAGGAAATTGCGGGATGCGGACCGAAACTCCCCTCATTGGCCAAGCCCAGAGGCAGGCCGCTCGATTCCATGCCGAGCCGTGCCTTTCGGATGGCGACCTCGCTCGGCGTTCCGACCCGCTCGATTTCACCCGTGAAGGTTCCGAGCAGATCGGTGTCGATCTTTGCTTCGACCTGTACCGTAAGCCCCAGTACCATCCGCAAGGGACGCGAGATCGCGCGCCCCTTTCCGTGCTTTGTGGTGAGCGCAGTGGTTCGCCCCCGGTACGGGTTCATCGCGTCCTTCATCAGCGCGCAATCTGAATTGAGGCCACGTTCAGTTTTTGCAGTTGGCTTTTGATCGCAGTCAGCAGCGGCGATTCGTCATCCTGTGAATATGCCGGGAGGTTGAAAAGCACGAGACTCACCGAACGGAATAGCCGCATCGTCGCCAAGGGCTGATCCGCCGGAGGCGGAGATGCTGTGTAATACCAGGAAGAGAGTGTTCGCTCACAGGATTGATCGACGGTTTGATTGACCAGAA
>JAJYFY010000016.1 GCA_021785265.1 Pseudomonadota bacterium
AAACAGAAAGAAGCACTACAATAGACTCTACCTGTGAGCCCTCGGGTTCCCCAGACAGAGACGACAAACCGATTGACCAGGAGATGTTCACTAATATTTCATTTTGAGGCAACGAAACCCCGTTTACTTACATTTTTTTGTGAGGCAACACGATCAGGCCCCTCTAGAGCAGCGTTCCGTAGCTCACCAAGTCACCCCGTTCGTGCAGCATCAGCCGTTCTGGATCCCGGGCCCTGCCGTAATCTGTCGTATGGGAGGTTGACCTGCCTGTGGCAGGCTCGACTGAACTCGGGGCAGGCCCCGATCATCCGCCCCATCGCGCAACGAGTGCACCAATGCATCAAGCGACGCTGCCGCCTTGGCACAAAAGGGATCCATCAATGGGCGAAGAGGCGACGCCCATCCAGTATCTGCTCAAGGCTGAACAACCGATGTGAGGCATCAAGCGACTGCTTGGCTTCCAGAAGGTCTGGACTGGAGGCTCCACGAACCTCATTCGACTGGAGTCGACTCGGGCTTTGATGATGAAGCTCATTCCGGGTCCGGCGATGACTTTCGCAACAGCGGAGAAGTGTCTCCAAGATCTGGAAAACTGCTGTCCAGTCGATGGAATCGGCATCGAACGGTCACGATAAAGCGACTTCCAACACTTCTCCTCACAAGTTCGCGCCGGTTTCACCGATCGCACCTTGATTTTCGTGGGTACTTCGGGGTTTCCCGAGATCACGGCGTTCATGAAACTTAAAGAATTAAATTTCATCTAAACCGTTGAAAACACGTTGACAGCTTCTAAGGTATCCCGAATCCCTGCTTTTGCTTCGAGCTTTCATAGACAGAGATTGACTTGTGTTATATTAGTGTTATAGTTATGTACAACATCTTTCGCAAACCCACCACATCGATTACCGGATTGCACGCTTTGAACTGCTTGCCCTTTGGGCTCGGGCAGATGCTACCCACAGTTGCGGGTTGCCATGCCCTCCTACCAGGGATGCTAAGCCCTTCTTCTGGCTGACATTTCATTTCATCAGGAGCATGACCCTTTGAAGAGACGATTCAGATGGCTCGTGGTCTTTGGACTGGTCGCCCTGCTCGCCGCAGGGATCTTTTTTGGTTTTGGGGGTTCGCGGACCGCGCGATTCGGAAAGACCAAGGTGCCGGTCCCGGTTGAGGTGGCTCGTGCCCGCCTCGCCACCGTCCCGGTTTACCTTCATGCCTTGGGCACGGTCACGGCCTACCGGACGGTCACGGTCGAGCCGATGATCACAGGTCCCCTGAAACAGGTTTTCTTCCACGAGGGTCAATATGTCCGGAAGGGCCAGCTTTTGGCCCAGATCGACCCGCGGCCTTACGAGGCGGTCCTCGCCCAGGCTTTGGCAAAACTGGCACAGGATCGGGCCACCCGCACCAGCGACCAGTTGCAGGCGAAGCAGAATGCAGCGCTTGTGAAGAAAGGCTTCGTTTCCAAGCAGCAATGGATTTCCGCGTGGACGACCTATCTGGCCGCCAAGGCGCAAGTGAAGCAGGACCGGGCGAGCATCCTGACCAACCGGATCAACCTGACCTATACCCGTATCTTGGCGCCGATTTCGGGACGCACGGGTATCCTCCAGGTCGATCCGGGCAATATTGTGACCCCGAGCCTGCCCAACGGAATTGTCACCATCAACCGGCTCCAGCCGATCTATGTGCAGTTCAGTCTGCCGCAGCAGGACCTGCCCGAGATCAACCAAGCGATGGCCCGGGGCCCCCTGCCGGTGCTGGCCACGATCGCGAACCAGACGGGGCACGGCGATGCACGGGATCGCGGTGTGCTCACGGTTCTCGATAACCAGATCAACGCGAGCACTGGGACACTCACTCTGAGGGCCCGTTTCCCGAACCCGAAGCTGGATCTCTGGCCGGGTTCCTATGTCGATGTGGATGTCGAAATCCGGGTTCTTCCGAAGGTCGTGACGATTCCCACCGTGGCGGTCCAGGAGGGGCCAGCCGGCGATTTTGTCTATCTGGTGAAGCAGGACAAGCCGGGGCAGAAACTGGCTTCGGTACTGATCCGGCCGGTTCAGATGAGTTATGAAAACGGGATGCTGGCCGTGATCGGCAGCGGCCTCCACGTGGGTGACCAGGTGGTAACGGAGGGGACCTCCCGGCTCAAGTCCGGTGCCACGATCCGGATTGCAGCCCGCATGAAACCCGGCAGATGAACATCTCGGGGCCCTTCATCGCCCGGCCAGTGGCCACTTCACTTCTGGCCATTGCGCTTTTCCTGATCGGTCTTCTCGGCTACTCGGCATTGCCCGTCTCGTCACTGCCTGAAGTGGCCTTTCCGACGATTCAGGTCGTGACGAAACTCCCGGGGGCCTCCCCAGACACCGTCTCCAAGTTGATTACAGCACCCCTGGAGCGACAATTCGGGGAGATAGCCGGTCTCGCGGCCATGAGCTCAGTCTCGAGCGATGGAACGAGCGCGATTACGCTGCGTTTTGAACTCAGTGTACCGCTCTCGACGGCTGCCCAGGACGTCCAGGCGGCGATCAACGCGGCGTCCGGAGAACTGCCCCCGAACCTCCAGTATCCGCCGGTCTACCAGGAAATCAACCCGGCTGACGCACCGATCATGACTTTGGCCATGACGTCGGAGACGATTCCCCTCTACGCGGTGGCCAACGACGCGGCGACCCTGTTCCTGCAGAAACTGTCCGAGATCCGTGGGGTCGGTGAGGTCACGATTGCAGGTGGCTTGCGCAAAGCCATCCGCCTGAATGTCAATCCGCTGCAACTCGCAGCCTATGGGCTCTCCCTCGAGGATGTCCGTAATGCCGTGACGAACACGAACCAGGCGGGAGCGACGGGCGGGCTCCAGGGCAAACACCAGGCCTATGCGATTGCGACCAACGACCAGATGACCCTGCTCCGGCAGTACCGTCATCTGGTGGTGGCCTACCGGAACAATGCGCCGGTCCTGCTTTCCGCGGTCGGTACGGTGAAGGCCGGGCTCGAGAACCAGCAGGAACTGGCCAGTGTCGATGGCCACCCGGCGGTGGTGATGAATATCCATCGCCGTCCCGGCTCCAATATCGTGAGCACGGTTTCCCGCATCAAGCAGGCACTCCACGGGCTCCAGAAAAATCTGCCAGCCGGCATCCATCTCGAGATCGTGGCCAACCGGACCGGGGTAATCCAGGCCTCTGTCGAGGATGTCCAGATCACCCTGCTTTTGGCCATGCTGCTCGTGATCCTCGTGATCTACTTCTTTTTGCCGGATCCCCGGGCCATGCTCATTCCCGCCGTCGCCTTGCCGCTGTCGATCGTGGGGACTTTTGCTGTCATGCATGAGTTGGGTTACCAGCTCGATACCCTTTCGCTCATGGCGCTCACGGTCGCTACCGGTTTCGTGATCGACGACGCCATCGTCATGATTGAAAACATTGTCCGCTTCATCGAGGGAGGCGAACCCCCCCTGCGCGCGGCCTATCTCGGCGCCCGGCAGATCGGCTTTACGATCGTCTCCCTCACCGTCTCTTTGGTCGCGGTTTTCATCCCGTTACTCTTCATGCCCGGCGTGATCGGACGGCTCTTTTCGGAATTCGCGGTCACGCTCTCCGTGGCGGTCATCATTTCGGCCCTCGTTTCTCTGACCTTGACCCCCATGATGGGCGCCCGCCTGCTCAAGTCCAGCTCCGAGAGGCAGCCCGGCCGGCTGGCCCAGGCCGCGGAGCACCTTCTGGCTCGCACGCGGGAGGCTTACCGAACCGGTCTCGGATGGTGTCTCGAACATGCCCGTTTCATGCTCGGGGTCTTCGGCGCGACGGTGGTGATCACGATCTATCTCTTTCTGATCGTGCCGAAAGCACTCCTGCCGACCGTGGATACCGGTGAGTTGATCGCCGTCACCGAAGGGCGGCAGAGCATTTCGCTTTCGGCCATGCAACGCCTCCAGAACCGCGCGATCCGGAAGGTCCTCCGCAACCCGGCGGTGGCCCGGGTGACGTCCCTGATCGGAACGGGGGTGACCAATCCGACCCCGAACACGGGCCGGCTCACCATTGTCTTGAAACCGATCGGATCCCGTCCCTCGATGGAGACGGTCATGAACGAGCTCGCTCGGTCCTTGGAGAAAATCCCGGGCTTGCACTTTTTTATGCAGCCGGTCCAGGACATCACTCTGTCTTCCCGTCTCTCGCCTGCCGAATACCAGTACACATTGATCGATACCGACTCGAGTCAGTTGAACCACTGGTCGCAAAAAATCGCCGCGGCGATGGCCCAGCTGCCTCAACTCCGGGATGTCTCGAGCAACCTCAAGGATCGCGGCCTCGAGGTCGACGTCAAAGTCCGGCGCGATGCCGCTGCCCGTCTGGGCGTAAGCATGGCGGCGATCCAGAATGTCCTCTATGACGCGTTTGGACAGCGACAGATCTCGACGATTTATACCCAGAACGCCCAGTACCGGGTAGTACTCGGCGTAGCTCCGGCCTTTGCCCGCTCGCCCCGCGCACTGGCCTCGATCTACGTCCCGGCCGGAGCCCAGATCAGCACGACCACCCGTGGTCCCGGGTCTGCCGTCAGCGGTAACTCGATTTTCACGCCGACAGCGACCACGGGTGCAACCGCGGAAGTCCCGCTGACGGACGTCGCGCACGTGACCATCCGGCGGGGACCGCTTCTCGTGACCCGCGAGAACCAGTTCCCCTCGGTGACCTTGAGTTTCAACCTGGCTCCGGGCGTGAGTCTGGGCAGTGCCGAGACGGCCATTGCCAGAGCCGAAACCCGTCTTACGGTTCCTCCCTCTGTGAATGGATCCTTTTCCGGTACCGCGGCCGAGTTTCAGCGTTCGTTGGCCGAGGAACCCTGGCTGATCCTCGCGGCCATCATCGTCATCTACATTGTGCTCGGAGTGCTCTATGAGAGCCCCATCCATCCGGTCACCATCCTCTCGACCCTCCCTTCCGCCGGCATCGGGGCTCTGCTCGCCCTCTTGCTCACCGGAACGCCGTTCACGATCGTGGCCCTGGTCGGCGTGGTTCTGCTCATGGGGATTGTGAAGAAAAACGGCATCATCATGGTCGATTTTGCGATCGAGGCGGAGCGCACCAGGGGACTCGCGCCCGAGGAAGCCATCACGGAGGCGGCGCTCTTGCGCTTCCGGCCGATCATGATGACCACCATGGCCGCCCTCTTCGGAGCGATGCCCCTGGTCTTCGAGGGAGGAGCGGGTTCCGAGCTCCGGGTTCCCCTGGGGATCACCATCATCGGCGGGTTGCTCCTGAGCCAGATCCTGACCCTGTTTACCACGCCTGTCATCTACCTGGCCCTCGACCGCTTGCGTCATCACCGGACCCACCTGGCGATGGTCGAGCCGAGTCCGTCCTGAGCGCGCATGGGCTTCTCTGAACTGTTCATCCGCCGCCCTGTCGGCACGACGCTGCTTGCGTTGGGCGTCCTCGCGGCGGGTGTGTTCGCCTACCGGCTTCTGCCCGTGGCTCCCGTACCCAGCATCCCCATCCCGGGCATCGTGGTTTTTGCCTCGGACCCGGGCGCCTCCCCGGTCACCATGGCGAATACAGTCGCCGCGCCTCTCGAGCATGACCTCGGGCTCATTCCGGGTCTTGACGAGGTCCGGTCGATCAGTTCGACGGGTGCCGTCTCCATCATTCTCTTGTTCAGCACGGGCAGCAACATCAACTCGGATGCCCACGCGGTCCAGGCCGCGATCGATGCCGCCCTGCCCAATCTCCCGTCGGGCATGCCGGCTTTACCTTACTACCGGGAGTTCAATCCTGCTTCCCGGCCGATCCTTACCCTGTTCCTGTCCTCCCGGACCCGTTCTCTGCGCGATGTCTATGACTTCGGGAACACCGTCCTCCTGCAGAAGCTGTCCCAGGTCAAGGGCGTCGCCCAGGTTGCCCTCTACGGCGGGCAGTCTCCGGCAGTCCGTATCCGCTTCCGGCCCTCCGCGCTCGCTGCGGCCGGCCTCACGCCCAATGACATCTACAACGCGGTTCGTTCGGCCAACGTGCTCGCTCCCTTGGGGACCATCCAGGGACACCACCACGGCTACATCCTTGCGATCAACGGTCAGCTCCGGGATGCAGCCCAGTACCGGAGGATCGTGCTCAAGGCGACGAACGGCAATCTCCTCGACCTGGGCGCGGTGGCCTCGGTCGTGAACAGTGTTTCCAATACCGAAATGGCAGCAACCAACGGCCGCGAGCCCGGTATCCTGGTGGCCGTCACCAAAACACCCACGGCCAACATCATCAAGACCGTCCAGGGCGTGGAGCGACGGCTCCCGACCATCCGCCGCGTCATGCCCTCCGGCATCCATCTCGCCATCCTGACCAACCGGACGACGGTGATCCGAGCGGGTATCGACGACCTCGAAATCACCCTGCTCATCACGCTCGTACTGGTCCTGATCGTGGTGGCCCTCTTCATGCGGCGTTGGGCGCCGACCTTGGCCGCGGGCGTGACCGTGCCGCTCGCGATCGCCGGAACCTTGGCAGCCATGTGGGCACTTGGTTTCTCTCTCGACAACTTTTCCCTCCTGGCGCTCACCATCGCGATCACCTTTGTGGTCGATGATGCCATCGTCATGATCGAGAACATCGTGGCCCATCATGAACGGGGCATGCCGGTCTTCGAGGCCAGCCTGCGTGGGGCCCGGCAGATCGGCTTTACCGTGCTGTCGATCACGGCCTCGCTCATGGTAGTTTTTCTCCCGCTGGCGCTTTTGGGCGGGATTGTGGGTGGACTTTTCCATGAGTTCTCCGTGACCCTGATCGTGGCCATCGGCATTTCCGGGTTGGCCTCGCTCACCGTGACCCCCATGATCTGCGCGCACCTGATGAAGGATCCGCCGCCCCCCGCGCATCCGCCTGGCCGCCTGGCGGTAGCGTTCGGGAAACTCTCGCGGATGCTCTTTGCGGCCTATGTCCGAAGCCTGGACTGGGCGCTGGCCCACCGACGCTCGATGCTGGCGCTCTTCGGGCTCACCCTGGTTCTCACCATTTTTCTTTACATCCGTATTCCCAAGACCTTCCTGCCGGAGGAAGATACCGGGATCGTGATGGGACAGACCCTGGCCGCGCCGAACGTGTCCTTCCGGCGGATGAAAAAACTCCAGGAAGAAGTGGTCCGGATCATCCGGAAGGATCCGGCGGTCGAGACGATCAGTTCGAGGGTCGGTGTCACCAACGGGTTTTCAACGGCCAATCGCGGCACGATGTTTATTGGCTTGAAGCCGCTCTCGGAACGGCACCAATCCGGGAAACAGGTGATCGGGACACTGGAACACCGACTCGCCCGGATCCCCGGTGTCCGGGTTTTCCTGCATATCGCTGGCGATTTCTTTTTCGGTGGACAAAACAACGGCGGATCCTACAGTTTTTCCGTTTTGGACCCCTCGCTTTCGGCTCTCAACCGTTCGACCGAACGGATCGTGCGCCGCCTGCGGCATCTTCCGGGCATCAATACAGTCTCCTCGAGCCTGAACCGGGCCCAGACCGAGATTCTGGTCCGGATCAACCGGACCCGCGCCTCCCGCCTGGGTGTTTCGGTGGCGGCGATCGATGCGGCGCTCAGCGAAGCCTTCGGCCAGCGGCCGATCTCACGGATCTACCGCGCCCAGAATCAGTATGAGGTCATCCTGACCGTGGGGGCGAGTCGGGCGCGTTCGCCCGTCGCCCTGAGCCAGATTTTTGTCTCCGGCACAAGCGGTCCGGTTCCCCTGCTTCAAGTAGCGACGCTCACCCGCTCGAAAGTCCCCCTCCAAGTGGTCCACTTCGATGGAGTCCCGGAAAACACCGTCAGTTTCAATGTCAAGCCGGGGGTCGGGCTGGGACCGGCCATTACGAGGGTGGAACGCGACATCGGGCAGATGCGGCTACCCGGGGGCCTGCGCATCCGTTTCGGTGGCAATGCCAAGTACTTTCTCCGGTCGCTCGAGGAGGAACCCCTCCTGATCCTGGCGGCGCTCCTCGGGATCTATATCGTCCTCGGGGTTCTCTACGAGAGCCTGTCCCAACCCCTCACGATCCTGTCCACGCTCCCCTCGGCCGGTGTCGGGGCACTGTTGGCTTTCGAAGTGACGGGGACGCCGATGTCGGTGATCGGGATCATCGGCATCTTCCTCCTCATGGGCATTGTCAAGAAGAACGGCATCATGCTGGTCGACTTTGCCCTGGAGACCGAGCGGGTCCGGGGCGCGGCTCCGCAGGACGCCATCCGCGAGGCCTGCCTGGTCCGCTTCCGCCCGATCATGATGACGACCCTCGCGGCCATCCTCGGGGCTTTACCGCTCGCGTTTTCAGTCGGCACCGGTTACCAGACCCGGCGTCCACTCGGCATTGCCGTGATCGGCGGCCTTCTCGTGAGTCAAGCCCTCACGCTCTATACCACACCCGTGATTTACCTGGCCTTGACCGGCTTCGGTAAACGGCGTGCGCGGTCCATTGCGGTGTTCTCGACCTCGTGAGTGCGGGTCTAGCGGGGCGCCCGGTAACCACCGGGGACCCCGTGCGGGGACAGGACGAGCTGCCAGAGCTGGAGTTTTCTGAGCTTGAACTCCACCGCGCTGGCCAGGAGGTAGAGGCGCCACATCCGGTGGAAGCGTTCGTCGTGTTGAGGAGCCAGCGCAGGCCAGGCGGACTCGAAACGCTGGTGCCAGGCGCGCAGGGTTTTTTCATAGTCAGCCCCGAAGTTATGCCAGTCCTCGAGAACGAAAAGGGCCTCCGAAGCCCGGGTGATTTGGGCTGCCGAGGGGACCAGGCTGTTCGGGAAGATGTAGCGCTCGATCCAGGGATCCGTCCGGGTTCGTGAGCGGTTGCCACCGATGGAGTGCAGGAGGAACAGGCCGTCCGGGCGGAGGACCTGCCGGACCGTTTGAAAGAATCGGCGGTAGTTTTTCGCACCCACATGTTCGAACATGCCGACCGAAACGACGCGGTCGTAGGATCCCTTGAGTTCGCGGTAGTCCATGAGATCGAAACGGAGAGACCGACTCCCCGTCTGTCTACACGCGTAGTCGTACTGGTCCCTGGAGACGGTGATGCCGTGCACGTTTACGCCGAAGCGATCGGCTGCATAGCGCGCGAGTCCGCCGAAGCCGCAACCGATGTCGAGGAGCTGGAGCCCGGGTTTGAGGTCGAGCTTCCGGCAGATGAGGTCGCATTTGGCCTCCTGGGCTTCCTCGAGCGTCTGGGCCGTTTTCCAGTACCCGCAGCTGTAAAGGAGGCGGGAGTCCAGCATGGCCTCGAAAAGCGCCGGGCTCCGGTCGTAATGACGTCGTCCGATCACGAATGCCCGGCGTGGGGATTGCCGGTTGATGAGTCGGCCTGCAAATATCCGGAGGGCTTCGGCGAGGCGGCCTTCGCTCTCGTCGAGGTCGTAGCGGAGAAGTTTTTCCAGGCATCGCTCGAGCGCCGGGCTGTCCCAGCCTCCGTCCATGTAGGACTCGCCGAAACCGAGCGTTCCCCAAAGGGCGATCTTTCGGAAGAAGGACGGATCGTGGACGGTCATGCCGTCCGGTTCGGTACCGTTCAGACGGATCCCGGCATCAGCCAGGCGGCGCTCGATCCGGCGTGCCCAGAAGCCTCGGACGGGGGACGGTGAGGCGGAGGGGTGCGGAGCCTCCATGAGCGCTTAGACAGTGGTTTCCTGGGGGATCCAGGAGGCCAGGGCCGACCTCAGGGGTTCGAGTTCCTTGCGGTAGCGTTTCCACACCCCAACCGAGTCCTCGTGGATGGGGGACTGGACCTGGACGGCGCTCGCGGTGCGTGCGAGATGGGTTCGGGGACCCGTTTCAAGACAGGCGGGATCGAAAGGGAGGTCGAGGAAGTCGAAGAGCGGTCTCAAGACGGCTTCCGGATCACCCACGAGCGACTCGTAGGAGACCTCGTGGAGGATCTCGCCCACGACCGATTGCCAATGGGTCATGAGGCGGCGGTAGGCGATGTAGTAACGGCCGAATTCGGCGAGATCGTAGGTGTAGGGATGACCATAGGTGAAAAGCTGGCGGTAGGCCGAAAGCGCCTGGTCGAGCGGGTGTCTTTGAAGATGGATGATCCGGGCCTCCGGAAACGCCATCCGGATGAGTCCCGCAAACTGGAAATTGCCGAGGAACTTGTCCGTGAAGACCGCTCCGGGCACCTCCCCCCGGCTGCCCCGCAGGGATTCGAAGTATCGGTGGGCGAGCGTCCGGAGGTCGTTTTCCGCACCGACTGGGGTCAGCGCGGAGGGGAAGCCGGGGAGTCTTCCCCAGGACAGGCTGAGATCGGTTGCAAGACGCGGCAGAACGAGAATCTCCCCCGCGGGTGTGATCTGGGGATGCCCGGCGAGCAGCTGTTCGAGGAGAGTCGAACCCGAGCGGGGCAGGCCGACGATGAAGATCGGGCGCGACGGAAGCTGATCCTGGCTGAGACGGTAATGCTCGATGAAGTTCCGGGTGAAGAGGGAGGCAATCCGTTCGAGGCGCTCCTCTTCCCGGCCAACGTCGAACGGGAAGAGCTTGCGGCGTCTTTGGGAGGCCTGGGTGAGGCGGGAGAAGGCCGGTCCAAACCGCCCGAGGTCATGTTCCGCCTTGGCGAGTGCATAGTCGAGGTCGATCTGGACGATCTCGGGCGCCTGCATCCATTCGGGGGTTGTCTTTCGCTTCTCGAAGAGTCGAAGGCGAGGGTCGTCCTCGCTGTCAAAAGTCCGGAGTGAGGCGAGCCCGAAGGCCCCCATCTGTTCGGGATGCGCCTCAAGGAGGTGGAGGAGTCGCGCTTCGGCTTCCCCGAGCCGTCCCTCAATCCGGTCCAGGAGGGCGAGTCCGTTTTCCGCCTCGGGATGACCGGGCGCCACCGTGAGAGCTCTCTCGAGCGTTTTGCGGCCTTCGCGAATCCGGCCGAGGTCGATTTCGCAGAATCCGACCCCGATCCGCGCTTCCACCGACTCCGGATCGATCGCGAGTGCGGTCGTGAAGCTGTCCAGGGCACGGGTTGCATCGCCAAGACTTTTTCGGACCGCCCCGAGATCGATCCAGGGATTGGGATCGTCCGGAGCGAGCTCCGCCGCCTGGGTGAATGCCGCCTCGGCCAGTTCGAGCTGAAGCCGCGCCCAGTGGGATTTGCCGATTGCCTGGAGGACGGCCGAACGCGCTTTCCGGTCCGGGGCCCGGGTGAGCGCGCGCTCGAAACGCGGGATGGCCTCCTCGGTCCGGTCCCTGCGGGACGCCGTGACGCCGGCCAGGTAGAGAAGTTCGAAGTCCTCTGGGTGTCGCGCAAGGAGTTCCTGGACCACGGTCTCGGCTGCCATGTAATCGGAATGTTCGAGATGGGTCCTCAGGGTTTCGAGATCCCTGCTTGGAGGAAGGGGACTCCGGCTGGTGTTCATGGGGTTTGTGAGACGACTCCGTAACGGTCCCGGGCGCGCGCCATCTCGTCTTTGAGGTAGATCACAGCCTCGGGGCCGATCCTGAAGGAGGGGGTCTGGTTGGGATTGATGAGGATGCCGGCCTCGGCCGGGACCGCAAGGACCGCGAAGGGTCCTTCGACCGGAATGACATGGGGGGCTCCGCCGTGATCCTTGAGGAAGCGCTCAGCCCGTTCGGCTGAGGAAAAAACGGCCAGCATCGCCTGCTTTTGATTGGGGCCGTCCGAAACCAGGGACAACTGGGCGCTTTTGAGTGACTCGGGGTCGGCTCCCGGGTCGCGGTCGGAAAGCACCCAGACCCGGGCTTTTACGAAGGCGATGAGAGCCGCTCCACGTGATTCGGTCTCCTCGCCGACCTGGCCCAAGGCTGTTTCAAGTGCGAGCGGGTCGGAATCATCCATAGCTGGTGACCGTCACGAGGAGGAGGGAAGGCCCGATTATACCGGCCTGGCCGGGGGATTGTCCCCGGGGGGATCCGCGAGCGGATGTTCGATGGCGAGAGCTTCTTCGAGGGGACCCAGATGGGAGGCGAAACGCTGCCATCGACCGATCGAACCGGTGCGGATGGGCTGGCGTGCCTGGTAGAGGCTCGCCGTCCGGATCCGGTGGGTGGCGCGTTCGGGGTGGAGGCATTCCTCGTGCCACGGGAGTTCCGCGAAGCGGAGCACCCGCTCCAGGACCTCCTTCGGTTTTTCCACGAGTTCCTCGTAGCGGATCTCGAGCAGGCGGGAGTCTGGCAGAAAGCTTCGCCAGCCTTCCATCAGGGCCTCGTACATCCGGTAGTAATGACCGAGGTGGGTCAGGTTCGAGGAAAACTTCTGACTGCTCCGGAACAGGGTCGTGTAACAGGAAACGCAGGTGTCCCGTGGATCACGCCGGATGTGGAGAAAACGGGCATCGGGATAGAGGGCGGCGAGCCAGCCCACGTTCATGAAGTTGCTGGGCATCTTGTCGGTCAGGACGGCCCGGCCCCCACTCCGCTCGATGTAGAGTCGGTCCACCTCGGTGCGGAGCCGTCGCCAGGCAGCCGGCTTGAGCGGGTTGAACGCATAGGGCAACTGGCTGAGATCGAGGATATCGAGTCCACGTCGCACGCTGTTCTGGAGGGCGATCATCTCGCCTGAGGTCGCAACCGCGGGGTGGACCGAGAGCATCTGCTCGATCAGGGTCGTTCCCGAGCGGGGCATGCCCACGATGTAGAGCGGGCGGACGGGGGCCGGTTCCTGGATGCGGTTCTTTTCGAGGAAGGCGGCATCCGTTGCTTTTTGGAGCAGGCGCAGGTACTGCCGCTGCACGCGCTCCGAATAGGCCCGATCGACCGGTTTGCGCGACTGTCCCTCGACATAGGCCTGCCAGGCGGCCTCGTAGTTTCCCAGATCTTCCTGGATTTTTCCCCAGGCGAAAAAAACCTGGTGGGCCATGGGATTCTCGGGTTCCCTTTGGGCCTTGGATAGGATGGGTTCGATGAGTTTGAGATCCGGATCGTCAGCCTGGAAACGCTTGAAACGGGCGAGAAGCCAGGTTGCGAGGAAGGAGGGAGGGGATGCCCGGAGCATCCGGCGCAGGCGTTCGAGAGCCTCGTCAAACTGGCCATGCTGCCCTTCCAGGCCAGCCAGGCCGGCCTCGGCCGGCTCGAACCCGGGCTTGAGTCTAAGTGCCTCCTCATAGAGGGCACGCGCACGAACGAGCTCGGCCTCGTTCTGGTCATCCTGGGCCAGCACATCCGCTCGGGCGGTCCGGATCAGGGGGTCGGCCGGGCGGTGTTTTTGGGCCTGTTCGTAGGCTCTCTCGGCACCTTCGCTATCTCCCAGTTCCGCGAGGGTCTCCCCAAGCCCCAGCCAGATCTGGGGCCAGTCGGGGGCGACTTCCATGGCGGCTTTCCAGTAAACGGTCGACTCCCCGTCCCGCGCGGTCAGGTGGAGCAGGTTGGCCATGCCAAAAAGCAGTTGCGGGTTTTTGGGATCCCGTTCCAGAAGTGGCCGGATCAGTTCTTCCGCCTCCTCCCAGCGTTTGAGACGGGTCAGGGCATTGGCCAGGTTGTTCTGGAACGCGAAATCGTGGGGAGCGAGTTCGATCGAGCGGCGCAGCAAGCGCAGCCCGTCGTCGGCCTGTCCGCGTTCGATGGCATTGAGTCCGGCGAAATGAAGGAGGGGAGGCCATGAGGTACCGGTCGCGAGGAGGGCGGAGAAGCGCCTCTGGGCTGCCTCCTGTTGTCCCTGTTGCATGAGGGAAACCGCTTCGCGCAAGCCCGCCTCGAGCACGCCTGGCGGTGGCATCCGGGTTTCAGGCCGACTCATCGGCAAACCGCAAGGAGGCGAGTTCCGGATGCCGTTCCCTGAGCATCCGGGCATAAGGTTTCCACCGCCCGACCGAGTGCTGGTAAACCGGTTGCCGCGCCTGGAAGGCACTGGCCGTTCGGATTGCCCGCTCCGCCGGGTGGCCTGATTCAACTCCCATGGCGGGGAGACCGAGCCAGGAGAGGAGTTCATCGACGACCGTGGCCGGCTCTCCGACCAGGGTTTCGTAACGGACGGTCCGCAGGGTGGTTCCGAGACAACGTTTCCAGTGTGTCATCAGGTGGTCGTGGGTACGGAGGTAGAACAGGAGGTCCTCGATGGAGTAGGAAAAGTCGAGTGCGGGGTGGTCGAAGTTCTGGAAGTAAAGAGAGACCAGAACATCGCGGGGGTCGCGTTCGACGGCCAGGATCCGTGCCCCGGGAAGGAGTTTGCGGATCGCTCCGGCATGCCAGAAATTGAGCGGGTTCTTGTCGATCACGTAGCGGCACCCGGAACTCCCGTAGCGGGCGAGGGTGGCCTGGTAACGCTCGACGACCTCGCGTTCCGTGTCGGCGAGCGCATCCGGGACAGTATCGGCATCCAGGGCGGCCCGCCAGCGCTCGACCAGGCGGCTCGCCTCGACGAGTCGCTCCAGGATGTCCAGTTCTCCGGCGGAAGAAATCGCGGGGTGGCTCAAGAGCAGGCTTTCCACGAGTGTGGTTCCGGCGCGTGGCAATCCCACGATGAAAAGGGGCAGCGGCTCGACCGATGGGCCCGGGGCCGGGGCCCAGGCCCCGGGGGGCAGGGCGAGATTGAGTTCGAGTGCTGCCTTGCGGTCCGCTTTCGGGAAGCGGGTCATGCCGCGCCGGATCCGGTTGCCTTCTTCGATTGCGGTCAAAGCCTGCTCCCACCGCCCGAGATCGTCGTACACCTTTCCCAGGGCAAATTGTCGGCAGGCTTGAGTAGACGCTGAAACCGGGGTTCGGGTGGCCTGGGCTTCAAGGAAGGCGATCAGGTGATCGCCGGGGGCAAAGCGGCGGGTCTGGACGATCAGGAGGTGGGCTGCATCGTGATCCGGATCGAGTTCAAGAGTCCGGCCGAGGCTCCGGGCAGCTTCATCGAAGTGCCCGAGTGCAAGCAGGAGACGACCTCTCTCGAACCAGGCCTGAACGAGGTTCGGGTCAGCCTGGATTGCCGAGTCCAGACAGGCCAGTGCGCGCTCGGAGTCCCCCAAGGTCTCGAGAAAACGGGCGACTTGGCCGCAGAGGACGGCATCGGTCGGCCGAGCCTTGAGCCAGCCGTCGAAAAGACGGGCCGCATCCCCCACCCGTCCCTGGTCCCGGTACAGGAAGGCCAGGCTCAGACGGGCCTCGAAAAGCCCGGGATCCTGTGAAAGTGCGCCCCGGAGGGCGTTTTCAGCGGCCTCATCATCACCCCGGCGGCGATATTCGTTTCCCCAGAGATAGTAGTCGGATGCGTTAGGGATGACCGCCGGCTCGTCCGGTGCGGAATAGGTAAATGGAGAATGGGGAGAACCCGCTTCCGCCATGTTGTCCTGCCATTTCAAGATGATCTGATTGTATCAGATGCTGATGTTGCACTATAGCAACATATTAATGTTGCTTTTAGGATACAAGCTGTCTCGTCATTAAGTGACCCCATCACGGTTTGATTCCATCCACGTGCAGAAAAAAGGAGACGTGAATTGGGGGCTTGACAGTCCTGCTACACGTGGTATGCTCACCACATCCTTGGTCGCGCCAAGGTATTTTATCCCTCACCACATGTGGAGGCTTATACACAATGAAACAGCGAAATCTCGTGCGGCAAGCGGTACGCGGGGCCCTCGTGGCCGGCGCATCCGCTGCAGTCATCGCCGCACCGGCAGCGCTGGCGCAGGCAAAGAAAACCACGAAACTCCAGAAGATCGAGGTCGTGGGTTCTCGGATCCTGCGCACGAGTACAGTCACAGCGCAACCGGTCGTGGTGCTCACGCGCCAGCAGCTCAACCTGACCGGCGAGGTCACGATTGGAAACATTCTCCAGTCGATCTCGCAGTCGGGAGCAGCCATCAACGCCCAGACCAACAACGGCAATGACGGTGATACCTTCATTGACCTGCATAATCTGGGTCCCGCCCGTGTTCTGGTCCTGGTGAATGGTCACCGCTGGATTCCGACTCTGGGCGGACCAGTCGACCTCAACACGATCCCGTCGGCGATCATCTCGCGGGTCGAGATCCTGCTGGACGGCGCCTCGCCGATTTACGGATCGGATGCGATCGCGGGCGTGATCAACATCATCACCATGCAGAACTTCAATGGGGCAGAAGCCCACGCCTACATGGGAATCTACCAGAACAGCAATGCCTCGATTCCCGCCAACCCCGCTCTTGGAATCACGACCACAATTCCGGGTGCGACTCACTGGGACGGCAAGCTCCAGGAGTACGACTTCACGATCGGGGCGAGCAACAGCAAGGAAGGCGCCCTTTTGAGCGTGGGTTACCGGGAACAGCAGCCGATCTGGGCGGGTGATACCACGCTGGGTCAGTTGCCGCTCATCGGGACCGGGCTCCTTCTGGGCAGTTCGGGCACCCCGGGTGGCCGCTTCATCATGGATGGCCCCTACGGCCCGAGCACGCTCCCGGGCACGAACTGCGAGCCGAGTTCGGTGGCGGGGGCGACGCCGGGCAACACCTCATCAGGTTGCGATCTCTCCGGTCCCCTGAGCGGGCCCAATGCCAATCCGCATGATTTTGGTCTCGCGGATGCCTATAACTATGCGCCGGCCAACTATCTCCTGACGCCCTCCGAGCAGTGGTATGCCTACACGCAGGCCCACTACAACTTCAACTCGCATCTCGAGTTCGACACCACGATCCTCTACAACGACCGCGTGTCGGCCTCCGTGCTCGCTCCGAACCCGCTCTTCCTCGGGGTGTTCGGTTCGGACAACTCCGCGAACGGGATCCTCGTGGGCATTTCAGCTACGAACCCCTACAATCCCTTCGGCGTCGACCTCGTGCCTTATGCACCCGGGACTCCAGGATACGCCAACTGGTGCACGCTCTATGGGACGGCCAACTGCCTGACCCACAGCGATGCGCTCCTCTTCCTGGGACGCCGCATGATCGAGTCGGGTTACCGGGTCTTCGACACCAATGTCCGAACCTACTTCTTCGAAGCTGGCCTCAAAGGCTACTTCCGCGCCATCGGACATGACTGGAACTGGAATGTCCACTACTCCTACGGCGACCGGAACAATACCGGAACGGCCACCGGACTCCAGAATACCAGCCGACTCCAGCTGGCCCTGGGACCGCTTTCGACCTGCCAGACGACTCCCGGTTGCGTGCCGCTCGATCTCTTCGGGGGGTACAACCTGTCTACGGCACAGGGCACGATCACACCGGCCATGGCCAACTACATCGACTATACGAGCATCAACGTGGACTCGGTCACGCAACGCGACTACTCGGGGAACCTGACCGGAACACTCGTCGACCTGCCGGCCGGCCCCCTGGGCGTCGCCGTCGGTTACGAGTACCTCGAGGACAACGGCTACTACACGCCGGATCCGCTGATTGCGGCCGGTGATGCGACTTCGAACATTGCCGAGCCTACGAGCGGGCGCGAGGCGCAGGATGCCGAATACATCGAGTTCAACGCTCCTCTCGTGCGCGATGTGTTCCTGGTCCACCACCTCTCCGTCGACGTGGCGGAACGCTGGACCCAGGCCACCTGGGCCGGGTTCGCGAACCCCATCACGCCGGTGCCCCAGCACTACGCGCATAACACCTCGGGCAAGATCGGCATCAAGTACGCTCCCATCCGGAGCCTGCTCTTCCGGGCCACTTGGTCCCAGGGCTTCCGGATCCCCACGATCAGTAACTTCTTCGCGGGACAGGGTCAGAGCTTTGATCCACTGATCGATCCCTGCGTGGCCAATCCCACTCTTCCGAACTGTCCGGCGCATGCCTTGCAGCCGAACACTCAGATCCCGGTCACGGTCGGGGGCAACCCCAACCTGACGCCGGAGCGGGCCATCTCGCGGACGGTGGGTCTGGTCTACAGCCCGAGCTACATTCCGGGATTCAATGTTTCGGCGGACTACTACAAAGTCGAGGTGGTGAATGCGATCTCGGGAGGCATCGGGCCGCAGAACATCATGGACTTCTGCTATAGCCATGCTGGCCTGGACTGCAACCTGATCCAACGCGCGGGTGGGACCTACGACACGAACGGGCCGATCACGAACATTCTGGCCTTGGACCAGAACGTGGGATCGATCAAGACGGAAGGTTGGGACGTCAACCTGAACTACCGGCTCCCTTCGACCCCGATCGGTGACTTCACGGTCATGGCGGATGCGACCTTCACCAAGAACTACGTCATCGCCTTCCCGGGTATCAGCAATATCACCGGTCAGCCGACCGAGTTCACCCGCGAGACGGCGGGATCGGTGAGTTCGCTCATTCCCAAGCACAAGTACAACATCTACCTCGACTGGGACTACGGCCCATGGTCTGCCAACTGGACGGTCAACGTCATCGGCCCGATGTACGAGATCTGCCAGAATTCCTCGGCACGCTTCGTGATCGGCTTCCCGCAGGTGGGTACGGGCTGGTGCAGTGATGTCATCACACAGCCGGGTTCGCCCCAGGGCTTCCAGGGGCTCAACCGGCTGGGAACGACGGTCTACAACAATGTCCAGCTCACCTACAGCATGGCCGCGTGGAACGCGGACTTCACGGTTGGGGTGCGGAACCTGTTCGACAAGAATGCGCCGATCTCGATGACGGCCTTTGCGAACAGCTACCAGCCCTTCCTGGGCTACGAGGTCCCGGGCCGCTTCATCTACGGACGGATCGGGGTGCGCTTCTAACGATCCTATAACGACAACAAAAGAACATTGCCCGTGGTTCCGCAAGGAACCACGGGTTTTCTTTATGGGGTAGCTGAAGGATCGGGATTGGCCGGGTTCGGATGACGGGCCCCGGGCCGTTCGCGGAACCAGAGGGTGGCAAGCCACTTTTCACCCTTCTGGACGGGATGGCCGGTATGGAGAGCCTGGGGATTCCGGATCCCTTTCGAATCGAGGTTGGAAAAAGCCAGAATCTGACCCGCCTCGGGCCGGATCGTGACTCCGAGTGCCGGAAAGCTCGTTTCTCCGTCCGCGAAATCCGCGTTGAGGTAAGTGAGCGCAGTGACGGTACGCTGGCCGAGACGGATGCCTTCGGCATCTGAGGCGAGTGTTTTTTCATCGAAGGCATCAAAGTGTGGCCGGTATTCCTCGCCGGGACGGTATCGCAGCACGGCCAGGGGTTCGGCCACATCCAGCGTGGTGCCGCACCAGGCTGCGATCCGCTCTTCCAGCCGGAGGACCACGAGATCCTCGAGGTTCGGCGGGAAATTCATGGCAGAGGAGGTGCGGAGGGGGTTTTTTACGATGCGGCCGCTACCGGGTTCGCGCGTTTCAGAGGGTCGAAGTGCCGGCGCGGCCAAGGCGATCAGGTAGTCGCATTCGACGCTTTCCAAGAGCTTTTCCTGGATACGGAGCTGGATCCGGGAGTCCAGCATGCGGCTGGGGGGGGGTGGTGCGGGCTCCCAGGGAAACTCCGGCAGGTCGGGTACGTGTGGAAGGTCAGGATAGTCCGGCTCGGCAATCGCATGCTGACGGACGGCTTCGAGTCCGAGGCGGGTCTGGAGGCGTTTCAGGTGGAGGAGGCTCGGGTAGAAGCCCTGGGTTCCGGCCCATGCGAGAAGCGGCAAGGCCCGGGCCGTCTCGCCCCGGGCCAGTCGGCTTACGGCGATGGCGTGAACGGAAAACAGATCACGCTGGGCACTCGCGGCCTCGAGACAACGTTCAGCTGCAGCGCGCCAGTCGGATCCGAGCCCGAGGTAGACCAAGCCCAGTGTGCGAAGCGCCGGGGCATGGCCCGATCGGGCCGAGGCTAAAAGCAGACGGGCTGCCTGTCGGGGATTGCGTGGGGGGCCGATCCCGAGGTAGGAGAGATGGGCGAGGGTGAGTTGCGCGCTCGCGAGGCCTGTTCCGGCTGCCCGTTCTGTCCATTCGAAGGCTTGCTCCGGGTCGTAGGGAGTGCCGAGTGCGCGGAGATGGATGAGCCCGAGGTAGGCCATGGCCTGTCCGTCGCCCTTTTCGGCCAAGGCCGAAAACCGTTCCCGGGCGAGCGGAAAGTTACGATCGCGGAGGGCGCGGAGGCCGGCGTCGAGCCCGACCACCTCTTCCCCCTGGGCAGGATCCATGGCCGTTCAGCCGGACTGCCGGGAGACGGCGCGACGCAGTCCCGGCTCGAAGGCGGGTTCGTCGGCATAGCGGATCCAGACGTTGAAGGCGACCGTGATCCGGATTCCGGTTCCGCGGAAAGAGGCGACCTCGTGATTGAGGTAGGACGGGAAAAGCACGAGTTCCCCGGCCTTGAAATGATGGGGCAGCGTGCCGAAGCCGTAGGGCGGGAGAAGGTAACTGTTGCCGGGGTCGAGAAACATGCTGGCAGAAGATCGGGGATCAAAGAACCGGAGTGCGCCGCTTTGGGGATCGTCCGGATCGGGAACTCCGGGATTGACGCAATAGACGCCCGACCAGGACGCCATGGGATGGTTGTGATAGCTGGTATAGCCGCCCGGTCGGGTCAGGTGGAACCAGCTGTGGTGATAGAAGCGGAGTTCTTCCATGTCGCGGTTTTCATATCCGTTCAGGCGATGGACCAGGAAGCCAACCTGGTTCAGGCAGAATCGGGCCAGGGCCCCGACATCCGGGTCCTCCCAATGGAAGAAGTCGAAGCTGCTCTCGTAGACCCCGGGTTTGGAGACCGGGCTCGGCCGGCGATGACTCTCCTGGGGGGGATGGGATTCCCACAAGCCCAGTTTCTCCTCGAGCCGGCTGTTTAATCCCTGGGCGTTGGGTAGAACGGTGGTGTAGAGGGGTACCGCAAAAACCGGTTCGAGCCCAGGAATCGGGGTGGAGATCATGAGGGCCATACCCGGTTCCGGAGAGCGGCCGTTGTGGCCTTCCCCCATTCGCTCCGGACGTCCCGGTCAGGAGAAGTATTCCTCGTAGAAACGACTGTGCGCATCGATCACTCGCTCAACCAAATCTTGTTCGGGTGGACTGAGAGCCGGGTTCCAGATATCCGCGATCAGAACTGCCCGTGGACGGGTATCGTGGTTCCAGGCGCTGTGCTCGAAACTGTCGTCGAAGATAAGAGCGCGCCCCTCCTTCCATTGCCGCACCTCACCCCCCACCCGGATCGCGGTTTCCGGGGGAACCACGAGGCCCAGATGAAGGGTCAGCTTGGCGTTGGACAGACCATGATGGGGGGGCAGCTCGGCCCCGGGCTTGAGGACTGAGAAGAAAATCTCGGGGGCATGGTTACGGCCACGGGCCAGCGGCAAGACCTTGAGCGCCGCAAAGCTGTTCGGGCAGAGATGGAGGATCTGGGCGATGGGTGTGCCCGAACGGTAGAGATGGAAACTGCCCCACTCGCGCGAACCGGCCAGTTGAGACCAGATCGTCTGGCCGGTCGATTTCGGTACATAGGCTTCCTCGAGGCCGCCTTCCAGGGCTTCGAACTCGCGACGGATTTCCCCGGTTTTGGATTCGAAGGTATGGATCCAGGGAAACTCGCCACGTTCGAACCAGGGGCGGGCGCCGAGTTCGGGGTAGAAGAGAAACTCGGGCTTCTGGAGCGGATGCTCCGCGGGGGGGGGGATGAGGCCCTTGAAGATGTCGAGAAACCGCCGTGCGCGCGCCGGGAGCGGGATGCCGTGTTCGGCTTCGACCGCTTGGGCGGCTTGGTCGATCCGCGCAAGGCGGATCGGTGCCAGCCGGGCGATGGCCCGTTGGGCCAAGATGCGGATGCCCGGAGGCAGGCTCTGGGGCGCGATCCGGAGCGTGGGATCGCGGGCCAGCCCGCGACCGTAGCTTTCGAGTGCCGGGGTTTCCTGCCCCAGACTTTCCAGGATATGGCCCCGGTGAAGATGGCTGATGGCCCCCTCCGGATTGAGTTCGATGGCCTGATCGATGGATTCCAGAGCCTTGCCGGGCAAGCCTTGGGCGAGCCGGACCAGGGCCAGATTCTGGTGCAGCGTGGACCGGGCGGGTTCCAGGCGGATCGCCTCGATGAGGTAGCGCACGCTTTCTTCGTAGCGGCCGGTCTCGAAGGCGCTCATCGCGATATAGGTCAGGGCCTGCAGATGGTGTGGGGCAGCTTCGAGAACCCGACGGTAGACGGTTTCTGCCTCGCCGCGGCGCCCTTCCCGGGCCAGGGCATCGGCGCCGGCGACCAGCATGGCGACCTGGTCCGGCAGTTCGGCGGTGGGGAAGTCCTCGATCCGGATCGGTGCGGGGGAAGGTGTGGACGGTTCGTTCATGGCTGACAGGAGGGGTCAGAAGACCAGGTTGAGGTCGGGTCGTTCGCGCAGGACATCGAAGGCGATGATGGCCCGCTCGCCCGGACCTGCGAAGGGGTGGACATAGTGGATATGATACGGCGGAAAGAGGAGGAGCTTTCCGGAACGGGGCTGAATGCGGCGGGTGAGGGTGAAACCGTGATGGACGGAGGCGGGATGGGGGTTCAGGAACTCGATCCAGCCTTGGGGGGCGGGCTTATCCTCGAGGGCTTTCACGTAATAGACCCCGCTCGCCAGGTTGCCCGCGGTGGGATGCATGTGAGGCGCCTGCCAATCGCCGGCCGCGAGAAGATTGGCCCATCCCATGAGCCAGGGTTTGAGCTGACCCGCCTCGGCACCGAAGACTTCCGTGAGGTAGCGGTGGACGGCCGGCAGGAGAATTCGCTCACGGAACTCGACCACGGCCGGGTTGGGCTCTTCCAGGAAGTTGTGATGTCGTCCGGTCTGGAATCCACCCTGGGTCGAGATGCGTCCCGAATAGATGGCGTTTTCCCGGGGGTCGTCACGGTAGCGTTCGGCCATGTCCTTGAGCAGGACCCAAAGCGCCTCATTCAGCTCTTCGCATCCGCCATGGTGCCGCTCGAGGACGGTCGTCGGATAATGGATCTCGATTTTGTCCTCGAATGGAAACCCACCGGATGCGGTCGCGGGCATCGATCTTCCCCTCTGGACGCCCTTCACGGGCGCATGCTGTAAACTATAGCTTGAAAAAAGCCGTTTGCTCAAGCCGAAACGCGGCGGCGGTCCAGACGGAATCCTTCACCTCCGCACTGCAAGAGTAGCGAGATTCGGGTGTCCAGCCAGTCTCAATCGGAACCGGACCAGCGTCGGGTCGACTCCCTGGATCCGACCGTCCTGAACAGTGCCAACGCGTTTTATCTGGAAGATCTCTATGAACGCTATCTGGCGGATCCCCGCTCGGTGCCGGGCAGCCTGGCCCGGGCCTTTGACGCGCTCCGCGACCCCGGTCGTTCTGAAAGTCCCCGCCATCCTGTCGAGGACCGGCTTATCGCATCGGCCCATGAACCCCGGAGCCAGACCGGGCGTGGGATCCCGGAGGAGACGGGATCCAGCATGTTCTGGGCTCGCCTGGTCCAGGCCTTCCGCTCGCGCGGCCATCTTGCAGCCGACCTCGATCCCCTGAAACTGGTCCGACCTCCCGTGGTCCAGGATCTCGATCCGGCTTTCCATGCGGGTGGATCTCCCGATGCGATCCTGGCCCGACCCGTGCCTCCCGATCTCGTCTCGGGCGAGACTCCAGGCTCGGGGACCGAACTTCTGGCCCTGCTCCGGGACACCTATTGCGGCACGATCGGCGCCGAGTACCAGCACCTCTCGGCGATCGAGGAGCGCCAGATGATCCGCGAGCGTCTGGAGACCGCGCGGGGACGGATCGGGCTCGTGGTGGAGGAGCGAAAAATCCTCCTGGCCGAGCTGACCGCGGCCGAGGGTCTCGAGCACTTCCTGCATCGCCGCTACATCGGACAAAAGCGCTTCTCGCTCGAAGGGGCCGAAGCCCTCATGCCGGCTTTGAACGACCTGGTGCGCCGCGCCGCCTCCGTGGGCGTGGAGGAGATCGTGATCGGCATGGCCCACCGCGGGCGGCTCAACGTCCTCGTCAATCTCCTGGCCAAGCCGCTTTCCGAGCTGTTTTCCGAGTTCGAGGGTCGCTACGATCCTCTCCATCAGAACGGCTCGGGTGATGTCAAGTACCATCTCGGCTGCTCCTCGGACGTCGAGATCAAGGGACGGGTCGTCCATCTCACCCTCGCCTTCAATCCTTCGCATCTCGAGATCGTGGATCCCGTGGTCGAAGGCTCCGTCCGTGCCCGCCAGGACCGGCTGGGGGATCGCGCGGGAGACCGGGTGCTGCCGGTGCTGATCCACGGCGATGCCTCGCTGGCCGGTCAGGGCGTGGTCATGGAGACGCTCGAGATGTCGGGTACCCGTGGTTTTCGCACCGGAGGGACGGTTCACTTGGTCGTCAACAACCAGATCGGGTTCACGATCAGCAACCTGAGGGACGCCCGTTCCACCCCGTACGCCACGGATATCGCCAAGATGATCGAGGCCCCGGTTCTCCACGTCAACGCGGATGACGTGGAAGCGGTCCTGTTCGTGATGCGCCTTGCGTTCGACTATCGCACCCGCTTTCACAAGGACATCTTCGTCGACCTCGTGGGCTATCGCCGCCACGGCCACAACGAGGCGGACGAGCCGGCCGTGACGCAGCCTGTCATGTACGAGCAGATCCGCAAGCACCCAACGACCCTTGCCCGCTACGCGCAGAAGCTCGTGGCTGAAAAAATCATCGAACCCGCCGAGGTCGAGGCCATGGTGGGTGCCTACCGCGACGGGCTCGACCAGGGCGAGGTGCCGGAGACCTTTATCCTCCCACGCGCTCCCATCCGTCCCCCCCTGGTCGACTGGACGCCTTACCGGGATCAGAGCTGGGATGTCCCCGTGGACACCGGGGTGAAGGGGTCCGACCTTACAGCGTGGGGTCGGATCCTGACCACGCTGCCCGAGGGCTGGACGGTGCATCCCCGCCTCGCGCGGATCCTTGAGGAAAGACGCAAGATGGTCTTGGGCGAGCAGCCCCTGGACTGGGGCATGGCCGAGCTTTTGGCCTATGCGAGCCTCCTGGTCGCCGGGCACCCGATCCGCCTCACGGGCCAGGACAGCGCACGCGGGACCTTTTTCCACCGTCATGCGGTGATCCATGAGATGTCGAGCGATGCCACCGATGTGGCGCTGAACCGGCTTTCGCCCCATCAGGCGCTCGTGGACGTCGTGGATTCCTTCCTGTCCGAGGAAGGAGTCATGGCCTTCGAATACGGGTACGCCACGGCCAGTCCGGAGGCCCTCGTCATCTGGGAGGCCCAGTACGGTGATTTCGCGAACGGTGCGCAGGTCGTGATCGACCAGTTCCTCTCGGCCGGCGAGGCCAAGTGGGGGCGCTTGTGCGGACTGGTCCTGTTCCTGCCGCATGGCCAGGAAGGGGCTGGGCCGGAACACTCTTCGGCACGTCCTGAGCGCTTCCTGGAACTCTGCGATGGAGACAACCTGCAGATCGTAAATCCCTCGACTCCCGCCCAGTTTTTCCACCTGCTCCGGCGGCAGCTGCTGAGACCCTACCGCAAGCCGCTCGTAGTCCTGACCCCGAAAAGCCTTTTGCGCCACCGGCGGTCGGTTTCCAGCCTCACGGATCTCGCGCAAGGCCATTTTGCGCCGCTCATGGACGATGCCGGGGCCACTCCAGCCCAGACGAGTCGGCTCATCCTCACCTCCGGCAAGATCTACTACGAGCTCCTGGAGGCCCGCGAGGCGGCAGAACGGTCCGATCTCGCGCTGGTTCGGCTCGAGCAGTGGGCACCCTTGCCGGAGGCGGCCCTCCAGCGGCTTTTCGAGCGGTACGCCGGGGTCACCGATGTGGTCTGGTGCCAGGAAGAGCCGAGAAACCAGGGGGCATTCCGGGGTGTGGGACCCCTGATCGCCCGTCTGATGCGTCCCGGACAAACCCTGCGCTACCTGGGCCGCCCCCCCGCCGCCGCCCCCGCCCCCGGGTATTCCGCGCTCCACGCGCTTCAGCAGAAGGCCATCATCGAATCCGCGCTTGAGTCGGCCCCCACCCGTTCGATCCGTTCGCGTCGGGCCGGATCCCCACCCCCCCTCACGGAGATTGCATGAGCATCGAGATCAAGGTTCCTCCATTGCCCGAGTCCGTGACCGACGCGACGCTCGTGAACTGGCGCAAGAAAGCCGGTGAGACGGTCCGCCGTGACGAAAACCTGGTCGATCTCGAGACCGACAAGGTCGTACTCGAGGTTCCGGCCCCGGTCGATGGCCGTCTCCAGGAGATTCGTGCCGGTGATGGGGCGACCGTGACCGCAGGCCAGGTCATTGCCCTCCTTGAGGAAGGCACCCTCGCCCCGCGGCCCGAGACCGCACCGGCACCGGCCAAAAAAACCGCTGCCCCCCCATCGGTCAAGGGATCGGACCGACCGGTACCTCCCCCGATTGCCCCCTCTGCCCGCAAGCTGGCCGGAGAGCACGGACTCAATCCCGAACAGATCGAGGGTCACGGCCGGGATGGGCGCATCAGCAAGACGGATGTCTTGGCCCATCTCGAACGGGCCGCGGAAGCCGCGCCTGCCACACCGGCGGTCAGGGGAACGCCCGGCGGCGCGATCCGGCGCGTACCCATGACCCGGATCCGGGCCCGGATTGCCGAGCGGCTCAGGGAATCGAATCTCAACGCCGTGATGCTCACGTCCTTCAACGAGGTCGATCTCGGCCGGATCATCGAGATCCGAAACAGCCTGCGCGAGCGTTTTGAAAAAGCCCATGGGGTCCGGCTCGGGTTCATGTCCTTTTTCGTGAAGGCCGCGATTTTGGCACTCAAGAGTTTTCCGGTGATCAACGCCTCGATCGAGGGCAACGAGATCGTCTACCACGACTTTTGGGATATCGGGATCGCAGTTGCCTCACCCCGCGGCCTCGTGGTGCCGGTGGTGCGCGGCGCGGATACCCTGGGATTCGCCGAGATCGAAACTCAAATCGCAAGGTTCGCCGAACAAGCCCGTTCCGGAACTTTGGCACTTCAGGACCTCGAGGGCGGGACCTTCACGATCACGAACGGGGGCGTGTTCGGTTCACTGGTCTCGACTCCGATCATCAATCCGCCGCAGAGCGCGATCCTCGGCATGCACAAGATCCAGGACCGCCCCATGGCGGTCGGCGGAGCGGTCGTGATCCGGCCCATGATGTACCTCGCACTCACCTACGACCACCGCCTCGTCGACGGGCAGGAAGCGGTGCAATTCCTGGTGCGCCTCAAGGAATCGCTGGAAGACCCCTCCCGCCTGCTCCTCGAACTCTGATCCAACGAGCGGAGATGCCTCATGACTGATGAATCCTATGACGTGGTGGTGATCGGCGCCGGACCGGCAGGCTATATCGCCGCCATCCGCGCGGCGCAGAACGGTCTCCGGACGGCCTGTATCGACAACTGGAAGAATCGGGATGGATCCCAGGCTTTCGGCGGAACCTGCCTGAAC
>JAJYFY010000070.1 GCA_021785265.1 Pseudomonadota bacterium
CAGGAGGTGGTGCTCGTGACGCAGGAGTGCAGCGGAGGCATCAAAGGTGTATCCCCGGTAATGGCTGCCGCCCTCGAGTCGGATCGCCGTCAGGCCGAAAGCCTGGGTATTGCCGTCTCCGGTCTGTTCCAGGTAATGCGTGAGCGCTGCATCTCGGCCAAGCAGGATTTCGGTCACAGCATTGATCCGATGGGATCGTGACACGGGCCGCGCTGACTCCGGCGGGGACTCGAGCCCCCACCGGTGACGTTCGATCACGGAGGCCTGGGCCCCCTTGCCGAGATGGATCAGTATGCGGGGAAAAAGGTACCGTGGCCCCGTCTCCAGGCGCCAGGTGGAATCGTTCGGGCTTTGGATACCCAGAAGGATTTCGATGGGTTCGTCGACGACGACCCCATCGGGGACGTCAACCAGGATGCCATCCTCGAAGGCCTTCGTATTCCAATCACTGAGCGCTCGCCCGGATGCGAGGGCCACTTGACCCAGCCACGGGATCAAGCGATCAGGGGCTTCTTCGAAAGCCTGCCGGAATGACAGAGCCAACCAGTCGAGCTCATCTCCGTGACGGACAGATCGTTGCTTCGGACGCTGAATGATGGGGCGCGGTGATGCCGGCGGGGTATCTCCCGACCACTCAAATGGACCGATGCGGGTGTACTTCCAGGACTCGTCTCGTTTTGCTTGGGGAAGCCGGGTGGTGGCCCGGAGACGGGAGCGCCATTCATCCCAGGATCGCCCATGTTCGGCGACCTGGAGTGTCCATGCGGGATCTTCGGATACCCTCATGCGCGTTGCTCCTGAAGTAACCAGTCATAACCCCGTTTTTCGAGCATCCGGGCGAGATCGGCATCACCCGATTGGACGATTTGGCCATTGGCGAGGACATGGATCCGGTCCGGGCGAAGGTGATCCAGCAGACGCTGGTAGTGCGTCACCAGGAGAAACGAGCGGTGAGCATCACGCATCGATTCGATCCCTTGGGCCACTGTCCGGAGCGCATCGATGTCTAGTCCTGAATCGGTCTCATCCAGGAGCGCCAGACGAGGTTCCAGAAGTCGCAGCTGCAGGATCTCATTACGCTTCTTCTCGCCGCCCGAGAACCCTTGATTGACGGCGCGCTCGAGAAGTTCGGGCTTCATGCCCATCTGCTCGAGTTCGGCGCGGGATCGCGACAGAAAATCCAGGGCATCCCATTCGGGCAGCCCTCGTGTTTTTCGGACCGCGTTGACGATGGTCCTCAGAAAAAGCGCGTTGCCGAGGCCCGGAATTTCAACCGGGTACTGGAAGGCCAAAAAAAGTCCCCGGTGTGCGCGCTCTTCCGGCTTGAGTCCAAGTAGGTTTTCACCTGCAAAGCGGACCTGACCTTGCTGAACCGTGTAGGCCTCGGATCCCGCGAGCGTCTGGACCAGAGTGCTTTTCCCGGAACCGTTGGGCCCCATGATGACATGCATTTCACCGGATGGAACTTCCAGATCGATGCCTCGGAGAATGGGTCGGTCCCCGACCGACACATGAAGATTCGCAATTTCTAGAAGGTTCATCCAACCGCTCCTTCAAGAGTCACAGACAACAGTTTCTGGGCTTCAACCGCAAACTCGAGCGGCAGCTTGAGCAAAACATCCCGGCAAAACCCGTTGACGATGAGGCCGGTTGCTTCCTCCTCCGTGAGCCCCCGCTGCCGGCAGTAGAACAGCTGATCCGCTGAGATTTTCGAAGTGGTGGCCTCGTGCTCGGCACGAGCTGACGCGTTTTCGACCTCAATGACCGGGAAGGTGTCGGCTCGTGCTGCAGAACCGATCAACAGGGAATCACACTGGGTATAGTTGTGGGCCGTTTGAGCCGTGGATCCCATCCGGACGAGACCGCGGTAGGCATTGTGGCCATGTCCCGCCGAAATGCCCTTGGACAGGATCGTGCTCCGGGTCCGGCGACCGAGATGGATCATCTTGGTCCCGGTATCGGCTTGTTGATAGTTGCGTGCCACCGCAATTGAGTAAAACTCGCCCACGCTGTCGTCGCCTCTCAACACACAGCTCGGATATTTCCAGGTGATGGCAGATCCGGTTTCGACCTGGACCCAGGAAATATGGGAACGGTCGCCACGGCATTCCCCCCGCTTGGTCACAAAATTGTAAATTCCCCCTTCTCCTCGCTCGTTACCGGGATACCAGTTCTGGACCGTGGCATAGCGGATCTCGGCATCCTTGAGGGCCACGAGCTCGACGACCGCCGCATGCAACTGGTTTTCGTCCCGCATCGGCGCCGTGCAGCCTTCCAGGTAGCTCACGGTGGCCCCTTCGTCCGCGATGATCAGGGTACGCTCAAACTGCCCGGTTTTTGCGGCATTGATGCGGAAATACGTCGAGAGTTCGAGCGGGCATCGGACCCCCTTCGGCACATAGACAAAAGACCCATCGGTAAAGACCGCTGAGTTCAGGGCGGCAAAGAAGTTATCTCCGGGTGGGACAACGGATCCCAGATAGGCCCGTACCAGCTCCGGATAATTTCGGATGGCCTCTGAAATCGGGCAAAACACCACGCCGGCTTTCGCCAGGGTTTCGCGAAAGGTCGTAGCCACCGAGACACTGTCAAAAACGGCATCGACGGCAACTCCTGCAAGTGCAGCCCGTTCATGCAGGGGGATGCCCAGCTTTTCATAGGTCTCAAGGAGCTTGGGGTCGATATCCTCGAGCGAACCGACGGAAGAGCGGGACTTCGGCGAGGAATAGTACGAAAACCCCTGGTAGTCGATCGGGTCGTAACGGGCGATGGACCAGTGGGGCTCCTTCATCCGCTGCCAGCCACGGAAGGCGGCTAACCGCCATTCTTTCATGAAATCAGGTTCCTGCTTGATGGCCGATAGACGCTGGATCATGGTCTCATCGAGACCCGGGGGGAAAGTCTCCTGCTCAATGTCGGTCACAAACCCCGCGGTGTAATTCCTCTGGATCAATGACTCGAGGTTCTGGGATTCGGTACTCAAGGGTTGGGGCTCCGTTTAGCGGTGGTGACATCGGGGAAATCGATGGGTTCCGGGGGACGGGTAGGGGAGGGGACCGAGCGGGGCAGCGAACGGTAGGATCCATCTCCGGTCAGGTCCTGCAAAGTAATTTTCGCGAGCGCATTCCGTAACAGCTGGTTGATCCGCTGCCAAGGCGGGCTCACCGCACAAAAACCCTCCCGATCACAAATATGCGATGCAAGTCCACATTCGATGACGGCCACCTTTCCTTCCAAGGCTTCGAGAATTTCGAGCGCCGTCATGGTGTTGGCCGGCCGGGCCAGACGGTAGCCCCCGTGTGGACCGCGCTGGGATTCCAGCAGATGGGCACGCACCAGCATTTTGAGCAGCTTGCCGACCGTCGCATAGGAAAGGTGAGTCTCCTGCGATAGTTCAGTTGCCGTTTTCCAGAGACGATTTTGCCGATCCATGGCTGCGAGCAGCACGGTTCCATAGTCGGTCAACTTCCGGATACGCAACATTGAACTGGACCTAAAATCTTTGCCTAGAGCATATAAGACTATTTTAGTCCAATTAGCTGAAAAAAACCATGGCGGAAGTTGAAATGGAACTCATGGGATCGATTGGAATATTGCGGCTTCAAGGTCTAGTCAGGTTCCGGAAAGTCCCAGATCTCAGAGTCAAAACAAGCCCAAGCCGGTAATTCTTCGCCCGCGATCAAGTGATGGGTGTAAAGCGCAGCCAACTTGGCAAAACGCGCTTCCTGGGCCGCCAGACCATAGAGCAGGGCGACACTGGCTGCATCAGCAAGAACACGGAGCCGGTTCTTGGCCGACCACTGGAGTGTCGCCTCGTCTTCGGTCCCAATTCCCATAACCGCTTCACGGGCGCGAGCCCAGGCCATCTGGGCTTCCGGTGTATGGACCTCGTCCAGAGTGCTTCCCAACCATTCCAGGAAGGGTTCATGCGCCTTTTTTTTTCGAATGACCTCAAGGAGTTCCAAAGCCTGAATGTTGCTTGTCCCTTCCCAGATGGGGGTAATCAGGGCTTCCCGATGCCAGCGGGCTACGGCGTATTCCTCGAGAAAGCCCAGTCCACCGAACAGTTCCATGGCCAATGCCGTGATCCGACCGGCGTGCTCGGCTGTCCGGTTTTTGGCGAGGTGACTCCATAGCCGGGCCTGATGGTAGGCCGGTGGGTAGGGGGGTCTCGACTGCCAGACCGAATCAAACTGGCTGACTGCCATAAAAGCCAAGGCCAATCCACCCGCCTGTCGGACACGCATCTCGGCCAGGTCGCGCCGCACCAGGGGATGATTGATGATTGTCTGGCCGAAAGCTGACCGCCTCCGCACCCGGAATCGGGATTCGAGCAGAGATTTCGCGGCAATCCCCATGCTGGCAATGGCATTGGCGATGCGTGAGACGGTCAAAACTTCCATCGTATAGTAGATCCCTTCTCTCGGGTCCCCGATCAAGCAGGCTTCCGAGCCTTCGAGTTCGACCTCCCCCGAAGGCACGGCTCGTGTGGCGGACTTGTTTTTGAGCCGACGGACACGGAAGTTGAGCCGACCCTCCGCATCCAGACGGGGCAGAAGGAAGAGGGCGAGACCCTTGGCCCCCGCGGGGGCCCCCTCGGGACGAGCGGTCGTGAGCGCCCAGTCAGCCAATCCCGCACCACTCGCAAAATACTTGTCGCCATCGTAAAGCCGCCAGTTCCCGCGGGGATCGACAACCGCACGGGTTCGATTGGCTCCGAGGTCATTACCCCCCTGATTTTCGGTCATCCAGGTAGCCCCCCAGTACTGGCCGGACAGTAATTTTTCCTTGATGGCCACGAGTTCTGGAGCGTATTTGTGGAGCACATACGCGGTTTGCCCGGTGATGGTGAGGATGCAGTAAAGTCCCGGATCCGCCAAGAGATATCCCAGAGCAAAATGGTGTTGCCAGCACCCACCCCGATAGGGTGGTTCGAGGATGGGGGCCAAATTCGGCAGGATCACCTTCTCAACTGGCGACAGGCGCACCCGGTCGATGCGTTGTCCATCGAGATCGTGATGAATCAGGACGGGAGGGCTTTCCTGGTCAATGTGGTAGCCGGCCTGATAAATTTCCCGGCCTGACCATTCACCAAAGCTTCGAAGCTCTGCCTGATGATCGGGATAGGCTGGCCAGAAATGCCGGAGGACCACCTCGAGGTCGGCATCGAGCAGAAAATGGTTTTGGCCAAAAGCGTAGGAAAGGTGTTGCATGACTCTCCCCGGACCGGCGTACTTCACAGCATAGGCCAAACTAGGACCCATGGGCTTGTGTCAGTCCTCCGGTCATCATGGCATAATGCGCCAAGCTGTTTTCTCCCATTCTTCAAACGACTTCATCGGATCGTATGATCGACATCAAGCTTTTGAGACAGGATCCCAGTGGGGTTGCGGCACAGCTGGTACGTCGGGGATTCCGAATGGACCTCGAGTGGTACGTTAGCCAGGAAGCGGAACGCCGGACTCTTCAGATGGCCCTTGAAGACCTGCGAAAGCAACGCAATGAAGGTTCACGGAAGGTGGGTGAACTCAAAGCGACTAAAGCCACACCTGATGAACTGGGAATGCGACTCGAGAAGTTGGCCAAACTGGATCGGGAGCTTGTGGCTGCCGATCAGGCATTCCGAAAACTCAGTGCAACCCTGGAAGCCTTTTATCTGACGCTTCCGAACCTGCCGGATTCCACGGTTCCAGAGGGCATGGATGAGAGCGCCAATCAGGAAGTCCGCCGATGGAATACTGCCCCGGACTTCGGTTTTGAGCCTCGGGATCATGTCGAGCTGGGTGAGATGATCCAGGGCATGGATTTTTCGTCGGCCCGCGAAATGACGGGCGCCCGCTTTGTCGTCCTCAAGGGCATTCTGGCTCGACTCCAGCGCGCGCTTACGACCTTCATGCTGGACTGGCATGCCCGCGAATATGGTTACGAGGAAGTCTATGTCCCCCATCTCGTCAATCGGCAGAGCCTCACCGGAACCGGGCAACTGCCGAAGTTTGAATCCGATCTGTTCCGGGTCGGACCGGATGTCGACTGGTTCCTGATCCCCACGGGCGAAGTCCCCGTCACGAATCTGGCCCGCGACCACACGTTCCTGAGATCCGAACTGCCCAAGCGGTGGGTGGCCCACACCCCGTGCTACCGTTCCGAGGCCGGTTCCTATGGCAAGGATCTCAAGGGCATGATCCGACAGCACCAGTTCGAAAAAGTAGAGCTGGTCCAGATCACGCTTCCGGAAGCATCGCCTCAGGCCCATGAACAACTGGTCGAACACGCCGAGTCGATTCTCATCCAGTTGGAACTGCCGTACCGGGTGATGCTGCTCTGCGCAGGGGATACGGGTTTTGCATCTGCAAAAACCTACGATCTCGAAGTATGGCTCCCCAGTCAGAAGCGCTACCGGGAGATTTCCTCCTGCAGCAATTTTCGGGACTTCCAGGCGCGCCGTCTGAATGCCCGCTGGAAGGAGGATGCGAAATCGAAACCGGATTGGGTCCATACCCTGAACGGGTCGGGACTCGCTGTCGGACGTACCCTGCTCGCACTTTTGGAGAACCGGCAGGATGAGGGGGGAGGGATCAGCATTCCTTCCCGCCTCCAGCCCTATCTGGGGGGAATCCATGAAATCCGGAGCGGTGCCAAGGTGGAGCATCCGCCCGGATGATCCACCGACGGAAGGTTTTTTGGCCTCTGGGGTTTGTGCTGGCTCTGGGGGTGGTCAGTCTGTTTGCCGATGCCAACTACGAAGGTGGGCGGGGCCTGGCCGGCCCTTTCCTTCTTTTCCTAGGTGCGATTCCTCTGGGAATCGGTCTTTTGAGCGGGATCATCGAATTCTTCCAATTCGGAGGGCGTTGGCTCGGGGGTGTCTGGGCGGAGTGGGGGGGGAAACCCTGGCGGGTTTTGGTCACTGGATATGCACTCAATCTGTTTGCACTTCCCGCCCTCGTGTTCGCCCATGCCCTCTGGGTGGCCGTGGGACTTTTCGCGTGCGAGCGTTTGGGGCGGGGAATCCGGAATCCGGTAAAAAACCGCCTGCTTTCCACCGCCGGGTCGGAAATCGGACACGGTAGAGCGTTTGGCGTCTACGAAATCCTGGACCAGACCGGCGCCGTCATCGGTCCGTTGTTTTTGACATTCTGGCTTTTGGCGCACTCATTACGCACCGCCTTCGCTCTTCTGGTCGTCCCGGCCATACTCGCCATGGCCATTCTGGTCGTGGCTTATCGCTTTTCTCCTGACCTCACACCAAAATCACCCGACCGAGAAAAGGAATCCGCGGTGCAAATTACGCGGGGGAAGGGCAGGGGAAATCCATTTCTGCGCTGGGCCACCCTGCTTGTGGCTGCCGGTGGCAGTTATCTCTTTATCGGCTATGTCCTGGTGGTCGAACGGCACTGGTCAGCCAGTGCCGTTGCCGGGGGGTTTGCCCTTGTCATGGCCTGCGATGGCTTGGGTGGTCTCGCATCTGGCCTGCTCTACGACCGGATCGGACGCCGGGCGCTTTATACCCTGCCGCTATTCCTGGTCGCATCCATGGCCCTGATCTTCTGGAGTAAGGGGCTCTTTCTGTGGCTGGGTCTCGCACTCTGGGGCATCCAGTTGGGATGCCAGGAAACACTCATTCCGGCGGATTTCGGGGCTCAGAAGCCACGACCCAGTACCCGTGCATTCGGCTCTTTGGGATTCATCTTGGGAACTGGCCAGATGATCGGAA
>JAJYFY010000071.1 GCA_021785265.1 Pseudomonadota bacterium
GGATATGCAGAGGAGGTAGGGCGGCCATTCGGGGAAATGGAGCGGGCGCACGAGGGTGAACAGTGCTGCAGTGGCGAGGAAGGCCACGAGGATCGCCAAGCCACCCGTGAGCGGGACCGGCGCGGCGTGATGCTTGCGCGGTCCGGGCACATCGAGAAGATGGAGCGGTCGGGCCAGCGGGTTGAGAAGCCTGATGGTGATCGCCGTGATCGAAAATCCCGCGATGCCTGCCCAGAACTCAAGCATGCTCCCGTCTCCTTTTTCTTGAGCTTTCTGTGCAGCGAACCGGGTGGCGTCCGGGCCACAGCACCGTCCGGGAATGGTAACACATTGGGGTTCCCCGAGCTCTCGTGCGAACGCGGTGCCTCATGGCTGCCACTCCGCCAAAAAGCCGATTCCACGTGCGCGGTTTCCGGGTTGGTGGGCCCGTTCGCCCGCGAGGGCGGAAAGGAGTGCTCCAGCCGACCGCTCCTCCCTCAGGGAGAGGGCGCGGAGGGCGGCCTGGAAATCGCCGGGTGTGAGCCCCGAAAGTGTGGCGAGCCTTCTCTCCGCCTCCTCCCCGCCGCCGAGAGGGGGAAGTCCCCAGTCCGCGAGCACCGTGTTCGTGATCTCGAGCCGTTGCGCTCCCGTGAGTGGCGCGAGCCGCACCTTGAGGTCGAAGCGGCGGAAGACTGCGGGATCGAGTCCTTCGATGAGGTTGGTCGAGGCCACCAGGGTTCCGCGGAAGTGTTCGAGGCCGACCAAAAACTCATTAACCTGCGTCATCTCCCAGGCATAGTGGGCACCCGAGCGGGCGCGGAGGAAACTGTCTGCCTCGTCCACCTGGAGGAGGGCGCCCGCCTCCTCGGCCGTCCGGAACATGTCGGCAATGTTCCGTTCCGACTCTCCGACATAGGATCCGAGGAGATCCGAGGCACGGTAGGGGAGATGGGGCAGTCCCAGGATTTCGGCCAGGTGCTTCCCGAATGCGGTCTTGCCGGTGCCCGGGGGGCCGTACAGGCAGATCCGCACCGCCGGGTTGCGCCGGATTGCAGCCTGGACCGTCGTGAGATCAAGGTCCGGGTTGAGCCAGTCCGGCCGGTAGGGCAGTGGGGAATCGGCGGTTGCCCGGGGCAGCGGTTTCTCCCCGGAGGCGGAGAAGAGGCCGGTCAACACGCGTTCCATGGCCCGTTCGGCCTCCGGACCCGTCCGGGAGGCCAGGCGGGCCGTGCGGGCCGCCGTGTCGAGGTGGGCGGGCATGCAGGCGGATTCCCGGGCCAGGCGGCGGATCCAGGACGGGCTCACGCCGAGACCCTCGACCCGATCGGCCAGGATGCGTTCGCGGATCGGTGCGGGCGGAGCGCCGAGCTGGAGGATGTGGCTGAAGCGCCGGAGAAAGGCGGGGTCGATCTGATCCACGACGTTGCTGACCCAGAGGGCCGGGATGGGATTGGTTTCGAGGAGGTGGTTGGTCCACGCCTTGTGCATTTCGTTTGAGTTGAGGTGAAATCCCTCGTCCGGATCGGTCGGGAAGACATCCTCGATCTCGTCGAGCAGGAGCGCCGAGTGATCGTGACGCTCGAGGGTCTGCTGGCAGAGCTTGAAGAGGAGGAGGCGTTTGCTCCCGGGATAGGGGTCACCATCCGGGTCGGTCGCGCTCACCTCGAAAAGGTGGAGGCCGGCCTCGCGGCCGATGAGTCGCGCGAGCTCGGTTTTCCCGGATCCCGGCGGGCCGTAGAGGAGCACGTTGATGCCGGGGGTCTTTTGGGCTCTGGCATTGCGGAAGAGGTCGGCGAGAAGGTCGAGATCGGTTGCGACATGGGGATAATCCTCGCGCGTGAGGCGGCATTCGGGGGTCTCACGGAAGAAGCGCCCGAAAAACCCGTCCACCGTGGTCTCGTCCTCCGACAGGAGTTCGGCAAATCCATCCATGAGATCGATCCGGCTCTGGAGCGTCCCCTCCTCGATGGAATCGAAGCGGAGGAACCCCACCCGGGAGAGCGTCCCCCCGGAACCGAGCGCCTTCTTGACCTCGGCGGTCTGCGCCTTGAGCAGATGGCTCAGGATCTGGCAGATCCGGAGGTTGCCGAGTTCATGCCCGAGGCACTGGGAGCACTCGTTGAACCATTCGATCTTGTTCAGCAGCACGAAGAAACCGATCAGGTTCTGTTCGAGACGGGTGAGCCCGAAGATCGACTGGAAACGCGCCAGGTTGCCCGCCAGGGGCTCGGGAAATCCCGGTTCCCGGCACCGGTTCCGGGACAGGGCCCGCCTCACCTCGGCGAGCGTGAAATGCGCGATTTCCAGATCCTCCTCCTCTGCGTGTGATTGGGCGCTCGCGGATTTGACTCCGATGCGCTGCAAGATCCCGGCATCGAGCAGGAAGGGAGCCAGGCCCTTCCGGGCCTCGGGCAGGAGCAGCATGCGCAGGGCCCAGAGACGGCAGAGGGCTTCGGCCTCGTTCCGGGTGCGGCGACGGGCGGGGCGGGTTCCGGTCTTTCGGGAGCGGGAGCGGGGCATGGAAACTCCTCGGCAGGGGGTGGATCTCTGTGCTAGTCTGGCCCCGGAATGCGACAAGATCTGTCGCATCAAAACCGGAGGGCGGAGGCGATGAGCGGGGCGAGCGGCGTTCAGAAGCGGTTCCAAGAGTTGTTGCGGTGCATCCCGAGGGCGCCTTTGAAAATCACCGTGCCGGAACTCGAGACGAAGCTCCAGGAGGCGACCGGAAGGGGGGTCGGCCGGCGGAGCCTCCAGCGGGATCTCCGGAAACTCCAGGAAGAATTTCCGGCTCTCCAATGCAAGGTGACCGGCCGGGAACATGACTGGTTCTGGTCCCGGGATGCAGCCCGGTGGGACTCCCCGGGGATGGATTTTCACACGGCCTTGAGCGTCCGCTTCATGGAAAGTTATCTGAACGGACTCCTGCCCCCTGTGGTCCTGAAGCATCTCCGGCCCTATTTCACGGAGGCCTGGTCTGTCCTGGCCATAGAAGCGGAGGGACCCTTTGTCCGCTGGCAGGAACGGGTCCGGATCGTCACGGGCGAGCTGCCCCGCGTGGCCCCGAAGATCCCGGAAGGGGTTCCGGATCCGGTCTACGAGGCCCTGTTCAAGGGAAAGCAGCTCGAAATCACCTACCAGAGGGCCGGTGCGAAGCTGCCCTCCCAACCCTATCTCCTGAATCCCCTGGGACTCGTTCTGTCCCGACAGGTGATCTATCTCGTGGCTACGGCCTGGAAATGCAAGGAGGTGCGCCACTACGCACTCCATCGCATCCGCGAGGCCCGCATGCTCATGACACCGGCCAGCGAACCGAAGGACTTCCGGCTGGATGAGCATCTGGCCCGGGGCGAATTCGAGGTGACGCTCGGTGCCCAGCCCCTCACGCTCCGTCTTTCCGTGACCCAGGCGGCCGCCTTCTACCTCGGGGAGTTGCCGATCTCGAAGGACCAGAAGATCGAAGCGGATGGACCGGACCACTTGCGGGTCACGGCCACCGTGTCCGACACCCGCGCCTTGCGGCGCTGGCTTTTGGGACAGGGTGACTGGGTCCGGGTCCTCGAACCCAGGGCATTGCGTGAGGAACTGGCCGGGATCCTCCAGCGGACACTCCGGGGCTATGCCCGCCTGCCCACCCGCCCCGCATCCGGGAGACCCCGGCGCCGTCAGAAACATCCCCGGGAAGTCGGGCAGGAAAGGAGTCCCATCCGCCAGGGGGTGCGTCGGTCGGAGGACAGTCAGCCTCGAAAAGCACCCGTACGGGCGGCACCGGTACGCGTCCCGGCCCGCATCGCATCTTTGGATCGAACCCGGGTCCGGAGATCCCGCAGGTAGGGGCCCAGCCTCCCGCCGGGCTTTCCGGGGGCCGGTGATCATTCGTCGTCTCCGGTCCCGTCGGAAAACAGGTTGACGCGCCACATCTGCCGCAGGTTGTTCTCGATCAGGTCACCCACGAGAAGCCGTGCCCCCGGAAAGCCGTGCAAGGTGGCCTTGCCGTTCCGATCCGGGCAATGCAGTTCGTAGTGACCGTGACCGCGATCCTCTCCCAGGTATTCGACTTCCTGGGAACCGGGGCCGATGTCGCTCTCTTCTTCCCAGCAAATCCGGATCTGGTCGCGGCAGAGGCGGATCCGGCAGGGTACCCCGCAGTCCGCGTCATAGCCTTCGTAATACAGAAGGTCGATCGTGCCTTTTTGCTCGTTCATGAGAATCTCCTGTTGTCAGGGGTTGTCTGCAAGTCGGAATCGATCCCGGTTGGCCGGTTGCGGCGAACCCAGGTAAATGCCGTCTCCCGATTGAGGAGGGCGAGCTCCAGGGGACCGCCCACGGTTTCCAGGTGGGGCGACAGGTGGGCGCCGAAGACGGCCAGGTTCACCAGCATCTCGGCGAGGCGGACCAGTTCGGAGCAGGGCATGCTGCTGATCAGGCACATCAGGGGTTCAATCTGGGTCTGTTCGATCGTTTTCCGGAACTCCTCGAGCAGGCTCTCAGCGGCCCCGGGGGGGCACGTCTCGCGAACCGCCGCCCCGAGATTCTCCATGAGTTTCGGGGTGATCCCGCGGAAAAAGGCGTCGATCGCTTCGGTCTGGCCGAATGGAAAGAGCAGGGCCGCGTTCTCATCACTCACGGCCACGCTCGTCCGCTGGATCACCCGGAGCCGACCGAGCGCCAGGGTGCCCAACCAGTATTCGGCAATCGCCGGGAAAAACTCCTTTTCCCCGAATCCGGCGAAGACAATCCCGGAAATGTCCTCGGGGGAGATCCACTGCCTCGAGTAGAGATGACGGGCCAGGCGGTCCAGACCGGCCACGAGGCTCCGGCTGGGCCGGAATCCCAGGATCTCGGCCCAGAACGGGTGAATCTCGCGCCCGTAGTGTCGCCAAAGCGCCTGGCCATACGGCTCCCCGAGCCCCTCGAGTTCGGGCACGCGTTTCCATTCCTCGAGATCCCGTTTCAGAATCCGACCCAATGCCTGGCGGGCAGCCTCCGGGTCGTCCGCCGCAGGCTCGTCCAGCTCCTCTTCCAGGCCATGGAGGAGAAATCCTTTCACGTAGGCCTCGCAGGTCAGGCGAAAGTCCCGGCGCTGCAGGGTGTCCGGAAAAAGCGCGGGATCGGATTCCACATGACGGAAGAAGGCACGCGCGTAGTCGACGAGCGCGGGGAAACCCCGGGCCGGCAAGGTCGACCGGAACGTCCCGATCAGGCTTTCCCACGGTCGACCCATGAGATCGGTACTGCCGTGCAGCAGGATTCCGACCGGAAGATCCGGCCGGAGCCTGAAGAGTTTCCGGGAACCCCAGAACACCTTGGTGACGACTTCTCCGGATTCGTCGTGTCGCAGGCTGCTCACGGCGCTATCGGTTGCCAGAGCGACGCCCAACCGGTTCAAGACGGCTACGTTACAGGTCATCTGCGTTCCTCCTCATCTCAGGCGGGTGATGGGGATCGGAGAGCTCCAAAGGGGTTGCCCGGCTTTGGATTCCCATCCCCAATTCCAGTCTAGCGGTCAAATGCGACAAGTTATGTCGCATCCGAAAAGGCCCGCGGAGGCCGGGTTGCGGGCACCGCTCCAGGGTGGGGGGCGGCTGCGGCAGAAGGGACCGGCCTCGGGCGGCCGGGCAAGGCTGGGGCGGGGTCTCGTGTGTCGTGAAGGAGTTGCCCGGCCTTTCCCGTTGGGTCTCCCGTGCATCCCGGAGAGCCTGCGGCCTGCGATTGCAGATCATGGACCGGGGAGAGGGCGATCGATAGGGGGCGTCGCGCGAGGGACTCGCCGGAAAGACGGCCAGGGTCAAACGCACTGCGCGCAGCATCGGCCAGCATTCCCATCGAGGGCGACGGCCATGCCCCGGCCTCGATCTCGCTCATGAAACACCGGGATACGAGGGCTTATGCCATCCGCGATCCTGTGGCCGCCGGCCACCTCAATGCGCTCCGGGCCGTACTCTTTGTCCCGTCAGCAAAACCCCAAATCCACTCGCTTGAAGGCGCTCGCCAACCCCCTTCCTTCCGGCTCATCTCTGGATTCGAAATGAGTCTTTAATAACGTCTATCACAGGTTGCCCCACAGGCGCTTCGCGCCGATCATTTCCGAGAGAAGTCCCGGTAAAAGATTGCTTGACCAAAACTGCCGCGCAAGCCCCTGGCTTTAGACATGGGGTGAGCGGCAGCAAACTTGTTATTCGATACGGAGCTTCACTAGTGTCCGGTTAAAAATCGAACAAACTCAGTTGGTTAGCACCTATGGGTACTTCTCGCGCCTGTGGATCGAGCCGGAATACGCATGAAATCTCGGTTTTCTCGAAAACGGAGACCGAAAGAATCTGTAGAAGCGTGTAGAGCGAGGCATCGAGTTGAAGCTCTTTCTTGACGATGGCGATGAGTACGTAGGTCGATACGGCGCACCAGATTTGCGTCTTGACGGCGTTCTCGCTGGTGCCGAGGAATTTCTTGATGCGCAGGTGCTGCTTGATCCATTTGAAGAACAACTCGACCTGCCAGCGGCTCTTGTAGAGCGCAGCGATGGTCAGTGGCGGCAAGAGCATGTTGTTGGTGAGGAACACCAAGGTCTTGCCGGATCCGGGATCTTGGAAGCGGATGCGGCGCAGGTGCGCGGGATAATCCTTGGCCGCGTAAAAACCGCTCAAAGCGACATGCTGATCGCACATCACGCCCGTGGCTCTGTCGGTGGCGGTGGAGTAAACGCGCCGGGCATCCATGCCGCGTTTCGCCCGAGTGACAAAGAACGCGCGGGCCTGGTCCATCTGGTAGAGTCGGGTGAAATCGAGGTAACCACGATCCATCACATAGAATGCGCCCGCCTCGACGGGCAGGATATCGAGCACATTGACGTCGTGCAACTTGCCATCGCTGATGTGTATGAAGGTGGGAATGGCGCCTCGCAAATCCAAAAGCGTGTGCAGCTTGATCGCGGCCTTGGTCGAGCGAAACGGCGCCCAATCGAACAGGCTCAAACAGAGATCAATCGTGGTGGCATCGAGCGCATAGACCGCGTTGCTCAGGTCCAACCCCAAGTCCTCGTCGCGGTACAGCTTGCGGGCGCGGCGAATCAGGACGGCTGCGAGATCGGCCCAGATGCGCCAGCTGCGCAATTCGTTGGCGTCGGCCAGGGTCGAGCGATGAATCGCGTGACGCAGGCCCATGGAATAGAGTTTGGTGGCGTTGGCGCCCAGTGTCACCTCAATGTCGCGCAAGCTTTCTCGCCACGTCAATTGCGCAAACGCCATGACGCGAAACTGCTCGGCGCAGGTCAGGCGACGTACGCGCGCGTTGCCAGAATGGCGCGCTACAATACGCGTGAAGCTCGTCCACGGGATAAACTCCATGATCTGCGCGAAAAGCGTCTTGCCGACATTCATGAGGTATCCCCCGGGGTCTCGACCCCAGGAAGTTACACGAGAATGAAGATGCTTGGTTCAAATCGGCACCAAACAAAATCGGCCGTTAAGCCGCGCCAATACTGGGCTTTACTGAAATTAACCCGGGTTTAACCGGACACTATTGGCATCAATTAAATATTTATAAATAACTACTTAAGGGAACTCTGATTTATTCGCGTG
>JAJYFY010000072.1 GCA_021785265.1 Pseudomonadota bacterium
TGCCAGTGCCCACGGAGACGAGAAGGACCGCGTCCTCGTGAGAGCGAACGGGGAATACACCTACTTCTCGCCTGATCTGGCCTACCACCGGGACAAGCTGGAGCGGGGATACCACCGGATCATCGATGTGCTGGGCGCAGATCATCACGGTTACGCCCCGCGTATACGGGCCGGGATCGAAGCCCTGGGGGAGGATCCTGCGCGTCTCGAAGTCGTCCTCATCCAGTTTGCTGTCCTCATCCGGGGTGGTCGGAAGGTTCAAATGTCGCCCCGTTCGGGTTCCTTTGTTGCGCTTTCCGAACTCGTGGCCGAAGTCGGACGGGATGCGGCTCGCTTCTTTTATGTGCTGCGCTCGGAAGCCCAGCACCTCGATTTCGATCTCGATCTCGCCAAACGGCAGTCTCAGGAGAACCCGGTGTACTACGTCCAATATGCCCATGCCCGTGTGGCCAGTCTATGGCGTGAATGCGAGGAACGTGGGCTTAACTACGATCCCATGGATCGGCAATTTTTTTCAGGGCTTGTCCATCCCTTGGAACGAGCGCTTCTCGTGAACCTGGTTCGCTATCCGGAAACGCTTGAGCAGGCAGCCATGGCACGTGCCCCCCATCTCCTGGCCCAGTACCTGCGTGAGTTGGCGGCAGCTTTTCACGGCTATTACAACGGGGTCCCGCTCCTGGTCGACGACGCCCCGTTGCGCAATGCCCGTCTCAGCCTGTGCCGTGCGACACGGCTGGTGCTGGCGGATGGTCTGTCACTTTTGGGCGTGTCCGCACCGGTGAGGATGTAGGGAGTGACGTCACGCCGGAAGCCGGCGATCCGCCGGCAGCGGAACCGGAATGGTTCGCGGGAACGCAAGCCGAGAGGCTTTCGCCCCTGGGGCTGGGTGAGTCTAGTCCTGTTTCTGGTCATCGTCGCACTCATCGTTGTGCCTGTCATCCGGCACTCGCTCAGGACTGCAGAGCGGCTCGAGCAGCGGCCGACCTCACCCCGCGTGGTTCGTGTGCATCCCGAGCCCACCCCGGCGACCGTGACGCGCGCCGAAAAAACCTTTTCCTTCTATACGCAACTCAAAAGGCATTTTGAGATCGTTTTGCCGGAAGAGGAACGCAGTGCGCGCACGGATCATGGACGGCATCCCGTTGTCCATCCGGGGCACTACCTGATCCAGGTCGGATCCTTCCGCCACTGGCGCAGAGCCAATGCGCTCAAGGCCAAGCTCGCTCTGTGGGGGATCGTGGCCCAGATCAATCCGGTCAGGATCAGCAACGGCGAACGCTGGAATCGTGTCCAGATCGGTCCCATTGATCGCTTGAATCGTCTCAATGCCCTGCGGCAAATCCTGTCCGGGCATCGTCTGACGATGCTCCTGATCCGTCTTAATCCGTCGGCCCAGAGATCTGGACCCGCCCCCTGAAGCTCGAGTCCGCATCGTAACCCCTTTATTTGGATAAATCGAAAAAAGCCCAATGCATATTGACGGGAAGATGCACGCATCCTAAAATACACTCCACGGTGATGGAGTTCGCCGAAAAAATGCCATCAGGCTAATAACTCCTGCGTGAATCCAAGCATTTGAGGGTGCCCCCCGGGGCAGGCGTGGGATCATGACAGGCGATACCGTCTTCCAGCAGATTTGCCAGGTGTTGGCCGTACTGTGCCTGGCACCACTCCTCCAAGGGTTCATCGTGACCTGCCGCGAGAAAATCGCCCGCGGAAAGGGACCGTCGATCCTGCAACCCTACCGGGACCTCTACAAACTGTTCCACAAGGAACAGCTGGTTCCGGAAAGCGCCTCGTTCATCTTCTGGCTTGCTCCGATCGTTGCATTTACGGCTATGCTCACCGTACCTCTCCTGATTCCCGTGCTCACCAACTATCCCCTGCCACTTTCGGATATGGGCGACATACTGGGGGGCGGGCTCATCCTGGCTCTGGCCGGCTTTTCTATCGGGCTCGCGGGTCTGGACAGTGGTCATCCCTACGGGGGGCTGGGCTCAAGCCGCGAAGCAATGCTCGGTATTCTCGCCGAGCCCACGTTGATCGTGGTGTTCATCGGCATCACCCTTCTTGACCGCTCCATGTTGCCCTTTGTCGTGAACCACCTGCTCGTGGCCGAGCCATCCGTCTACTGGAGCCCGGGCCACCTCCTTCTGGTTGCCGCCTTTTTCATCCTGCTAACCGTTGAGACCGAGCACCTGCCCATTCATTCCGATACCCATCATGAGATCTACATGATCGGGGAGGCACGGCTCCTCGAATATTCGGGTCCGCTCCTGGGGCTCCTCAGGTGGTCCTCCTGGATGAAGCGAGCCATCCTCTACACCATCTTTGTCAATGTCCTGACCCTGCCTTGGGGCCTTTCCGTGCGGGGGACGGCTCCGGGATTGCTCGAGGCGACGGGAATCCTGCTCGCGAAGTGGGCACTGGTTGCCCTCTTGCTCGTGATGATTGACTCCCTTCAGTCCCGGTTGCGCTTTTATCGCTACCAGGAACCTCTGGCGCTCTCGTTCCTTCTTGCGATTCTGGCCGTGATCGCCCACCAGCTTTAGGACGCCGATGCCGACTCCCTCCCTCACCGGTCTGACCCAGGCGATCCTTGACCTCATCGCCATGTGTGCGCTTCTTCTCACCTTCGTGATGTTGGGTTCGCACTGGATCCGGAACCATATCCTGGCGTTTGCAGCCCAGTCCTGGGTGCTGGCTGTGTTGTCCGCCTTCATCGGCTTTTCAGGCCACTATCCGGCACTGCTGGTCATTGCCGGACTGACCTTGCTCCTGCGCGGTCTGGTCCTTCCCCATCTCCTGGTTCGTATCCTGGACCGGGCCCATCTCAACCGGGAGTTCGCCCCGGTGCTCCAACCGGCCATGAGCGTCGCCATGGGGGCATTGTGTGTTCTTCTGGCTTACGGGGCAGCTCTCCGTCTGGGCCAGACCGTGGATGGGCAAAGCCCCGTCACGCGGATTGGGCTGACCAGCCTCCTTGCGGTCGTGTTGATCGGGTTCTTGATGCTTATCCTGAGACGGGAGGCGGTGAGCCATCTCCTGGGGCTCCTCGTGATCGAAAACGGCATTTTCCTGGGATCACTGATCCTCATGCCCGGGTTGCCGCTGCTACTTGAGTTTGTGGTGGTATTCGACCTTCTACTTATTGTGGTCGCTCTTGGCATGTTCGTTCGCCACCTTCGGGCCGAGATCGGCTCGACTGACAGCCGGGCCCTGGACCGGCTGGTGGGGTGAGCCCATGATCTGGGCTTCGCTGGAGATCCTGTTCGCGGTCACGACCGCGGCCTCGGCGCTCTGCTGGATCGTGCGCCAGCCCCGCGTCGCCGAGATCATCAACCTCGCTGCGGCTACGATCGACTGCCTCCTCGTGGGCTGGCTGCTGGCCGTGACCCCGTCGAGTGGTGTGCGGGGTTTTGGTGACTTCCTCCGTCTGGGTCCGCTGGGTCTCTGGGTGATGTTGTGCACGGCTCTCGTCTATTTTCTGGCTTCGCTTCATGCAATCGGCTACATGCGACGGATGCACGAGGAGACGGCGCACCTGAATCGCTTCTATGGGATGTTCGCGATTTTTGCGCTGACCCTCTTCCTGGCGCCGGTCGAGAACAATCCGGGGCTCTTCTGGATCTCGATCGAGCTTACCACCATCGCCAGTGCATTCCTGGTTGCATTCCAGCGGACAGCGGAGACCATCGAAGCCGCTTGGAAGTATGTCGTTATTGCATCAGCCGGCCTGTCGCTGGCACTGCTCGGGACGATTCTTTTCTACTGGGCTGGCACCTTTACGTTGGGTCCCTCCTATAACATGACCTGGAGCCGCTTCGCGGCCATTGCTCCTCTGGCCAATCCCGGCCTGATCTTTTTCGCTTTTCTGCTCGTGCTGGTCGGCTTTGGGACCAAGGTCGGCCTCGTGCCCATGCATACCTGGCTCCCGGACGCGCACAGCGAAGGTCCGGCCCCAGTCTCGGCGATGCTGTCGGGGGCGCTCCTGAACTGCGCGATGCTCGGCATTGTGCGTTTTCTCGAGATCCTGAAAGATACGCCTGAACACACGCTGGCCCAGACCGCGCTCGTCGCGATGGGTGCTTTGAGCCTTCTCGTCGCGGCTCTGTTCATCGTCCGCCAGCGGCTAGTCAAGCGTCTGGCCGCCTATTCGAGCATTGAGCACATGGGAATCATGGCCATGGGATTCGGGTTCGGTGGGGCCCTGGGCGTGATGGGGGCCCTCTACCAGATGCTCAATCACTCGGTGACCAAATCGGCGGTCTTTTTCGGGTCCGGAAGCATGATGCGCGCATACCAGAGCAAGCGGATCGCGGGTATCCGGCGCGTGCTGGATGCCTTTCCGGTAGCCGGGCTCCTCTGGCTCGCGTCCGCTCTTGCGATTACGGGAGCTCCACCCTTCGGAATTTTCTGGGGCGAAATCACGCTGCTCCAGGGCGGTATGGCGAGCGAAAACCGCTGGGCCGTCGTTTGGACGGCCGTCCTCCTGGTCGTGGTTTTCATTGGTTTCTTGAGCCACTTCCGGAGAATGTATTTCGGCCGGCCACCAACCCGGACACCCGAGACCGCCTTCCATTGGACTGAATTAGCCGCGCTCGCGCTGGCCGTGGCAGCCACGCTGGGGCTCGGTCTCTGGTGGCCCGCGTCCGTTTGGGCCTATCTCCGCGCGATCGCGCACCATCTGGGATCCACCTGATGCGGCCCTGCACGAGCCGGGTCATCAGGGCCGAGGCACTCCTGAAGCTGCTCGACGAGCTTCTGCCAGCCGCCGTTCGTCCAGACCCGCATCAGCGGCTTCGCATGGCCTATGCTCGCAAGGCCGGTGAAACCGATCTCGAAGTCCTCTACTACCTGAGCCTGGGAAAAGGTCGTCCTGATCTCCTCCTGCGTGTTGCCCCAGAGCAGAATGCCCTGCCCAGCGTGGCGAACCGATTCCCTGCGCTATCGTGGTACGAGCGCGAAATGCATGACCTCTTCGGCATCGAATTTACCGGGCATCCCGAACTTCACCCGCTCATCCTGCACGAGGGAGTGACCACATCGCGGCCGCCGCTGCTCGGGCAGGCCGGGGCTCCGATCCATTACCGGACATCCCCACCCACGGTCCCGACGATGCACGCAACCGAGATCCAACGCCTCCCGTTCGGTCCCGTTCGTGCGGATGTCGTCGAGTCGGCCCAGTTTCTCTTCTATTACATCGGCGAGGGGATTCTCCACTTTCACCAACGGCTCTTCTACAAGCATCGCGGCATGGAACAGCGTTTCGAAGGCGTCTCACCCATGGCCGGGGTCATCCTGGCCGAACGGGTTTCGGGCACCGATTCAGTGGGGCATGCTCTGGCATTCTGCCAGGCCTGCGAACTGGCCCTGGGTCTTTTGCCTCCCCCGCGGGCGCTCGGCTTCAGGATCATCCTCGCCGAACTCGAGCGCCTGACGAACCATCTGCACTATTTTTCAGAGCTGGCTCGGATGACGACCCTCCGGGTCGCGGCTGCCCAGGGGGCCTGGCTCGAGGAGCAAGTTCGGCAGATCAATGGGGCTCTGACCGGAAGCCGTTTTCTGCGTGGCATCTTGAGCGTTGGGGGACTTCGGCGGGATCTCGAACCTTCCGGTCTGGCCGGCCGGCTGACTGACCTCGAGACCGGGATTTCGGATTTTCTCGACAAACTTGCGGACACTCGGAGTTATCTTGACCGCCTGATCGGTACCGGGCGGCTCTCAACGGATGTGGCCATGGATCAGGGGGCTACCGGCCCGGTCGAGCGAGCGAGTGGGCTCGACCGGGATCTCCGTCGAGACCGGCCCTACGGTTCTTATGGAATGCTTGAGTTCAAGGTTCCCCGGGAGTCAGAAGGCGATGCCCTGGCCCGGGCCCAAATACGTCGCGCCGAAGTGACCGAGTCTCTCGCCTTGGTCCGCGAGTCCCTCGCGCATCTCGAGTCGGGCCCGGTCATCACGGACCAGCCGGAGGAAGGACCGGATCCTGGGGGAGAGGGATTGGGGGCGGTCGAGGGGAGCCGGGGCGGACTTTACTACGCGGTCCACTTCGATCCGGACCGGCAGTGCTTGCTGCGCGTCAAGATCAAGGAGCCCTCGTTTTCAAACTGGCGTGTTTTCCCATTCACCGTGAAGGACACCAATCTTATGGACTACGCCATCAACGAGGCCAGTTTCGGTCTCTCGATCGCGGGCGCTGACCGTTAGGGGGAATACGATGACCAACTGGGCATGGTTTGGATTGAGTCAGGGGAGACTGACCACCGGCTGGCCGGAAGAGACGGTCGGGCATGGCCAGGAAGGTGTTTTGGGGATGCCGCGGCTCCATCCTGAGCGCTGTGCACCCACCTGCCGGGACTGTATTTCGGCCTGCCCATCCGGTGCGATCACCGGAGGCTTGGGAGAGTCAGTGACGCTCGACTATGGACGCTGCGTGGTCTGCCAGCGCTGCACTGAGGTCTGCCCGACCGGAGCCATCGAAAAAACCACCGATTGGGCTTTTGGCGTCCGCACGCGGGAAGCGCTCCTGGCGGGGGGTGGGGGGATGGGTTCCGGGAATGCCGAGTCTCCTCCGTCCACCCACGTGCCCCGCGGATTCCGCCGGAGCCTTCACATTCGTCATGTCGATGCCGGATCCTGCAACGGCTGTGAATCCGAGCTCGAGGCACTCCTCAATCCCTTCTACAACCTCCACCGCCTGGGCATTTTCTTTACCGCCTCTCCCCGCTCCGCTGATCTATTACTGGTGACGGGCCCAGTCACGGTGGCGATGAAGGAGCCACTGCTCGAAACCTATCGGGCGATGCCCGAACCCCGGTTTGTCATGGCGATGGGGACCTGCGCGACCGGTGGCGGGATTGCCGGCGGTGGGTATAGCTGCCACCAGGGACTCGAGGGAATTCTTCCAGTCGACCTCTGGCTACCGGGTTGCCCCCCAAACCCCGCAGCCCTCATGGAGGCTCTCTTGGTTCTCTTGGGAAGACGGCCCGAACGAGGTGCCCTGCCGGAGCGTGCCGGATGAATCCACTCGAGGCTTTCCTCGCCGCTGCTCTTCTCTGGACCGGTGCCGTGTTGGCGGATGCCGTGGGGCAGCCACGCTGGGCTCGTGGGCTCCTCTTTCTGGGAATCCTGATGGCTATGGCAGCAACCCTCGCAGCCTTGCCAGGCAACTCGGGAACAGGAGTCGCCTGGACCATGGGCAGACTGCCTCTTGATTGGCGAATGGATGCGATGGCGCTCTGGCTCTGTCTACCGGCCTGGCTGCCCGCCGGCTTCGCCGTCTTGCTCGGTCATCGTGTGGGCCGGAGAGGCTGGTTTTCCGGTTTTGCACTGTGCCTGCTCGGAGCGCTTGGGGTTCTCGGCTTCCAGGATGGGCCGGCGTTCCTGGTGGCTTGGGAAGTGATGGGTTTTGGGGCTGCGATGATGTTGCTTTCAGAACGCAGTGATACCGCAGGCGGGCGGGCCACCTTCTTCATGCTGGCTCTCCTCGAAAGCGGGGCTGTGGCCCTGCTCCTCGCCATCCTCATG
>JAJYFY010000073.1 GCA_021785265.1 Pseudomonadota bacterium
GCCGTCGGTGCCCAGGGCCACCCGGATCCCCGCGCGTCGGAACCGCTCCACAGGCGCGATTCCGCTGCCGAGCTTCAGGTTGGATTCCGGACAGTGGACGGCGGCGGCTCCGGAATCCGCCAGTTGCGCGATCTCTTCCGGACCGACTGCCGTCAGGTGAACGGCGACGAGCCGGGCATTGAGGAGACCCAGGCGGTTGAGGTAGGCGATCGGGGTCATCCCCCGGGCCCGTACTGAGTCCTCCACTTCCTTTCGGGTCTCATGGAGGTGCATGTGCACCGGGAGGTCGAGTTCACTGGCCAGTGTGGAGAGGAGTTTCAGGGTTGCCTCGTCGACGGAATAGACAGCGTGCGGGGCCACGGCGAAGCGGACCCAGGGATCGCGAGTGTAGCGGTCACGCAGTTCAAGACCACGCCGAAGGTAGTCGGCAGGAGTTTCTGCCCACCGGGTCGGAAAGCCGATCACGGGGAGTCCGACCACCATGCGGATGCCCATGCGCTGGGCCATCTCGAGGGTCACCTCGGGGAAAAAGTACATGTCGTTGAAGCAGGTGGTGCCGGACAAGAGCATTTCTGCGATGGCGAGTCGGGAACCGTCTCTTACAAAGTCCCGGTCCATCCACCGTTTTTCAAGTGGCCAGATGAACTGCTCAAGCCAGGTATCCAAGGGCTGATCGGCACCCAAGCCGCGCAGGAGGGTCATCGCGGCATGGGTATGTGCATTGATCAGACCCGGCAGGAGGGCATGGGTGGCCAGATGCTGTTTCTGGCTATCCGGGTAACGCTCGGCTGCGAGCGCCTGAGGCAGAAGGTCGTGGATCCGCCCGTCGCGGATCACGAGGGCCTGATGTTCGAGCACCGCTCCCTCGGGCACAACGGGTATAATCCAACGCGCTGAGATGATCCGGTTCTGACCGGTCATGGCCTCTCCCGGGACGACGATGAGGACTATTATGACGGTTTTAATCCGTAGGCCTGCGCGCGGGGCCCGATGAATCTGCCGGAGCAGACCGGATCCCCATCGGGGCTCGTGCCCCTCCTCTGGAAAGAGAGACGGCTTTTCATCCTCGACCAGCGTCTCCTGCCCGGAACGGAGCAGTATGGGGAAGCTCGGGATGCCGAGGCCGTGGCTCAGGCGATCGTCGAGATGCAGCTTCGGGGAGCCCCCCTCATCGGAGTCGCCGCCGCCTATGGCGTGGCGCTCGAGGCGCGGAGATTGCTGGACAGCCCTCCACGGGCCGGTTTTCACGACCGGATGCGGCAGGCGGTTTCCCGCCTGATGGATTGCCGTCCCACGGCGGTCAACCTGATGCGGGCCCTGGCACCGGCCGGATCATGGCTCGACCAAGAGATCGACCCCATGGATTTCGTATCACGCAGCGAGACCTGGGCTCACCGGCTCGCGCAGATGGAGACTCGGGCCTGCGATGTCATGGGACGTCTGGGTGCCGACTGTCTGAGGCCTGGCAGCCGGATTCTCACCCACTGTAATACCGGCCGTCTGGCCACGGTGGGTACCGGGACCGCGCTTGCCGTGGTCCGTGAGGCCGTGCGCCGCGATCCAAGCTGCCAGATCACCTGCACCGAAACCCGACCCTGGCTCCAGGGGGCCCGGCTCACCGCCTATGAACTGTCCCGTGAGGGGATCCCCGTCGACCTGGTCACGGAATCGGTGGCGGGTAACCGCCTACTCGACCAGGCAATTGATTTCTTTATTGTCGGTGCCGATCGCATCGGGCCGGATGGGTGGGTGGCCAACAAGGTCGGAACCCGTATGTTGGCCCAGCTGGCCCGAACCGGGGGGGCTCGAACCCTGGTGGTCGCACCCACCACCACGATCGATTGGGAATGGAAATCCGGGCAGCTCATTCCCATCGAACGTCGGGGAGGGGATGAGCTCTGGCGCGCGACCGGAATGCCCCAAATCCCGCCTGGCATCCACATCGATAACCCGGTTTTCGACCTTACGCCGCCCGGCCTCATCGACTGGATCGTGACCGAGAAAGGCGTCATCGAGCCCGCTCGGGGAGAAGGGTTCGATCCCCGCCGTTTCGCGTCCCCGGAGGAAGTCCACTGATGACCCCGGATCCGGCCTCCCATACGGCAGGGGGCGGAAATCAGGTAAAATTCGAGTGGCTTTTAGAATCCGCCACCTTCCGGGAACCTGCTTCCGCATGACCGAAAACGTCAAAGAAATTGCCTCGATCACACTCGAAGACGAGCTCAAGCGTTCCTATCTCGACTACGCCATGAGCGTGATCGTCGGGCGGGCCCTGCCGGATATCCGGGATGGCCTGAAACCCGTTCACCGCCGGGTACTCTACGCGATGCAGGTTTTGGGCAACGAGTGGAACAAGCCCTACAAAAAATCTGCTCGGGTCGTGGGAGACGTGATCGGCAAATACCATCCCCATGGGGATGCGGCCGTTTACGATACGATCGTCCGTATGGCCCAGCCATTTGCGATGCGCTACGTCTTGGTAGATGGGCAGGGCAACTTTGGCTCGATCGACGGCGATGCGCCGGCCGCCATGCGCTATACCGAAATCCGCATGGCCAAGCTGGCCCATGCGCTTTTGGCCGACATTGAAAAATCCACGGTCGATTTCCTGCCCAACTACGATGGAGCGGAATCCGAGCCGACGGTTTTGCCGACCCGGGTTCCCAACCTTTTGGTGAACGGCAGCAGTGGCATTGCGGTGGGGATGGCGACCACGATCCCGCCCCATAACCTCGGGGAAACCATCGATGCGGTGCTCGCGCTTCTCGACCAACCCGACTTGGGTCTCGAGGATCTGCGGAAACAGCTTCCAGGGCCGGACTTCCCGACGGGTGGCGTGATCCTGGGCGAGGAGGGGATCCGCCAGGCCTATGCGACCGGACGTGGGCGTCTCCGGGTCCGTGGACGGACGAGGCTCGAGCCGAGGCCCGGAAACCGGGAGGCCCTCATCGTCTACGAGTTGCCTTACCAGGTCAACAAGGCCGTCTTTATCGAACAGATCGCCTCTCTGGTCCGGGAACGGAAAATCGAGGGGATCAGCGAGCTCCGTGACGAATCAGATCGGGATGGCATGCGGGTCGTGATCGAACTCAAGCGGGGTGAGAACCCCGACATCGTGCTCAATAATCTCTATCAGCACACCGCGCTGCAGGGCTCTTTCGTGATTAACATGGTGGCCTTGAAAGACGGGCAGCCTCGTCTTTTCGACCTCCGTTCGATGTTGCAGGCCTTTCTCGAGCACCGTCGCGAGATCGTGACCCGGAGAACCCTGTTCGATCTCGAGAAAGCCCGGGAACGCGCCCATCTCCTCGAAGGTCTGGCTCTGGCAGTATCCAACATCGATGAGATGATCCAGGTGATCAAGCAGGCCCGCCAGCCGAGCGAGGCCCGGGAGGCTCTGGTCCATCGGGCCTGGCCCGGAAGCTTTCTGGTTGAACTCTTGGCCCGGGCCAGCGTGGAGCGGGACGGGATCCCGGACCGCTTCGAGCGGTACCAGCTGACGGAAAGCCAGGCCCAGGCCATTTTGGAACTCCGTCTGCAGCGACTCACCGGTCTTGAACGGGACAAGATCGAGGCGGAGTATCTTGATCTCCTCAACCGGATCCGTGATTACGAAGATATCGTGGGCCGGGAAGCCCGCCTGGTCGAGGAAATCCGTCGAGAGTTGGTCGAAATCCGGAATGAGTTTAGCGATCAGCGACGGACGGAGATTGCACCGGGCGGGGAGATTCTCCGAACCGAGGATCTGATTGCCCAGGAAGACGTGGTCGTCACGCTGTCCCATGAAGGCTATATTAAGTACCAGACTCTCGATACCTACCGTTTGCAGCGACGGGGGGGGCGAGGACGGGCGGCAACGGCTGTCAAGGAATCCGATTTCATCGAAAAACTGTTTTTGACCCGGACGCATGACACACTCCTTTGTTTTTCGACCCGCGGCCGAGTCTACTGGACCCGGGTCTTCGAGCTGCCGGAAGGGGGCAGTTCCGCCAAAGGTAAACCCCTCGTCAACCTGCTCCAGCTCGGTGAAGGCGAACGCATTACCGCGATTCTGGACGTGGACCACTTTGACCGGGAAGAGTTTGTTTTCATGGCGACCCGCCAGGGAATCATCAAGAAAGTGGCCCTGAGCGATTTTTCCCGTCCTCGGTCGAGCGGTATCATCGCGATCGATCTGCCGGAACAGGATGTGCTGATCAGTGCGGAGCGCACGGATGGCCATCGTGACCTCATGCTGTTTGCCTCGAATGGAAAGGCCATCCGGTTTCCGGAAACCGACGTGCGCGCCATGGGGCGCCAGGCAACCGGAGTTCGCGGGATTCGCCTGTCCGGCGGGGCACATGTGGTGGCCGTGGCGGTCCTTGAGGAAGGCGTCGAGGACATTCTCACCGTGACCGCTCACGGATATGGGAAACGCACCGCGCTGGAGGAATACCTGGCCCAAGCCCGCAGCGGAAAGGGCGTAATTTCGATCCAGACCGGACCCCGGAACGGGGCAGTGATCGGGGCAGCCCCGGTGCGGGAAGCGGATGAAGCCATGCTGGTGACCCAGAATGGCACCCTCGTCCGGATTGCAGTGAATTCAATTTCCCGTGTCGGTCGGAATACCCAGGGGGTCCGACTCATCCGGCTGGACGACGGGGATACCGTCGTCCACTTGGAACGGATACCGGCTGAACCTGATGAGGGGGCGGATGAAAGCAGCCCGGCCTCCGCGGAGGAAACGTCTTCATGAGCACCACGGTTCGCCAGTCGAAACCGCTTGCGGGATCCGATCTCGGACGACAGGAGCGAGGGTGGAATTTCGGGCCGGGACCGGCCTACCTTCCGGAGGAAGTCATCCGCGAAGCGCAAGACGCACTTTGGCATTTCGGCCGGACCGGGATGGGGATCGCCGAGATCAGCCACCGTGACCCCTTGTTTCTCAGACTCCTCGAAGGACTGGAAGAGCGGATCCGCCGACTGCTCCAGTTGCCGGACTCGCACACGATCCTTTTTATGGCCGGAGGGGCGAAACCCCATTTCAGTCTGATCCCCCTGAACCTCTCCCGACCCCATCGGAGGCGGGCGGCCTACGCCCTGACCGGATACTGGTCGCGGCTTGCACGGGCAGAGGCGTCGGTTTTGATCCAAGCGGAAGTGGCGGCCGAAATCTCTACCAGAGGAAATCCGGAACACCCGACCGTCATTCCGGACCCGGCCCAGTGGGCACTCCCGGAAGCAATCGACTATCTTTACTACACCGACAACGAGAGCATCGATGGCATCGAGTTTGCCGCTCCCCCCGTCCGGGAGGGTGTGTGCCTCGTCTCCGATATGACGGCCAACCTGTTTTCCCGTCCCATTCCGCATCTTGACACCTTCGACCTGATTTTTGCCGGCGCCCAGAAAAATCTCGGTATCACGGGTCTGGCCATCGTCATCCTCCGCAAGGAGGCCCTGGGCGGATCCCTTGAGGGCTGGCCTCGTTATCTCCTGTACCAGGAATGGATGACCCACCATTCGATGGTGAATACGCCACCCACCTTCAACCTCTACCTGGCCGATCTCATGGCTCGCTGGATGGAAAAGGAAGGAGGACTCGTAGCTCTCGCAGCCCGCAACCGGAAAAAGGCGGATCTCCTTTATGCAGCCATTGATCAGAGTGGGGGTTTTTACCGGAACGGGATTTCACCGACCTGCCGCTCGCGAATGAACGTTCCCTTCCGGCTCGCGGACGAAGATCAAACCCCTCGTTTCCTCGAGATGGCAGCCGGTGCCGGCCTCGTTCAGCTGGCCGGACACCACTCGGTCGGCGGCTGCCGCGCCAGTATTTATAACGCCATGCCGGAAACCGGCGTACGGCAGCTCTCGGAGTTCATGCGGGAATATCAGCGGACGGCCGGATGATGGCACGTCGGGATCACCATGCCCCATAATCCTTACCTCGATACCATCCGACCCTACCAGCCGGGCAAACCGATCGAGGAAGTCGAGCGCGAGTACGGGCTCCACTCCGTGATCAAGTTGGCCTCGAATGAAAACCCCCTGGGCCCGAGTCCGGAGGCGGTTCGCGCGGCCGGGAAAGCGCTCACCCAGGCGGCCCTCTATCCGGACAGTGCCGCCTATACGCTGACCCGGAAACTGGCTGAAAAACACGGGGTTCCATCCGAGTGTCTGGTCATCGGAACCGGATCCGACCAGCTTTTCATGTTGCTCGCTCTGGTCCTGCTCAATCCGAAAACCAATGCCGTGATCTCTGAGTTCACCTTTCCCACCTATGCTATTGCGGTGCATTCCGTTGGGGCTGAACTCCGGGTCGCGAGGGCGGGGAGCGGGCTCGGGCATGAGGTCGATCATTTACTCACTGCGGTGGATTCGGCCACCCGGATCCTATTCGTCGATAATCCCAACAACCCCATCGGCAGCTACCTCGGTCGATCGGCACTGACTCGTCTACTGGATGCCGTCCCTCGCGACACGCTCGTGGTCCTCGATGAGGCCTACTACGAGTTTGTCGATGCTCCGGATTATGTTTCGGGGCTCGAGTTCCTGAATCGTTATCCCAATCTGATGATCACGAGAACCTTCTCCAAAGCCTATGGCCTGGCGGGCTTCCGGATCGGGTACGGCCTGGCTGACCCCGCCCTCGTCCGTCTCATCCAGCGGGTCCGCCTGCCCTTCAGCGTGAGTCACCTCGCCTTGGCAGCGGCGGAAGCTGCCCTCGACGACGCAGGGCATCTGGCACGGACCCGTCAGCTGGTTCTGTCGGAAAGGCCCCGTCTGACGGCACTCCTTGAAAAACACCGGATCCAGACCCTGCCATCACAGGCAAACTTCGTGACGGGAGTAAGCCCCGTCCCGTCCCGCCAGCTCTTCGAGGCGCTGCTCAAGACCGGCATCATCATCCGACCGCTGGCCGCCATGGGCCTGCCGGATCACGTCCGGGTGACGGTCGGCCTGCCCGCCCAGAACCAGTCGCTGGGAAAAGCCCTGGAGGCCGTTTTGGGGTGATCGACGGATCATTCGTGCCGGTCATCACCATCGATGGACCGGGAGGGGCAGGGAAGGGAACCGTCTCCTCTCGCCTGGCAGAACACTTGTCATGGAACTGGCTGGAAAGTGGTCGCCTCTACCGATGGCTGGGATGGAAGGCGCTCCAAGAACACCTGGACGTCGGTGATGAGCAGGCCCTCAGCGACCTCATTGCCGGTATCGAGCTCCGTCCTGCGGTGGTCGGAATGGGCCTTGAAATCAAGGGCTCTCCCCCCTTCCAGGCGTTCGTCGATGAGGCTGCCGCGGCCCGGGCTTCCCGTCTGGCCGCTCTACCCGCTGTGCGCTTGGCTTTGCTTCCGGTTCAGCGTTCTTGCCGTCGGCCTCCGGGCCTGGTCACCGATGGGCGAGACATGGGGACCGTGGTTTTCCCTGATGCCGTGCTCAAGGTGTTTCTTACCGCCAGTGTGGAGGC
>JAJYFY010000017.1 GCA_021785265.1 Pseudomonadota bacterium
CCCCGCAAAGAATCGCCTGCTCGGCAAAGAGGTCCGTCTCCGTTTCCTCGGCAAAACTCGATTCAAACAGGCGGACCGGCGCCCGGTTCAGCGCCTGCGCGTAGCGGCGGACTCGGACCCATGCGTGACCGGTCGCATCCCTGTCACAGGCGATGACACAGGGCGGGCCTCCACCCGACTCGTAGAGGGCACGGACTTTCTCACCCACGGCGAGGGGTGCCACGAGAAGTACATCCAGATCATCGCGGGGAATGATTTTCCGGTAGTGAATATTGAACCCGTGAGCAAACACGATTGCCGTTCCGGGCTTGAACGATGGCTCAAGCCCGGTGTAAACCTCCGGTTGGGCCTCGTCGGGGATCAGGAATACGATCCAGTCCATCTCGCGGGCCAGCGTGTCGAGTGGGCAAGCTTCGAGCCCATCCCTCAGAACCTGCTCCCGGCTCGCTGAGTCTTCCCGCAATCCAATCCGCACGACCACCCCGGAATCACGCAAATTCAGGGCCTGGGCCCGCCCCTGTGAGCCATAACCCAAGATGCCGACCCGGTCAGCGGGATTCAAACCACCCGCGCTCACGACGGACGTGAGACGGCTCCTTTGCTGCATGGCTGGGTGGGTCATCCAGTCACCCACAAGCGTCCAGGATGCACGAAGAGAACAGACCTGGCTGTGGGAATCACGATGGCCATATCTCCATCATAGTCCAGGCGCTCTCCACGGGTTCGGTCACGACCCGGGGACTCGGGGGGTCGATCCGCTACTTCTGTTAAATTGTATCGGTTTTCCAACCCTTGTCCCACTCCCGGTTCCCCATGCGAACGAGCGTCCTCGGTCTTTTCACCCTGAAGGAAACCCCGGCCGAAGCCGAACTGGCCAGCCACCGTCTCATGCTGCGCGCGGGCATGATCCGTTCGGTTGCAGCAGGCATTTATACCTGGCTCCCGCTCGGGCTCAGGGTCCTGCGCCGGGTGGAAGAGGCCGTCCGCGAGGAAATGAACCGGGCTGGCGCCGTCGAACTGCTCATGCCGGCGATCCAGCCAGCCGAACTCTGGCAGGAATCAAACCGCTGGACCAAGTACGGACCCGAGCTGCTGCGCCTCACGGACCGTCATCACCGGCTTTTCTGCTTCGGCCCCACCCATGAGGAGGTCATCACGGATCTGGCCCGCCGCGAAATCCGCTCCTACCGCGAACTCCCGCTCACGTTCTACCAGATCCAGACCAAGTTTCGCGACGAGATTCGACCGCGGTTCGGAGTCATGCGGGCACGCGAGTTCGTCATGAAGGATGCCTATTCCTTTCATGTCTCGGAGTCCTCCCTTCAGGAGGGCTATGATCGCATGCACGATGCCTATCACCGGATTTTCCGTCGGCTGGGACTCGAGGCCCGTGCGGTCGCTGCTGACTCTGGTGCGATCGGGGGACGCTACTCTCACGAATTTCACGTACTCGCCGACGCGGGAGAAGATCAACTGGCACTTTCCGATACGGGTCCGTACGCGGCGAACGTGGAACTGGCTGAAGCCCGACCTCCCGAGGGTTTGCGGGCACCGGCACGACGGCCGCTGGAAAAGATCCGAGTCAGTCCTCGATCTTCACGGCAATCCACCTCCACTGGCGGAGAAGCACAGATCCGGATCGAGCTCGTCAAAAGCCCAGCGGGTGATTTTCATGCCATCGCTCTCTGCGCCGGACACACGCTCAATCCAGTCAAGGTAGCCCATGTCCTGGGATACGCGGAACCGGTTTCACCCACGGAGTGGAACGAACGCCACCCGCTCGATGCGAACTCCCTCGGCCCCCTCGACCTGCCCTGCCCGCTCGTGGCTGATCACGCGGCGGCACACCTCGCAGATTTCTCGGCCTGGGCCAACGCACCGGATGAACTCTGGCAAGGGGTGAACTGGGGCCGCGACTGTCAGGAGCCCCCCGCCCACGATTTACGAGTCGTCACCAACGGGGATCCGAGCCCGGATGGGGTGGGCCGACTGCGGCTCGTACGGGGAATCGAGGTCGGCCATATCTTCCAACTCGGGACGGAATACAGTGAGCGCCTTCATGCTTATTTTCAGGATGAATCCGGTGGTGAGAAACCCCTGTGGATGGGTTGCTACGGCGTTGGAGTGAGCCGCATCGTGGCCGCCGCGATCGAGCAGCATCACGACGAGTGGGGCATCAGTTGGCCGATGCCGCTCGCGCCCTTCGCAGTCGCCATCGCCCCCATCGGCGGCAAAACCTCATCCCGGGTCTGGGAGACCGCCTGCACCCTCGAGGCGGAACTGGAATCCAAGGGATGTCAGACGCTGCTGGACGACCGGGACCTTCGTCCGGGTTCGATGTTTGCGGATCTTGACCTGATCGGCATTCCGCAACGGCTCGTGGTCTCGGAACGGGGGCTCGCGGAGGATCGGGTGGAGTGGCGGGATCGAAAAAGCCGCACCACCCAGTTGCTGACCCTGCAGGATGCATGCACCACGGTCCTCGACAGGATGCGCAACTTCTCCTGAGATGTCCATCCGTTTCTGGCGGTATGGCGGACTGGCCTTGGTGCTTCTCGCCAGCGGAGCACGGGCTGGACCCGCACCCCGGCATGACCCGGCACTGGATCATTACCTGCGCCAGGCCATGGCCGAACGGAGATCCGGATTTCACAGCCCGATCGTGGCTCGGGTCTGGCTTCGGGTCATGTCCCGGCGTCTTCGTCCCTATGTGGCCAACCCCCGCGACCGCACCCGACTTTTGCTCGCCGTCCATACGGCGGCCGTCGAAGCGCACGTTTCCCCCGAACTCGTACTCTCCATCATCAACGTCGAAAGCGACTTCCATCGTTTTGCGGTTTCCACCACGGGAGCCCAGGGGCTCATGCAAATCATGCCCTTCTGGCTCCGCCAAATCGGTCGCCCGGGGGACAATCTGTTTCAGATGCAGACGAATCTCAGGATCGGATGTGCCATCCTGTACTACTATCTCCACCGTGCCCATGGCGATTATGCGCTGGCGCTCCAGAACTACTACGGCCAAAGGGATGGAACCGGCTATGCGCATCGCGTCCTGACGCTCCTCACCGATCGCTGGTACTGGCACTAATCCCTCCCTCAGAGGGAGGGGGTGATGGAGCCCGTTGGGTTTGGTGAAATCCGACAGAAGGAGGAGGTTCACCTACAGCCTATAATATTGGGTAAACGTAGGGAGACCTACCTGCGATGAGTGCGCTTGTCCTATCACGGCTGCAGTTTGCCTTGACTGCGATGTTCCACATTCTCTGGCCGGTTCTCACGATTGGCCTGTCTCTGTTTTTGGTTCTTAACGAGAGCTTGTGGCTTCGGACCCGTGACCCCGACTACTACCGGCACGCCCGTTTCTGGGCCAAGCTTTTCATCCTGAACTTCGGGATCGGGGTGGCCTCCGGCGTGCCCCTTGAGTTCGAATTCGGTACCAACTGGGCCCCCTTTGCCCGGGCGATGGGCAATTTTTTTGGCAACATCCTGGGCTTCGAAGGCGCCATGGCATTCATGCTGGAAGCCGGGTTCCTGGGCATCATGCTGTTCGGCTGGCGACGCGTGGCTCCCAAAATCCACCTGTTTGCCACGGTCATGGTCGCCTTGGGTGCCTCCTTCTCGGCATTCTGGATCATGGTGGCCAACAGCTGGATGCAGTCTCCGGCCGGTGGAATCATGCGGGGGGGACGGTTCATCGTCACGAGCTATACGCAGGCCATCTTCAATCCCTACACGTTGTGGTCCGTCGGCCACATGTGGTTTGCCTGTCTCGAAACCTCGCTGCTCGTGATCGGCGCCCTCTCGGCCTACTACATTTACCGTGGCCAGGCACGGTCCTTTTTCCTGAAATCGCTCAAGCTCGTGATTCTCGCAGGACTGGTCGTGGCTCCGCTCCAGATCTTTTTGGGTGACGGCAGCGGCCGGGTCGTTTTTCATTACCAGCCGGCCAAGGGAGCAGCCCTGGAAGGACACTGGCACACCAATCCACGAGGACAGGGCGCATCTTGGGCACTGGTCGCCTGGCCCAGCCAGCAGGCCCAGAAAAACCTGTGGGCAATCAAGATTCCGGACCTTTTAAGCCTGCTTGCGACGCACCGCATCACGGGGCGGGTCATTGGCCTCAAATCCATTCCCCGCCGGAACCAGCCTCCGCTTCTGCCCCTTATTTTCTATGCCTTTCGCCTCATGGTGCTGATCGGGTTTTACGTTTTCGGCTTGATGCTCTGGAGCCTCTGGCTCTGGTGGCGCAAGGCACTCCATCCGGATCAGGTGGACCGTCACCGCCTCTGGCTCAAGGCCTGGATCGCCGCCCTTCCCCTCGGGTATGTGGCGGTGGAATGCGGATGGATCGTCCGCGAGGTCGGGCGCCAACCCTGGATCGTGAATGGCATCCTCCGGACCTCCGCGGGAGTCTCCCACCTCGCCCCAGGCACTGTGACCTTTTCGCTACTCGGCTATCTCCTGCTGTATGGAGTGCTGTTTGTCACATTCGGCGTGTTCTTCCGGCGCATCATCCACCAAGGACCCGATCTCGGATTGATCCCACCACCGCTTCATCCGGCCCATCCGATTGATACGACGGCCTCCGGGACTCCCCCGCATCCCCTGGACGAACCCTGAACATGACGGCGGCAACGGCACTGCTCGAAAACATCTGGTTCGGCCTGATCGGGGTCATTCTGGCCCTCTATGTCGTCTTGGACGGTTTCACTCTCGGCGTCGGCATGCTGTCGCTGTTCTCGCCCACGGAAGAACGGCGCGCCATCCTCATGGGAACCCTGGGCAGCGTCTGGGATGCCAACGAAACCTGGCTGGTTCTTTTGGGCGGTGCCCTATTCGGTGCTTTTCCAGTCGCGTATGCCTTGCTTCTCCATGCCCTCTACCTGCCGGTCATTTTCATGCTGTTCGGGATGATCCTCCGGGCTTCCTCCTTTGAGTTCAGAGAACACGCAAACAACAAGCGATTCTGGAACATCGCCTTTGCCGGCTCGAGTCTCCTCATTGCGGTTTCCCAAGGGCTCGCCTTAGGCAGCGTGCTCGGCGGCATTCCTTCACGGAATGGACATTTCACGGGGTCGGTCTGGATCTGGTGGGCACCCTTCCCGGCGATCGTGGCTCTGGGCGTCACGGCGGGCTACGCCCTACTCGGGGCCACCTACCTCATCCTGAGAACCGAGGGTATCATCCAGACAACGGCCCGCCGGGCTGCCTTTTGGCTGGCACTGCTTACGCTTTTCGTCGCAGCGGTCGTGACGGTCTGGACTCCGATCATCTACCCCCATGTGGCCCACAAGTGGTTCACGACCCCCTCTCTCTACTTCATTGCCCCGTTGCCCTTCCTGGCCCTCTGTGCCTTCGGGATCCTGCTTCATGCGCTGCATCGAGAACGGGAGATCCTTCCCTTCACGGCCACGGTCGTGATCTTTCTGACCTCCTTCAGCGGTCTGGCCATAAGCCTCTATCCGGCATTGGTCCCCCCCTCACTCACCCTTCAGGCGGCTGCATCCTCCCCCTTGACTCTGGTTTTCATGCTGGCCGGGATCGGGCTTCTGCTTCCGATCATGCTCGTCTACAACGGCTACCAGTATCTCGTCTTCCGGGGCAAGGTCCGGAGCGGCAGCTATTCGCACTAACCCCGTGCGCGGCTTCATTCTTCTCCCGGAGTCTCAAATGGAAGGAGCCGGATAGCTCGCTGCCGGCTGTGCGGAATCCACCGGATGAAGCCGGGTGGAAAGCCGATCCATCGCGACATAAAAGGCCGGTGTGATGTAGAGCGTCAGTGCCTGCGAAAACACGAGTCCGCCGACCACGGCAATTCCGAGCGGGCGCCGGGAACCTCCACCAGGACCGAACCCGATTGCGATCGGCAGTGTGCCCAGAATAGCGGCCAGGGTTGTCATCAGAATGGGGCGGAAGCGCACGACACAGGCCTCGATGATGGCCTCTGGAGCACTGGCGCCTGCACGGCGACGGTCGATCGCGAAGTCGATCATGATGATTCCGTTCTTCTTGACGAGTCCGACCAGCATGATGAGTCCCACAAAACTGTAAATGTTGAGCTGCTGGTTGAACAGGATCAGGCTCAAAAGCGCCCCAACCATGGCGAGAGGAAGCGCCGTCAGGATCGTGATGGGGTGAATGAAGTGCTCATAGAGGATGGCCAACACCATGTAGATCACGAGAATCGTGATCAGCAGAAGCACGGGCAGGTCAACCAGTGATTTCTGGAAGGTCTGTGCACTCCCGGCAAAAACCCCGGTAATACCCGCCGGGAGCCGGGCTTGGGCCAATGCCTCGACCCGTCGGGTGGCCTGCCCGAGCGAAGTTCCGGGCGCCAGATTGAAGGAGAAGGTGACCGAGGGCAGCTGCTCGTAATGGTCGACTTCCAAAGGTCCGATCCCGGCACGGATGCGGGCAACCGCTGGCAATGGAACGAGGGTTCCATTCGCACCGGGCACATTCAGGATATTGAGGGCAGCCATGTTGCGCTGGTAGGGTTGGGCCAGCTCCGCAATCACGGGGTACTCGTTTGAGGCGCCATAGATCAGGCTGACCTGGTTCCCCCCGAATGCATCGTCCAGGGTTGCCTGGATGGCCTGCGCGGTCACGCCGAGCAGGGAGGCCCGCTGCCGGAGAATATGGATGTTGATTTCCGGATTGTTGAGCTGGAGACTTGAACTCACGCTCTGGATGCCGGGAACCTGGCGTAACTCCGGAAGAAAATGGGTTGCTGCACGATTCAACGCCCGTACGCTCAACCCCTGCAGCACATAGTCGTAAGAACCGTTCCCCCCCAATGATCCGATGCTGATGGCCGGGGGGATGCGAAAAAAGACCTGCAAGCGATGTACCTTTCGAACCGCCCGCCGGAGCTCTTGGATGACCTGGTTCGCGCTCACACTGCGCTGGCTTTTCAGCATGAAAAAGAAGCGGCCGATGTTGCCACCTGCCGTCCCACCCTCACCCTGGCCCACGCTGGAAATGATGCGGGCGACATCGGGGTTGGCCTTGACGATACGGACCACTCGGTCCTGAAGACGCCTCAATTGGTGGAATGTGATTCCCTCTGGTGCCTGGGTCGCGGCAAGCACGAGACCGGTATCCTCCTGCGGGATAAATCCCTTCGGCACAATGGCAAAAAAGTAGAAGGTCAGCACAAGCATCGCCGCAGCGACGGCCAGCATCGTGCGCCAGTGCCCGACAGCCCAGGTCAACGTGCTCTCGTAGAAGGCCCGCACCTTATCGAATCCGATCTCGAACAGTCGTTGGAAGCGGTTGGTCGTCATCGTTTCCTTGAGGAAGCGACTGCACAACATGGGGGTCAGGGTGAGCGAGACGACACCGGAAAGCAGGATGGCGATGGCGACCGTGATGGCAAACTCCCGAAACAGCCGGCCCAGGATGCCCCCCATGAGGAGGATCGGGAGAAAAACCGCAGCTAGGGACAAAGTCATCGAAACCACCGTGAAACCAATCTCCTGGGTACCCAGGAGAGCCGCCCGAAACACCGGTTCCCCCATTTCCCGATGGCGGATGATGTTTTCGAGAACCACGATGGCATCATCGACGACGAATCCCACAGCCAGCGTGAGGCCCATGAGCGACAGGTTGTCGAGTCCGAAACCCATGAGCTTCATGAACGCAAAGGTTCCAATGATCGACGTGGGAAGGGCGAGGGCAGCAATCAGGGTGGCCCGGAGATTGCGCAAAAAGACAAAGATGACCAACGTGACAAACAGAATCGAGAGCAGGAGCGTCAGCTTGACTTCCCGGATTGAAAGATTCACAAATGCGGCATGATCATGGAAAATCTGCAATCTGGCGTCACCCGGTGCCTGCTTCGACAGCGTGGCGATCACCTTGTGCAGCTCGTTGGAGATGGTGACGGCATTGGAGCCGGGCTGGCGCTGAACCGCCAGCATGATCGAGTGCATCCGTCGTCCATGGTCGTAGGCCTTGTTGATGAAGTAGGTGACCTGTTTGTTGGCCTCGACGCTGTTCACTGCCCGGCCGATGCTGGACAGCTTGACGGGTGCGCCATTCTGGTAGGTCACCACCAGTCCGTTGTAGGCTTTCGCATTCCGCAACTGGCCCTGGGCCTGTACCATGTAGGTGCGGGTCGAACCATAGAGCGTACCCGCCGGCAGGTTGGTGTTGCCGCTCTGCACCGCCTGGATGACCTGGGTCAGGGCCAGATGGCGGGCATTCAGGGCATAGGGATTGAGTTCCAGGCGGACTGCATATTTCTCCCCGCCAAACACGTTGACTTCCGAAACACCGGACAACATCGAAATCTGCTCGGCCACACGCGTTTCCGCGTAGTTGTCAAGTGTGGTCATGGGCAGATGCCGGGCTGTCATCGTGAGGAAAATGATCGGCGAAGCGGTCGGATTGGCCTCATGCAGGACCGGCGGCTGCGGCATCTCGGGGGGGAGCCGCCCAAGCGCCTGAGAAATTGCCGCCTGAACGAGCATGGCCGCACTGTTGATGTTTTTCGACAGGCGGAACTGGAGCGTGATCGAGGTGTTGCCGGTCGTATTGACCGAACTCATGGTTCTCAGCCCGTCAATGGTCGAGAACTGACGTTCGAGCGGCGTGGCCACCGAGGAGGCCATGGTTTCGGGATTGGCGCCCGGTAGGCTGGCATACACGTTGATCGTCGGGAACTCGACCGGCGGCAACTCGCTGACCGGCAGGCTGAAATAGGACACGAGTCCAAAAATCAGGAGTGCGGCCATGATGACCGTGGTCATGACCGGGCGATGGATGAAGACCGATGACGGGTTGACTTTCATGTGAGTCGGCGCTTGGGGGTCGACGGGGGCTGGTTCCGTGGCATGACCCGCATGTTGTTTCTCAGGGTCTCCGGCACTTCGGTCACCACCATCGCCCCAACCGGAAGGCCGGTCCGGATCACGGCCAGGCCACCGACCTCACGGGCAACCGAAACTGGAACGATCCGGGCCACGCCGTTTATGACCTCGTAGACGAAATGCCCCTTCTGACCGTCCTGAACAGCCGTTTGGGGTATGACACGGGCATTCTTCTGAATGGCCAGGACCACTCGAACCCGGACATACTGTCCCGGCCAGAGCCGAAGCGGACGGTTCGCAAGCCGTGCCCGGTAAAGCACCGTACCGGTCTGGCTGTTGACTGTGTTGTCAATGAAAACCAAAGGACCGGTGCCCAAGACGTGATTACCCCCTTCCCGGCTGACCTCCACTCCGACCGGACCCCGGTCGTGGTAGTGGAGGACGGTATCCAGATCACTTTGGGGCAGGTTGAACTCGACCAAAATGGGCGCCATCTGGTTGATCGTGACCAAGGGAGTCGTCATGCTGGAGGACACGAGGTTGCCTGAACGCACGGAGATCGCCCCGGTCAGGCCAGCAATCGGCGCACGGATCGTCGTGTAGGACAGGTTGATCCGGGCTTGTCGGAGAGCCGCCTTGGCCTGCTGGGCCGTGGCGACCGCCGTCTCATAGGCCTCCGGTGAGATATAGCCATGAGGCAGAAGCGCACTGTCCCGTCGGACGATGGATTCATCCAGACTCCAAGCCGCCCGTGCCGAGGCAAGTGCCGCCTGGAACGGAGCCGGATCAATCCGGAAAAGGAGCTGATTGCGGGATACCATCTGGCCTTCATGGAAACCCACCGACTGCAGCAGACCACTGACCTGCGGCATGACACTGACACTGTGCCGCGAGACGACCTCTCCGGTAGCTCGCAGTTCAACGGGAACCGTAGCCAGCCGGATCACAGCCGTGGCCACGACCAGGGGTGTATCGGTCTTGGGTTTTCCGGAGTGTTCCACCGCGCGGATGCGCCAGACGGTGATTCCCACCAAGCCGAGAAGCATGAGGCTCCCGATGAGGCGGCCCTTGGAAAACAATCGAGAGGATCTCTGCGGCACAACGGATCTCGGTAAGTAATGACCTATTTTCCCACGAACCATCCCAGCGAGAGAGCTAACGTTACAATTTGTTACAGAACCCCCCTCACTTCCGACTTACAATGGCCTTGAACCTCTAGCGGTACTAGGACCTACACCCCTTGGCACGGAACGATTTTATTCTGGTCGTCGACGATGATCCGGAAATCAGGGAACTCCTGCAGTTGTTCTTGACCCGCCACGGGTACCGGGTCAGAGCGGTTCCGGATGGATCCTTCCTCGAATCAGCGATCGAAACACCGGGCCAGTCTCCCGATCTCATTATTCTGGACCTCATGCTACCCGACTTGGATGGACTCAGCTGGTGCCGATGGCTGCGCGAGCGCTCCCGGATTCCCGTTCTCATGCTGACGGCACGAGGATCAGAAACCGACCGGATCGTCGGGCTCGAGACAGGGGCCGACGACTATCTGCCAAAGCCCTTTCACCCAGAGGAACTCCTGGCCCGGATCCGCAGTGTCCTCAGGCGAACCCGTGCCTTTCCGGAGACGTTGGACAGCGAATCCATCCGCGAGTTCCGCTTCGGGGAGTGGCGGCTGCTCACGGGCAGTCGCGAACTCATCGATCCGCAAAATGTGCGGATCGCCCTTTCGGGCGCCGAATACCGGCTCTTGCGCATATTCCTCGAGCGATCCCAGACCGTCATTCAACGGGAGGTTCTGACCGAGATGCTGTGGAGTCGCAGCCCCCAATCGCCCACGGACCGCAGTCTCGATATCCAGGTCAGCCGACTCCGCCATCGTCTTCGTGACGACGGACGTGAACCGAACCTCATCCGTACGGTACGGGGAGAAGGCTATCTGTTCACCCTCGCGGCCGAGCCCGCCCGATGATCCGCTGGCTTCCGCAATCGCTCTTCGGACGCCTGGTTTTGATCCTTCTCACAGGCCTGATCGTCGCACAGATCTTGGCCGCCAGCCTCAGCTTCTACGAAAGGAACCAGGCTTTGGTCTACTTTTCCGACCGCCAATGGGCGGAACAGGATGCCGATCTGGTGAGCCTGCTGGACCGTCTGCCTCCCTCGGAACAGAAGCTGGTGGCCTCGATCCGGACCTCTCCCCGGGTGCAGATCCAGCTTTTTCGGCATCGTCCCCCACCCGCTCTCCATGCCCTGCCACAGGATCTGAGGGCCTTGCGTTTTCTTCATCTGCTCCAGAAACTGCTCCCCCACCATCGCATCAGCGGCTACCTCCTGAGGGAACCGGTCCCCGCCGCTGACCGCCTGTTCCCATTCGAATACGGCTACCGGACCCGCAGCCTGTTCCAAGTTCGGTTGGATCCCGCTGGATGGGTCCGATTCAACTACCTTCGTCCATTGGCCGTGACCGAGTGGCCGTATCCCCTGATTGTCTACCTGGGTGTTTTGGGCATCGGCATCATCCTGCTTTCGCTCTGGGCGGTCCACCTGGCCACACGCCCACTCCGGGACCTGGCCAATGCCGCAGAAGATCTGGGCCGTAACATTCGTCGTCCCTCGATGCCGGAGAAGGGTCCCATCGAAGTACGGCGCGCTGCACGCGCCTTCAACGACATGCAAAACCGCCTGAGCCAGTTTATCGAAGGCCGGACCCGGCTGCTGACTGCCATTTCACATGATCTGAGAACCCCGATCACGAGAATGCGTCTCCGCAGTGAACTTTTGGATGATTCTGAGCTTAAGGCCAAGTTCGTTCGGGACCTCGCGGAAATGGAGGCCATGACCCGCCAGACCCTCGACTTCCTGCACGGCTTGGATATCACGGAAAAGGAACAAGCAATCGACCTGACCGCGCTTCTGGAAACGATCGTGGCGGATCTGGCAGAACAGGGACTTACGGTTTCCCTGACCGGTTCACTGGAACAACCCATCCCGGGCCGACTCTCACTCCTACGGAGACTCTTCGAGAACCTGATCCAGAACGCACTGGCATACGGGGGCAGCGTGGAAATCGGCATCCATCCCGGTGACCGACAGGTCGAGATCCAGATCCGCGATCATGGGCCGGGCATCCCGATCGACCGACTCGAGAAAGTTCTCGAGCCCTACTATCGTCTTGATCCCTCCCGCGGACATGAACGCGGTGGCTTCGGACTCGGACTCAGCATTGCCCGGAACATCGCGGAAACCCACGGTGGTCGGCTGATCCTCCGCAACCACCCGGACGGTGGACTGGAAGCACGCATCACCCTGCCATTCGGCCACCCGCCGACAAACGGGCGTGCTTCCCCCTTCCGTGAAGACAGACCGACACAAGAGTCGATATCCTAACCCGGTTGCCCTCCCTGAGTCCTGCCGTGGCTTTTTTACCATTCCTCGTTGCCTGTCATGTCATTTGTGCTTTCTCCAGCATTCTGCTGTTTTTGATCCGGGGTGTACCCAACCTGGTGTTCGACCAGCCCTTGAAGGGCCGGTTTTTCCGGATCGCTCCCCATGTGGTGGATACTCTGTTACTGGCAACCGGCATCGCACTCGCGTGGAGCCTCTCGCTCGATCCCCTCCGCGTCACCTGGCTCGGGGTCAAGTTGCTGCTCGTGATCGCCTATATCGCCCTTGGGATTCTCGCCTTTCGCCTGCGTGGCCCACGTCTTTGGCGGTGGGGGCTCTTTGCACTCGCCGTGCTGGTTTTTGCTGACATCGTGGCCATTGCCGTAACCCGCTCCCCGATCGGGCTTTTTTAACCTGAGCGTTGAACAGACAATCCGATGATGTCCGGCTAACTCCAGGTGCCTGGCGCACATCGTGCGAATGTTGGGGCGAACTCCGCGAGCGATCCCCGATGCCTGATCGGCCCGGATCACGATCCTTGCTTTGTCCGATCATCCAGTCTTGCCCGACAGACACTCCGTTGGCTCAAAATCCGCCAGCTCCCACTCAGCACGCCCCAGGACAGGCTGCACATCTCACTCGGAAGGTGAAGGATCCGACCATCCGGCCATGGAAGTCCCGCTCAGAGGGAATCCGGCATCCCGCCAGGCCTCTGGAGTGCCCATGTCTCTCCAGAGGCCATCATAGAACCGCCCACCCAACACACCCTCTAAAGCCCAGTGGCGCAACCAGGGAGCCAGAGGCAGGGGTCGGTCTGCTGCCATGGATTCAAACAAAGCTGCTCGGTAGCAGCCAATCCCGGCGAAGGTCAGGCGGGGCCCATCCCCGGTTCCGGCTCGTCCCCGGGTCAAGGTGAAGTCCCCCTCCGGGTGGTGGCCGGGGTTCGGGACCAGAACGATCTGCGCCGCTTCATCCGGTTCGAGGTTGCTGAGCGTTGCATACGGAAAATCGGTCATGAGATCGGCATTGACCACCAGAAAAGGGGCGGGCCCGAGCCAAGGCAACGCACGCCGGATTCCTCCAGCGGTCTCAAGTGGTTCAGGTCCCTCGTCGGAATAGCGGATCCGAACCCCCCAATTCCTGCCGTCGCCCAGTACCGATCGGATCTGATCTCCTCGATACGACAGGTTGACGACCAAGTCCTGGAAGCCGGCCGCAGCAAGCGCCTGAATCTGATGCACGATCAGTGACTGTCCGCCGACCTTGAGGAGCGGTTTGGGAATCTGGTCAGTCCAGGGGCGTAAACGCGTCCCGCGACCAGCCGCAAGTACAAGCGCCTTCATGGTTTGGGAGCGGTCAGTGCCGGCAAGATTTCGGCCTCGATCCAGGTGCCAAACGGAGCCAAGGAAGGATAGGGGAAACTGGCCCGGATCACATATCCCAAAGTCCGTGGGATATCCGCGAGATAGCCCGGCTTGCCGTCGCGGTGCCACAGGCGGGCAAAAATCCCCGCAGCCTTGAGATGGCGCTGGATCCCCATCCAGTCAAAGTCAACCCGCCAGTCGGGCCAGGCGGGAAGCGGGAGGCCAGCGGAGCAGGCTTGGACATGGTAGTCCTTCAACCAGTCGAGGACAGCGGAATCAGGCCATTCGACGTAACAGTCCCGCAGGAGTGAAACCGGGTCGTAACTCGCGGGTCCGACCACGGCGTCCTGGAAATCAATCACGCCCGGGGAGCGTTCAGGCAAAAAGAGCAGGTTTCGCGAATGATAGTCCCGGTGGACCCAGACCTGGCCCTGTCCGAGGGCTCGATCAATCAACGCCCGGTGGACATTGGCAAAACGGTCGCGCAGGACAGGCGCATCAAGGCCCAGGTGACGACCGACCAGCCAGGTCCAGAACAGGTCCATCTCCCGCTCCAAGCGTTCCGTATCATAGTGTGCCCAGCCGGTCGGAGGATGCACCGCAGCCAGACGAACCAGCGCAGACCACGCCTCCCCAAAGAGCTGCCCGGGATCCACGCCTTGCTGGCGGGCGGTTTCGTAAGTGACCGAACCCAGGTCTTCCATGGCGACAAAACCTTCCTCCCGATCCAGCACGATCAGGGCAGGAACGTGAATACCCGCCCCCGCGAGGAGGTCACGCACCTCAAGCCACGGGCCGAGCGGCTCCCGATCCGGCGGGGCGTCCATGACGATCAGGCTCTGGTCCGGATATATAATGCGGAAATAGCGGCGAAACGAAGCATCCTGGGATGCGGGCCGGAGTTCCGCAAAGGCCCCGATTGCATCGGTGATCCATTGTCTCATTCTGTCCCGACGATTCAACCGTGCCCCTCACCTGCCTGCGGCTGCCCATGATAGCGGAAAAGGCGGCTCCGCCGACCCTCAGGCCGTGCTGCGGACCGGCCTTTCTGCCCCCGTGAGGATTCCCGTCCGCCGATTCTGGGTCAGCCTCATCCTGGCCGGTCTCGCAGCGCCAGGGCTGGCCCGGCCCCTCTACCTCTTCCGTAACTGCCCTCCGCTGCCTTCCGCCGCCCTGCCCCGTCATCCGGTCCCTGGAGTGGTGATCGCCCGCTCCCGGCGGGCCCAGATGGTCCGGAAAGGCGTCTCGCATCTCTTCGGCAATGTGACCCTGACTCAGGGGGAACGGCGTCTCTGGGTCGACAAAGCCCGCTATGACCGAACCCGCAACATTGTTTCCGGCAGTGGTCACTTGCGTTTCGCGGAACCCGGCTTCGATCTGCTCGGCAGTCACGGAACCTACAACTTCACGACCGGAAACGGTCTGTTCTACAACACTCACTACGAAATCCCAAAACGTCACGGGCATGGTTCGGCGAGTCGGATCGCGATCAACGGAAACCGGAAAGCCCGCCTGTATTCCGTCCGCTACACCACCTGCCCAATCGGAAAAGCCGACTGGGCACTGCATGCCGGATCGGCCACACTGTATCCCCGAGACGATGTTGGAGTCGCACACGATGTCTGGCTCAACTTTTATGGCGTTCCGATCTTCTGGACTCCTTATCTCAGTTTTCCCCTGACCAGCCAGCGAAAATCCGGCTTGCTGGCCCCCACGATCGGCGACAACAGCCTGAATGGGCTCGATCTTTCGGTGCCTTACTACTGGAATATCGCTCCCAACATGGACCTCACCCTGACCCCACGTTTTTTGAGCTACCGTGGCCTCATGACCGGCATCAACTTCCGCTACTTGACGGAAACAAGCCATGGAGAACTCGTGGGTCATTACCTGCCCCACGACCGGCTCACCAACAGCCGCCGCGCCCAGTTCAGCTACCTCGACACGACTCAGTTCAATACCCACTGGAACCTATCGACCAACATCAACTATGTCAGTGATCCAAGTTATTTCCAGGATTTCGGGACCAGCCTGATCGAAGCCGCACAACCCTATGAGTACCGGACCCTCGCCCTGACCTATGCCGAGCCGACCTGGCACATCGAAAGCCTGGTCCAGGACATCCAGACGGTTGATCCGACCATCCCGGAAGTCGACCGTCCCTATGCCAGCCTGCCGGACCTGCTCTTCGATGGACGCTGGCTGCGTGACCGGACCCGCCTGGACTTTCACTGGCGTGCCCAGTTCGTCCGCTACGTGAGCACCAGCACCACTGCATTTACCGGCGACCGACTCGACCTCGAGCCACGCCTGAGCTATACCCTCGGCAACCCCACGGCGTCTTTGACCCCACGCATCGGCCTCAGCGAAACCCGTTACCTGCTGAGCGCACCGGCCGTGCCCGGTGGTCCCACGAGCCTCAACCGCTTTGCGCCCATCGCCAGCCTGCGTGGTCGACTGCATTTTTCGCGGACTTGGGCGGATGGGAGACTGCTCCAGATCATCGAGCCGCAGCTGTTTTACCTCTATATTCCCTACCGGAACCAGAGCGATTTTCCGGTTTTTGACACCACGCTACCCCCCTTCGGCACCCAGGAGCTCTTTGCGACCAACCGGTATCTCGGTATCGATCGCCTAGGAGATGCCAATCAGCTCACGGCTGCAGTGACCTCGGATATCCTGAACAGTCAAACCGGAGCCCAGCTGGCCTCCTTCACCCTGGGAGAGATCTTCTATTTCGCGAACGAACTCGTCACCTTACCCGGCCAGTCTCCGATCACCCAAGCCCGGTCTAACTACGTGGGCGCGGGATCCATCACCTTTGATCATCACTGGTTCAGTGAAGCCGGCCTCGAGTGGGATCCTTACCTCAAGCAGTGGGACCAGGCAACCCTCGAACTCGAGTATCGGGCTTCCGGGGGGCAGGTCATCGATCTCGGCTACCGCTATGACCGGAATTTCCTGAATCAGACGGAAATCTCGATGGTCTGGCCCATTACCCGCCAACTGAGCGTGGTCGGCAGCTGGGACTACTCGGCGCTGGATCACGCCACACTCGAAAGCTTCGCCGGAATCCAGTACGATACCTGTTGCTGGATCTTCCGGCTGATCGCCCGGCGTTTTGTGACGCCAGGAACGACCATCGGCAGTGTGGGACAACCCAATTCCGGTATTTATTTTCAACTGTCATTCAAGGGGTTGGGTAGTCTGGGCCGACCGCTCGATACCTTCCTCGAAAACGACATCCTAGGGTATGGTGACCAATGAAAGCGACTGAAACAACCCCGTTCTGGCAGAAAATTGTGGTTCCCGCGGCCTTGGGCCTCACCACTCTCCTTGCCGGATGCGCCTCGACCCCCCCGGTCACGCACCCGCACCCGGCTCCGTCCCTTCGCCCTCCTCCCTCTCCTCCCCGGTCCCAACCGGTCGCCCCCCCCCTCAAGGGAGTTCTTCTGGACCGAGTCATTGCCGTCGTGAACGGTTCACCCGTCCTTCAAAGCAGCCTGGATCGTCAAATGAAACTGCTCAGCCATGAGCTCATGGCCCGTCACTTCGCAGTTCCGCCACGCAAAATCTTCCGCCGACAGGTTTTGGCCCGCATGATCCAGCAGAAAATTGAGCTCGAAGCCGCCCACCTTCACGGAATCACCGTCTCCGCCCAGCATGTAAGTGGAGTACTCGCCGAGATTGCCGAGCGGGATAAGGTCCCCTTCAACCAGTTTCCGGAAAAACTACGCCAAGAACACATCAACTACATGGCCTTCCGTAATTTCATCCAGGGCGAACTCATCATCCATCGCATGATCTCAGCGGCCGTGGTTCCCAACGTCAATGTCACCAAAGGCGAGGTCGCGGCCTGGATCCGGAACCATCCCCTGGGAACCCAGGTGACCTACCACCTCAAGGACATACGGATCAACATTCCGACCGCACGCAACCCCCTCACGGTCCAAGCCGCCAAAAACCAGGCGGAAGCGCTGGTCACCGAGCTCAAGCTGGGCCACTCTTTTTCGAACATCGCGGTGGCCGACTCGGCAGGGCGCAACGCGCTCAAGGGAGGGGAGATGGGCTGGAAGGCAGCAGGTGTCCTGCCGGCCTCCTGGCGCGCGGCCCTGAAGACCTTGCCCCAAGGAGGGATCACGGCTCCCATCGAGACCCGCCGGGGATTCGTCATCCTGAAACTGCTCGGCCGGAAGGTCACCGAAACGCATCCGATCTTTGCACGGGAGTACCGCATCCGCCAGATCGTCATCCGACCCACACCCGCAAAACCCGCTGCCGCCGTTCGCCGGCGTCTCATCCAGCTTCGTCAGCAGTTGATGCACGGAGCCCACTGGACGACCGTGGCCAAGGCCAACTCGGACGACCCCACGGTCGAGCTTACCGGGGGACTGCTCGGCTGGGTACTCCCCAAATCGCTACCCGCCCCGTACCCCCGGATCCTGTCCCATCTCGCGATCCGGCAGATCAGTCAACCGTTTTTCACCGACAACGGCTGGGTCATTGCGCAGGTATTGGGTATCCGTCGGCACAACGTGACCCAGCGGATCTTCTCCCAAAGGGCCTATTCCATCCTGTTCGAACGACGGCTCCGTCATCAGGCGGCCCATTTCCTGCACGGCCTGATTGCCCAAGCCTTCGTGCACTATCTTGTCCCGTGGGCCCACTAAAACCCGCCATTGCCCTCACGACCGGAGAACCCGCGGGAATTGGTCCCGACCTTGCGGTCCAGATGGACGGGACCGCTTGGAGGGGAACCCAGGTGGTGCTCATTGGGAACCGCAAACTTCTCGAAGACCGGGCGCACCAGATTGGCCGCTCCTTCGACGCCCCCGTTTATACTCCCGGCGCAGCCCGCGCGGGTGGGCTGTCCCTGCTGGACATTCCCCTGGAAGCGCCCGTCCGGCCCGGTCATCTCGAACCCGCCAACGCACCCTATGTCTTGGAGACGATTGACCGGGGGATTGCCGGCTGCCTCACGGGTGAATTCCAAGCCCTTGTCACGGGACCGGTCCACAAGGCTCATCTCAAAAATGCCGGACTGCCCTTCGAAGGACATACCGAATATCTGGGACAGAAGACCGGAAGTCCGCAGCCGGTCATGATGTTCGTGACACCGAGCCTCCGGGTCGCGCTCGTCACCACTCATGTGGCCCTGAGGGACGTGCCTCGCCTCGTGGATACAAAACGCCTCGATTCCACTCTCGTGACCGTTTCCCACGCGCTGCGGGCGCGCTACGGGCTCAAGGATCCTCGCATCGGTGTCCTCGGTCTCAACCCGCATGCCGGGGAAGGCGGACTTTTTGGCGACGAGGAAGAACGGGTCATCCGGCCGGTCCTGGAAACCCACCGTCTCCGTGGGCTAAAAGTCAGTGGCCCCTGGCCGGCCGATACGGCTCTCAGCCCCCACTCGGCGGACACACAGGACGCCTGGATTTCGCTCTACCATGACCAAGCGCTTCCCGTCATCAAGTATGCCTTCTTCGATAGCGCCGTGAACGTCACTTTAGGCCTACCGTTCCTTCGCACTTCGGTCGATCATGGAACCGCTCTGGAGCTGGCCGGTAGCGGAAGGGCGCAAGACCACTCTTTCCGGTGTGCGCTGGATCACGCGATCCGCTATGCCCCCATTCGCTAGACCCCGGAAACGTTTCGGACAGCATTTCCTGCACGATCCGCTGATCCGTTCGCGCATCGTCGAGGCGGTCGCCCCCCGCCCGGAAGAGGTCATCGTGGAGATCGGCCCTGGACACGGGGCCTTGACCGACAGGCTCCTGGAGCAGGTGGGACAGCTCTGGGCGGTCGAGATCGACCGGGATCTCGCTTCCGAACTGCGGCTCCGCCACGGATCGCGCCTGATTCTCCACGAGGGAGACGCGCTCAAGCTTGATTTCGGCTCCTGGCCCGACCGCTCGCCCTTTCGGATCGTCGGCAATCTCCCCTACAACATCGCGACCCCACTCATCGGACGGCTGGCCGCCGCCAAGGATCGCATCCAGGATCTCCACCTCATGGTGCAACGGGAGGTGGGAGAACGAATGATGGCACAGCCCGGCGAGTCCGCCTACGGCCGCCTGTCGATTTTCACGGACTATCATTTCAAAGCCGAACGCCTGTTTCCGGTGGGACGGGGAGCCTTCTCACCCCCGCCACAAGTCGAATCGGTCCTCATGAAGCTTGAACCCCGCCCCCAGTCACCTTTTCCTGGGCTCAACGAGCATCAGTTCTTCGACCTCGTCTCCCGGGCATTTCACAACCGCCGCAAGATGATCCGCAACGCGTTGGGTGGGGCCGTTCCCCCAGATCTCTGGGCGGGTGCGCAGATCGATCCCTCCTCCCGCCCGGAAACCCTTGCGCCAGAAGCCTACGCCCGGCTTGTTCAAGCCCTCAGCGAGCAGACGGATTTTTGGGCGGTACCGGGACGACCGGCCCACTCCCGGCAGGCTCACGGGACCGGATGATCTCGAGCGCCGTGGCGATGAAAGAGCCGATGTTGCCCATCTCCGCGGGAATGAGAACCGTCGTCGACTGCTTGGCCAGATTGCCCCATTGGCTGATGAAATCCCGGGCCACCTGCAGTTGCAGCGCCTCGATCCCGCCCGGCTGGACGGTAGACTGACCGATCGTGGCAATGGCCCGGGCGGTGGCCTCGGCCACGAGCTGGATGGCCTGCGCCTGACCTTCCGCCCGGAGGATCTCCGACTGTCTTTGCCCTTCGGCCACATTGATGGCCTGCTGTCTCTGTCCTTCGGAAACGTTGATCTGCTGCTGCCGCTCGCCTTCCGAACGGGCCACCACCGCACGTCGCTCACGATCCGCCGTGATCTGGAGCTCCATTGCTCTCAGGATCTCGTTGGGCGGAGTGATGTCCTTGATCTCGTAACGGAGAACCTTGATCCCCCACGTTGCACCCGCCTCATCCAGCACGGCAACCACCGCGGCATTGAGTTGCTGCCTCGAACTCAGGCACTCGTCCAGGTGAAGTTTGCCGATCTCGGCACGCATGCTGGTCTGCGCCAGCTGCACAACCGCCATGATGGGGTTAGACGAGCCGTAGGCCGCGAGCTTCGCGTCCGTGACCTGGATATACATGATCCCATCCACGGAAACCTGCGTATTGTCCTTGGTGATACAGACCTGGGCCGGCACTTCCATCGGGGTTTCCCGGAGGTCGAAACGGTAGCGGACCAGGTCCACGAAAGGGACAATGACGTTGAGCCCGGGCTCCAGCGTGCGGAGAAAGCGGCCGATGCGCTCGACGACCCAGGAATGCTGCTGCGGGACCACCCGGACCCCGCTGGCCACCACCACAATGGCCAGGACAATGATGACGATGACAACAATCGACATGGCGGATCCTCAGTGAGGAGTGGAAGAAAAGGGGGCAACCCGCAGACGGTTGCCCACCCGGGAAATGATCTGAAGTTCATAGCCGGGCTCTACAGAGGCTGGCTCGGTCAACTCGGCCTGCCAGAGGGTATCGCGGTAACGGACCTCAAGCGCATGAGGAGACACCTGGACGACGACCACCCGTTGTCCGCTGTCGATATTGGTGGCATCCGAGGAGGCCCGGTTACGCAGTGCCCGCCTGGCATACTCGGCCACCGGCAGGAGGAGTACCGCAAAAAGGGCAAACCATCCGATGGCCCAGAATCCGCTGGGTGCCGCGAGCAAGTCAATCAGGCTCACGAGGAGCAAGGATAGACCGAGCGCAGCCAGGTAAAAAGTACGGGTGGGGATTTCGAAAACGAACAGGACGATGGCCAGGCTCAGCGGAACATACCATTCGGCCATGGGAAAACTCCAGATTCAGGCCTCAGGATTCAGGTCGACGGATCCATACGTGCGGCTCATCCTAGCATAAACGGAAGGCGGGATCTGATACGACCCCCCACCGAGGCTGCAGGCTACAATGGGTCATGCCGCGCTTTTCCCCGACCTTGAGTGCCTGGGTGCCACCTGCTCACCGCATCGGTGCAGACCGACCTGTCCGTGTCTCGTCCGGTCCTGGCCCCTCCGGACGATGAGAACCTTCGCGATCGGGGACCTGCAGGGCCTGCACAGCATGCTCATGCGCCTGCTCGAGCGCATTGGATTTGATCCGGAAGGAGATCACCTCTGGTTCTGCGGAGACCTCGTCAACCGGGGGCCTGACTCTCTCGAGGTTCTGCGCTTCGTCTACCGCCTGGGTACGCGGGCCACTGTCGTTCTCGGCAACCACGATCTCTACCTGCTTCGGGTGGCAGCCCATCCGGATCCTGCACCCACCCTAGACCCTTCCCTTCGCCCGATCCTTGAGGCCCCGGATCGCGACGAGCTTTTGGACTGGTTGCGTCATCGCCCCCTTCTCCATCACGATCCGGCACTCGGCTTTACACTGGTGCACGCCGGCCTCCCCCCGTTCTGGGATCTCGAACAGGCAAACGCACGGGCCCAGAGCGTCGAAGCAGTGCTCCGGGGGGCGCACTGGAAAGAGGCTCTCCCAGCCCTCTTCGGGAACGAACCGGATGCCTGGCAGGAGGGACTTCCGACCGCCCAGGCGAACCGTTTCACGGTAAACGCCCTGACCCGCATGCGCTACGTCACCTCTACCGGAAAACTGGACTTCCGGCACAAGGGTTCACCGGGCACACAACCGGAGGGACTGTATCCGTGGTTCGAGATCCCGAACCGGCGCAATCAGGACCTCCATATCGTATTTGGACACTGGTCGACCCTGGGGGACACACATGCCCCCCATGTCTACCCCCTGGATGGGGGCTGTCTCTGGGGGGGAACACTACGCGCCATGCGCCTCGATGGAGAAAGTCACCTACTCGAAATCCCCTGCCCCGAGCATAGCCCCGCAGGATCGTGAGCAGAATCCAGCTTTTTCACCTCTCGACCGCCGATCCACCACTGATGTCCGGAAACGGCGTGCCCGGGCGAAATCCCCGGTATAGACTCTCTCCGTCCGAGATCACTCATCGGGAGCCGCCCCGGAGATCAATCATGAGCGTGGCCACCCCCAAAATCCAGGATCCGCCCCTCCACTACCGACATTGGGCAAGCCCCGTGGGACCTCTTCTGCTCTATGGAACCGACCGATCACTCTGGGGTCTTGACTTTCCCGTGGACGGACATGGCCGCGAACCCAGACCCGGATGGATACGGGACCGGTCGGGTTTTCCTCAGGTTATCTGCCAGTTGACCGAATATTTCGCGCGCAAGCGCCGCCGTTTTTCGCTCCCCTTCACGCTGGACGGCACCCCATTCCAGCTCGCCGTCTGGTCCGCACTCGGAAGGATCCCTTACGGTGAGACCCGATCCTACCGCGACGTCGCTCAGGCCATCCGACGTCCTAAGGCCGTACGAGCGGTCGGTGCCGCCAACGGCCACAACCCGATCCCCATCATCATCCCCTGTCATCGTGTCATCGGTGCCCAGGGTGATCTCGTCGGGTTCGGCGGAGGATTGGCGCTCAAGAGATTCCTCCTGGAACTGGAGGGTATCCGCACCAGAACCTCGCGGATTACTCCAGGTTCCGTGGAGGCGGTTTTACGACCCTAGCCTCCATACCCGGATTCCGGTGGATCGCTACCTGAAATCTACTGGCACTGGCCGTCCGCCTGCAGTCCCCCGCCGAATGCGGCAGGGTGACTCAAGACCGGCATCCCGATCCGGTTGATCGTCCCATGTTGCAACCACAGGACACCCCCAAGAAGAGTTTCAAAGGCAATTTTCACGGAGCTCAACCGCTCTACCAGGAAACAGCTCCCCGCGTGCTGCCAAGGCTTAAAGGCACAGAAAGAAGAATGACACCGCTGTTCCACACGCATCTTCACTGTACTGAATCTCGGCGCTCAGTTTTCCGGTATTTGCAGGATCGGCTGATGGTCCTTTATCGGAGATTGTTCAAAACGCACACTCAGCGTCTCACTGTCGACCGGACGACCAAAGAAAAAGCCCTGCATTTCATCGCAGCCAATGGTTTGAAGAAAACGGTACTGTCCTGCAGTTTCCACGCCCTCCGCGATCATACCCATGCCGAGATTGCGGGACAAGCTCAGAATCGTTCGCGTGATTCCGCACGACTTCTTGTCATTTGGCGTCCCGGCGATGAAGGAGCGGTCGGTTTTGATAAAGTCAACTGAAAAGTCCTTGAGGTAGCTCAAAGATGAGAATCCAGTGCCGAAATCATCAATCGATACCGCAACACGCAGAGCCCGCAACTCTGCCAAAATCGCGAGCGCCGTGCGCGGATCCGGAAACATCATACTTTCTGTTATTTCCACCATGAATAGTTCCGGAGGAATATCCATCTTGCTCAACATGTCCCCAATCGTGGCAAGGAACTCCGGATCCCGAAACTGTCGCGCGGACAGGTTGATCGCCATGCGCAGTTGCCACGCGTCTTTCTCCAACCAAGCCCTTTGCTGCCGGCAGGCCTCCTGCAAAACCCAGCGACCGATGGGGATGATCAGGCCCGTTTCTTCCGCTAGGGCGATAAACTCCAAGGGCGGCATGAGATGCCCGTCGGATTGGCGAAGCCGGATCAGTGCTTCCACCCCGGTGACAGCCAGATCCGAAGTCCGGACAATGGGCTGGTAATGCAGTACAAAGTGTTCCTGCTCCAAGGCACGTCGCAATAAGGTGGTCTTTGCATATTCTCCGGACGGGCTGTCCGGCAGATCCGGAGTGTAGAACATGTATCGGCCGCGACCCGAGCTCTTGGCCTTGTACATCGCGGTATCGGCATTCTTGATCAAGGCCTCCTCATCGAGACCATCGCGGGGATACAGGCTGATGCCGATGCTGCATTCGACAGTCAGATCCCGGTCATCGTCGAAATAACGTACAGAAATGGCCGCCTGGAGCCGCCGTATGACCGTCTCGATCTGCTCATTCTTTTCAACCTCCTCCAGGAGGATGGCAAACTCGTCGCCCCCCAACCTAGCAACCAGGTCAACCTCTCGCAAAATCGAAGCACACTGTACAGCCGCATGCTGGATGACCTGGTCCCCTGTCTGATGGCCCAGTGCATCGTTGATGGCCTTGAACCGGTCTAGGTCCAGAAACAGTACGGCAAACCCACTCTTATGCCGCTTGGCTCGCCGGATAGCATCGCGTACCTGTTCCTGAAACATCTTTCGGTTCGGCAGCCCGGTGAGAATGTCATGATGCGCCATAAACTCCAGCTGTTTCTGCGCAAGGATCGAGTCGGTCACATCTCGCATGACACCGATGATGCTCTGGATCCCGCCGTCCGCATCCTGGATCGGGGTGAACTGCAGTTCCAAGCTCGTCCCACGGAACTCGGTCACCACCCGCGCGGTTTGTCCGGACACGGAGAGACGGATTGCGGACAGCACATCCGGCATCTCGGCAAAAAAATCGTAGGCGGACTGACCCAGGAGATCCGATTCCTTCCATCCTGCACGATCCATGACCTGGCCCACGCTCATGGCAAAACGTGTCTCCGCATCAAGCAGGAAAATGGTGATCGGAGCCTGACTGATCACTGCATCGAGCTGCCGTTGGGCCTGCTTCAATTTCTGCTCGACCTCTCGCAGGCGGCTAATGTCCCGGTAAATCACGTACAAGGCAACCAGACTTCCATTATGGAAAATCGGGGCCGCCAGGACTGAGGTCGGGAAGATTTCACCGCTTTTCCGTCTCCGCCAGGTCTGGTACTCGACCTCCATGCCTGACAAGCCAGTCCGGGTCAGGTCCCGACCCTCCTCACGATTTGATTCCGGTACGATCAGCTGGTCAATGTCCCGGCCGACCACCTCCTCCATCCGGTACCCAAACACGCGACCGAAAAAACTGTTGACCCGAAGCACGATACCATTCCGATCCACAATCGCAATAGCTTCGGGTGATCGCTCGAACAGTGCCATCAGGTAAGCCTGCTCCAGTAGCCCGTCCTCTTGCTGAACAATGAGCCGACTGGTGATATCACGCAGACTGACAACAAAGGCGCGCGAACCCGGATCCACTAAAACACTCACCGACACAAGGGCCGTGAAGCGCTCCCCATCCTGACGCACCAAACCATCCGTATGAGTTCCCGTAACCGCCCCTCCGGTATCCTCATCGCATGCCACCAGGATGGAATGGCGATCTGGAGTCAGGTCCAACAATGACGATCCCACCAGCTGGCTGCTTTCCATACACCGGAAAAGCGCGACGGCCCGTTGGTTGCAATCCAAGACGACGTTTCCATCGGTCAATAAAAGCGCATCGTCAGTTGCATCGATGAACCGGAGACGCCAGTTGTGCAGGACCTTAGATTCCGTACCCATTAAAACTCTCCCCGTCCGGTAACTCTTGCCTGATTATGCCCCGTGCAAGAGGGAAGCAAT
>JAJYFY010000018.1 GCA_021785265.1 Pseudomonadota bacterium
AGCATATTTCGCTGCTACGTGAGCCCGCTGGGCGAGATAAAAGGATTGCCGATCTGTCTTGTGGTCGTTTCCATCGGTGGTATGATCAGGCGGTTTTTTAATAATCGTGGCGATTGGCTGGATTGATTCCTCACGTAAAAGTATCACAACACTCCCAAAAGTCAACCTGTCACCTCCCCCCACCGTCCGAAGCTCCCGTCCATCCGCGCCCCTCGCCGATCGCCCGCCTCCGATCTCCAGCGATTCCGGGCCCGATGGACCGACTGCACGGCAACTCCTTACTTTTCCTGATAAAATCAGTTTATCCCACACCGACCGGTCTTCTGCCGTGCCCGCAACCCGCGCCCCCGATACGGAAATCCTCTTCAATGACTATCGCCTGATCCCCGTGTTCCGGTCGACCACCCCGGAACAGCGTGCGGAGGTGGTCGATTTCTGGTTACGAGAAGGGGCGCTCAAGAATCGTCCCATCGCCGAGCAACGGGCCTTCGAACTGGCGTACCTGATCCGCGACCGACAAGGGATGCTGGCTGGCGTCTCGACGGCCCAGCTGGCACCTGCACCGGGGCCTGACGGACAGCCCGCCTACTTCCTGCGAACCTTCATCCGGCCGGCCGACCGTACACCCGGTCTCCCACAGCGCGTGATCCGGGAGACCTGGCAGTTGCTCAAACGGCGAACCCCCCCGGACGGGCCCCAGGGCGCCTATCTCGTGGGCGAGAATCCGAAGCTCAAGCGTCCCGGCATGCAAGAGCAGCTCGCCCGACGTGGCTGGGATTATCTCGGCCTCAATGCCAAAGGGTTGCCGGTCTGGGGAAAACCCTTCTCCCGAAGCTGACCCGCCCGGTAGGGGATCCCCGGGTTCGTGGATTCAGGTCGCAGTCTCGAGCCTGTGGCGGAAGCCCGTGATCTGGCTCCAGTAGAGGATCCAACAGACGAAGCCGGCGAGTGAGGTCAAGAGGGACAAAAATGGAACCAGGGAGACTGCGGCCAGTATGCTCATCGCAAGACCGATGCCGCCACCAAAACCGGATCCCTCGAGTCCACGGGTCTCGAACTCGGCCTTGAGGGAATCGCGGATATAGATCACGACAAAGAAGTTCCAGACCAGGTTGAAAAAAGGAATCAGCAGAAGAAAAACCAGACCGGGCGACATTTTCCGGTTGGCGGGTGAAACCGCGTTCAGGGTTTTCATCAAGGAGACAAGGTAGAGAATGGCGACCGTGAGTGCGGCCAGCCCAATGATGAGGCCAAAGAGCAGGCCCATACCGGTCAAAAACATCCAGGGTGAAAATCCGTGGGAAATCATCATAGAGGTTCTCCGTTCAAGGGATTAAAGGTGGAATCAGGCCAAGGCCCGGTGGAACATCGAGCCTCTCTTCGTTCCCGTCCTTCTGTTCCGGACTCTTGAGGTGGCCCACCGTTTTTTTCATCCCTTTTTTACACCACCTGCCTCGAGCCATGCAAGCCCCACGATCTGCACTTAGGCTTACAATGAACCTGTTTTCGCTTTCCCGCTCCACCCAAGGTCCTTTCGCCTCGATTCCTTCTTGCAGGAGGGCCCTTTAGATTGGGATATGGACACCCCAGAAACCCGACCCATGCCCACCCCGCCCGAGCGCATCGTCTGCCTGACCGAAGAGACCACCGAGACCCTCTACCTTTTGGGCGAGGATCGAAGAATCGTCGGCATCTCGGGATACACGGTCCGACCGGCACGCGCACGGCGCGAAAAACCCCGGGTTTCGGCATTCACCCACGCCAAAGTCGACCGGATCCTGGCCCTTGAGCCGGATCTGGTTCTCGGTTTCTCCGATCTCCAGGCGGGCATTGCCGAATCGCTCGTCCGGGAGGGCCTCGAGGTCCACATTTTCAACCAGCGTGACGTCGCGGGCATCTTGGCCATGATCACGACCTTGGGTGCCCTGGTCGGCTGTCCGGAGCGGGCCCGTGACCTCGTCCGCCAGCTCGAGGGTGGGCTCGACGAGATCCGCCGGGCAACCCGACTCTGGCCCCGGCATCCCACCGTCTACTTCGAGGAATGGGATGATCCCCTGATCTCGGGGATCGGATGGGTCTCCGAACTGATCGAAATCGCCGGCGGTCGCGACTCCTTCGGCGATCAGGCCCGGCAAGGCCTGGCCAAGAACCGCATTATTGCGGATCCGGCCCAGGTCGTTGCAGCAGATCCCGAAATCATCCTGGCTTCCTGGTGCGGCAAGAAATTCCGCCCCGAGCATCTCGTGGCTCGTCCGGGGTTCGCCGCCATCCGGGCCGTCGCCTCGGGATGGATCCACGAAATCCCCTCAAGCGAGATCCTGCAACCCGGTCCTGCCGCACTGACCGATGGAGTCCAGAGGATCCACGAGCTTTTCGGACGTTGGGTCGCCCGTTACGCCTGATCGGTCACCACCCCGGCTGCTGTCCCGACCGCAAGATGGGCGGAGCGTCGGATCTCATCCGGGCCCATGCGTCGGCATCCGAACGCAATGCGCGCCGGATCTTCCCGCCGTTCGAGGAATCCCGCCTGCCAGAGCCGGTGGAGATGGGCGAGCGCTTCGCCGAAGGCGAAGACCAGTTCATGGTCGCTGAGATTTCGTTCGAAAAGTACGGGAACCATGTCGGAGGCGGTCGCAAAGCTGCCGGACAGGGCCGTCAAGAGTCGGGCGAGACGTTCCTCGTGATGGCTGAGGAGTTCCCCGACGCGCGCCCGGGCTCCACGGAAAGGTCGCCCGTGGGAAGGCAGGATGAGGGTCTCGTCGCTCAAGTTCCGGAAGCGGGCGAGCGCCGCCAGAAAATCGCCCAAGGGATCACCCTCCGGTTCGAGGGTGAAAACCGAGATGTTGCTCGAGATGGAGGGCAGTAGAAGATCCCCGGAAATCAAGACCGACGTTTCCGGACAGTGAAAAAACGCGTGTTCCGGGCTGTGCCCGGCCCCGGTCCCGACCTGCCAGACCGGCCCGAGCTGAAGAAGTCCTCCGGCCTCGATCCGTCTCAGGGAAGTCGGGAGGTGGGGCACCGCCCGCACATAGAACCGGGCCCGCCCCTCGAAGGAGGCCAACTCCCGTTCACTCGCCCCATGCTTGGCGTAGAAACGACCGAGCGTGGCCGCATCGGCCGGTGGACTCCGGCCCTGGATGAGGCAAGCCCCCAGATACTCGGCCAGGGTCATCCGGAGCGGAACCTCGAGCCGGTCGCAGAGCCAATGGGCCAGACCGATGTGATCCGGATGGAGATGGCTCACGATCACCGCCACCGCCTGTTCGCCGGCGAGCGGTCCTGCAATGAGTGTTGACCAGGCGTCCCGGGTGGGTCCGGTATCCATGCCCGTATCGAGGAGTGCGTAACGTTTCCTCTCCTCGTCGCGGAGGATCCAGAGATTTACATGATCGAGGGCCAGAGGCAGAGGCATCCGGACCCACAAGACCCCGGGGGCGATTTCAAGCGCCGAACCGGGAGCCGGGGGCTCCCGGTCCAGGATCTCGAGACTCATCGGGGGAAACGGGAAGCGGGGGATGACCCGGACGCCGTCATCACGGCTTCCCGGCGAGACCGAGGAGATGGGGCAGCTCACTCTCGGGCGGAACACCGCTCGTGAGGTGGAGCCCCGCTCCTGGTGAGCGGACGATGATTCCAGGCGTTCCTTGGAACCCGAGCCAGCCGAACAGCAAGGTAGTGTCTCGGATGGCCTCAAACGTCCGGGGCTGGATCTTGCTCCGCGGCAAGGGTGGCAAGCCGCCTTGGGCGAAGTGCGCTTCGAGGGTGTTGTAGGCGATCTCCGGCTCTCGGCTCTGCAGGATTCTCGCGGCCTTGCCGAGGCTGCTCCGGGCCAGTACCGCAACAAAGAGGTAGCGCATCTGCAGGCCATCCTTGAAAAGGGGTTTCACCCATTGCCAGAGGTGATGGCAGTAGACGCAGTTCGGATCGACCATGGCATAGACGATGGTCCGGGGGTGGGGGTCACCCTCGGCCACCCAAGGCAGGTGGGCAAGCCGGTTCCAGACTCCGCCCCGGACCAGATATCGGTCGAGGAAGCGGGCGGTGAGATTCGTGCCGTGGGCATCGATCAGGTTGCCCATGAGGATTCCACGACCCGCTCCGACCGAGTAGACGAGTGCCCGATGCATGCCGGACTCGATCACATAACCCTCGATACCGAGCCCGGTCGGAAAACGGCGGACGACCCGAACCCCCATCCGGTTGAAGAGCCGGAGCGTGGGTTTTGAAGCGAGAGGAGCGGCCCATGCCCCGGGGCCGGACAGCACGAGGCCCAGGAAGAGGGCCAAAAGCATCCGGTACCGGCCGGTCGGACAGACAGCAGCTGAGCTCTGGTCAATCGGCATCTGCATCACCGGATCGAGGAGGCGGCCAGTATACGACAGCCCGACCTCTGCGTCCTCGCTACCAGCCGGCTGCCTGGCCATCGGCGCGGGAATCGGATCCGGCCACAAAGCCCCCCTCCGCCTTCCGCAGGATCACCTGGGCGCGTCCAAAGCCGTCGGTCGATTCCGCACGGACGACATCGTGCCCGCGCCGAACCAGTTCGTGCAGGGTCGCCTCCGGAAAATCCGGTTCGACGGCAACCCGCACTCCGCCGTCCCACCTCCACCGCGGCCGGTCGACGGCCGCCTGGGGCAGGTCACCCCAATCGACCAGCCACTGGACCAGCTGGAGGTGCCCCTGTGGCTGCATGAAGCCGCCCATGACGCCGAAGGGCCCCCAGGGTTGCCCGTCCCGCATGAGAAATCCGGGCATGAGCGTGTGGTAGCTGCGTCGGCCACCACCGACCCGGTTGGGATGCCCATCTTTCCGGCTGAAGCAGAGTGCCCGGTTGGATAGCGCGATCCCGGTTCCCGGAACCACGACCCCGGATCCGAAACCCATGTAGTTGGACTGGATGAAGCTCACCATGAATCCCGACCGGTCCGCTGCCGCGAGCAAGACGGTTCCGCCAAGGTAGGGGGCATCGGGCACGAAAGGTCTTGCACGACCCTGGATTCCGGCCGCCTGCTCGCGGAGATGTGCGGGGTCGATGAGTCCCGTGACGGAGGGGCAGTCCCGGGGATCGCCGACCTGACCCAAGGCTTCGGCAAAAGCACACTTGAGGGCCTCGATACTTTCGTGCAGCACCTGACCGGGATCCTGGGGGGATCTCGTAGACAGGATCCCTAAAGCTTCGAGCGCCACGATGCCCTGGCTGTTCGGGGGCAGTTCGCAGATCTCACAACCGTGGTAGGGAACCGAGAGCGGATCCACCCAGAGACTTCGATGCGCGGCCAAGTCCGAGGCTCGGAGTGCACCGCCCGCCGTCTTTGCCGCGTGGTCGATGCGCTCGGCAATCGATCCCGTGTAAAAATCCTCCCCCCGGCTCTCTGCGATCCGTTCGAGGGTCGAGGCCAGCTCCGGGCAGCGCCAGACGGCACCCGGTCGAGGCACGAAACCGGCCGGGAGGAAGGTCTTCTGCCAGTCCGAGAAGGCCGGATCCTTGAAACGTCCAGCCGCCTTGTGCCAGAAGCGGGCCACCACGGGAGAGAGCGGAAAACCGTCTCGGGCATAACCCACTGCCGGCTCGAACAGTTGCCGGAAGGGCAAGCGTCCGAAGCGTTCGTGGAGATCGGCCCAGGCCCGGGGAGCGCCCGGCACCATGACGGGGCACCAGCCGCTTTCCGGCCACGGCGACTTCATCCCGGGCAGGGGCGAGGCTTCGGGCAGTGCGCCCGATCCGTTCAATCCCCAAAGCCGCTTCCCATCAAAGACCAGGGCGAAGGCATCGGAGCCCAGGCCATTACTGGTCGGTTCGACCACCGTCAGGGTGATCGCGGAGGCCAGGGCGGCATCCACGGCATTCCCTCCCGCGCGGAGCATGGAAAGACCCGCTTGTGCCGCCAGCGGTTGGGACGTGGCGACGATGCCCCGCTCTGCATGGATGCTCGATCGCATGGTGGCTCAGCCTTGTGTCGGTCGGCTGGCCAGAGGCCTTGGCGGACTACCGGTCGACCCTCGGATCCGGACAGCGCCGGTCACGAGCAGGAGGACCACCACGTTCAGAGCAAACGCCAGAAGACCGACGTTGACATCGGCCAATGGCTGCGGGAGGATGCGCTGCTCCCAGCGAATGGGGGCTCCGCCGAAGGAAAAGAGGGTGAGGGCAATCACGCCCACGGATCCACCCGCCCAGACCGCACACCGGGGAACCGGGTTATGGGGCAGGAGGCTGGCCCAAAGGGCTGGCGCAAGCTGGGTCACATAGCCGTACCCGAGGAGCAGGAGCAACACGATACCTTGTCCACTCCAGCGCTCGAAGAGGATGGCGGCTCCCGCGATGAAAGGGACGAGCGCGCGGGCCAACAGGTTGAGCCGCTCCTCGTTCCACCGGGGCAGGCAGGGACCGGCCACATTGCGCGCAAACTGGGTCGCAATCGCGAGCAGCAGCATGGAACCGGGGACCACTGCCGAAAGCAGTCCGGCCCCCCCGATCAGGCCGAGCATCCAGCCGGGCAAGGTGTGTGCCGCGGCGGCAAGCAAGGCGAGATCGTGGTTGGGGAGCCCCGGCAGAATGACGAGCGCTGCAAACCCGGCCAGGAGCGCAAACAGCAGGACGAGTTGATAGAGCGGCAGGAAAATCGCATTCTTGCGGAACAGGTCCTCGTCCCGGGCCGCATAGATTGAACCAAAGGTATGGGGCCAGAGGTAGAAACCCAAGACCGAAAGCAAAACCGTCGAACCGAACCAGACGGGGTTGAGGCCGACTGCAGGCAGTTTGAGAAAACCGGGATGATGGCGCGCAATCGTCCGGAACAGGGGTCCGATTCCGCCGCTCGCATGGACGGGAAGGAAGAGCCCCAGGAAGACCACGGTGGCAAGGAGGACCAGATCTTTGATGGCCGCGGTCCATGCCGCAGCCCGAATGCCCGAGGCCATCACGTAGACGGTGAGCGCAAGCGTGCCGAGGAGCACGGCCACGAAGGATCCGACCCGTCCGGCGGTCGTCACTTCCACGATGAGCCCGAGGCCCTCGAGCTGAAGAGCCAGGTAGGGAAACATGGCGAGAATACCCACGAGGGCGACTCCGAAGCCGAGCGCTTGGCTGTCATACTTGGCCACAAAGAAATCGGTCTGGGAATAGAGCTTGCGGGTTCTCGCAAAACGCCAGATGGGAGGGAGCAGCCAGTAGCCGAGCCCGTAGGCCAAAGCTCCATAGGCGATGATGTAATAGGATGGCCCCCCATAACCGTAGGCCCATCCGCTCGCCCCGAGAAAGGTAAAGGTGGTGTAGATCTCTCCCGCGAGGAGGAAAAAGATCAAAAACCCGCCGAAACCGCGACGGCCGACCGTCCACTGCTCGAGGTTCATGACGCGGCCACGGCGAGCCGCGAGGCCAAGGCCCAAAACCCCGAACCAAACGGCCGCCAGAATGACGACGGCGGTGTTCACCGGGGCGTGGATCCGCCCCGTTCAATCCAGTAGACGAGTCCCATGAATCCCGAGGCGAGCGTGGTCCAGAGCAGGACCCAGAAAAGCAGGAAAGGCAGATCCAGAACCCAGGGGTGAACCTGGTTCAGGAAGAAAGGTCCAACGAGAAGGGCCACCGGGGCCGGGAGCGAAAGGACAACGGCCGTGATCCGCCGCCAAGGGAACCGGTCGGGGATCGTCAGAACCCCTCCTCGAGCAGGTGCCTCCCCGCGGTCAGGAACATCTCGACGCCATTGATGAGCGCGCTTTCGTCGATCGTGAAACGGGCGTGGTGATGGGGATAGACGGTTTCTGCACCCGGCTTGCCGGCACCGACATAAAAGAAGGCTCCCGGCGCCTTCTCCTGGAAAGCGGAAAAATCCTCCCCCCCCATGTTCCGTTGATCGAAATCGACCGCCTTCGCGCCGAACAGGGCCACGGCCGATGCTTCGACCACCCGGTTCACGCCCTCATGGTTGATGACGGGCCGGTATCCCCGGTCGTAGCGGAACTCGTAGCTCGCCCGGTGGGCTGAGGCGAGTCCCGCCAGGATGGCTTCCATCCGTTCCGGGATGCGCTTGCGCAACTCGGCATTGAAGGTCCGGACCGTCCCGTTCAACTCCACGGTGCCGGGCAGGACATTGTGCGCTGTCCCGGCATGGAACTGCGTCACGGAAACCACGAGGCTGTCCAGAGGATCCGTTTCGCGGGAGACCAGCATCTGGAAGTTCTGGACTACCTGGCTCGCCAGCACGATCACGTCGACCGAGGACTGGGGACGGGCCGCATGCCCCCCGCGGCCGGTGATCCGGATGTGGAACACATCGGGTGCCGCCATCATGGGGCCGTAGGTCACAGCGATCCGGCCGGCCGGGACATGTGCCCAGAGGTGGGTCCCGATCACGGCATCAACGCCATCCATGACACCCGCCTGTACCATTTCTTCCCCGCCGCCCGGAAACAGTTCTTCGGCGTGCTGGAACAGGAAACGGATCTCGCCCGGCCACTCCTTGCGGAGATCTCCGAACGCCCGGGCCGCGGCGAGCAGCATCGCGGTATGGCCATCGTGTCCACAGGCATGCATCGCTCCAGGCCGCGCCGATCGGAAGGGAACCTCGTTTTCCTCGGTGATCGGCAGGGCATCCATGTCGGCCCGGATCGCGAGGATGCGTCCCGAGCGGGCGCCCTTGAGGACGCCCACCACGCTCGTGGCCGCGGGGTGGCTGATTTCCATGCCGGGAATCTCGGCCAGCCGTTCGGTCACGAAACGCGAGGTTTCCTGTTCCTCGAAGGAAAGCTCAGGATTTTGGTGGAGATGGCGTCGCCAGCGGATGAGGTCCGGCTCGAGGGATCGGGCCTGCTTGCGGTGAGACTCGTGGATTCGAACAGACGGCTGATCAGCGGGATGTCCCATCACACCCTCTCCCCGGTTCAAAAACGGATGGTAGAGGCTTCAAGCTGTCACACTTCGTCGGGACTGTCAAGAAGCCGAGCGACCGGGTCAGGACAGTCGGCGCTGGGCGTGACGGGAGATCTTCGCGGCCAAAAGGGTCATGGGTCCCTGACCCACGATCGGTCCGGTGGGATAAGGTCGGGGCGAGCCTCCGGGTGGCTCGATACTGACCGCGAGACCCACGAGGTGGAGGCGCGCTGTTCGGGGCATGCCGTAGCGGTATGCGCTCCGAGCCTTCGCAAAAAATCCGATCGCCACTGGAGGATGAGCCGCCTCGAGGGCCCAGAGTTCAAGTGTCCGTCCGGATGGAATGGCCGGATGGCCGACCGGGTAAACGAGAACCGACCGTGCGCCGGCACTCACCACGGCCACAAAGGTGGTCCGATGAGCCGGATCGCGGATCAGGGAGACCGCCATCGGTGGACGGGGCACTGGAGAGGGGATCAGGGCCCGCCAGGACAACACGACGGTGAGAACCAGGACGGCCGCGACCGCGAGTCCGGCCCACCAACTCCGCGTGCGGCCAGCCGGCGGGGTTCGGGCCGGGTCCGCGATTCCGAGCCTTTGGCGAAGATGCTGCCGGAAACCCGGGGCGGGTTCGAGCGTGGGAACCTCGAGCCCCAGTGCGGCAAACCGGGCTTCATAGTGGTGGATGACCCGGTCGAGTTCGCGGTCTTCGCGCCGCATCCGCTCAAGACGCCGTCGCGCCGCACCGTGCAGCACCCCCAGGATATATTCGGCCGCAATGGCCTCCCGGAAATCGGAATCACGACGCCGCATACTGGCTCTTCAAACCCAGGCACTGGCGGAGATTCTGGAGCCCCCGACGGATCCAGCTCTTCACGGTTCCGAGCGGTCGGCCCAGGTGACGGGCGGTTTCATCCACGGTCCAGCCGTTCCAGTAGGAGAGGATGATCGCCTCCCGGTGGTCGGCGCTGAGCCCGGCCAGACATTGTTTAAGGTGCTGAGCTTCCTCGGCGGCGGTCACGCGATCGAGCAGGGGGTTTTCCGGAACGCGATCTTCCGGGTTGAGAAGCGCCTCCAGCCCATCCTCCGACTCGTAGGGTGTTTCCGGCCGGGTTCTCCTCAGGAGATCCAGGCATTGCCGTCGCGTGATCACGATGAGCCAGCTCCACGCACGACCCCGCAGCGCATCGAAGCGGTCGGGATGCTTCCAGAGCTTGAGGTAGACTTCCTGCACCACTTCTTCCGCACTCGCCCGGTTTCGGAGCATGCGGTAGGCGACCCCGAGAAGCCGGGGGGCCGTGGCCTCGTACAGGGGTTCGAAGGCGGCGGCCTCACCGCGGCTGAAACGCTCCAGTAGCGCATCCAAAGACGAATCATCCGACATCGCGGGTCCCTGCCTGAAACGCCGTTTATCATACCGGTGATCCGCAGGGACCCGCAACTGGAGTGTTTCTGAGTGTCGGTCAGGGCATGAGTACCCGGTTGATGACCTGAATCACTCCATTGGACTGATTGACATCATAAATGGTGATGTCGGCCACGTGCCCCTGGGCATCGCGGACCTCGAGGTTGCGATTGCCGTTCCGAATGATCCAGAGGGATTGACCCTCAAGCGTTTTCAAGCGGAAGCGGCCGCCGGACTCACGGACCGCACGCATGAGCCGGGCGTAACTCCAGCGTCCAGCCACCACGTGATAGAGAAGAATTTTCTTGAGGGTGGGTCGCTCGGCGGCTGTCAGGAGCTTCGCCAGAGTGCCTTGGGGGAGCCGTCGGAAGGCCGAGTTCGTCGGCGCAAAAACGGTGAACGGTCCGGGACCTTCCAGGGCTTTGACGAGTCCGGCCGCTTTCACTGCGCGGACCAGAAGGGTGTGGGCCCGGGAATTCACCGCGTTGGCGATGATGTTTCGCGAAGGATACATGGCGTGACCACCGACCATCGTGATCGGGGCGTGGGCCCACGCGGCAGGAAGGAACAGCAGACAGCCGGTGGCGATGAGGAGGCGTCTCAAGAAAGGTTTCATCATGAATACTCCAGATGGAAAGAGGAGGAAAAGCGGGCGGTCATCCGCCCTTGCCCTTATTACGTGCAACCTGCCGGAAAGGATGCAGACTGACCGTGACTGCCGGATGGGCGTCCGGTCAATCTGCCAACCCGGCGAGAAGATCCGGCGTCCGGGACTCGGGGTCTTCGGCCGCAGGCGCCTCGCGGGAAGGCTCCCGAACAAAACATCGATACACGCCGGGGCCGATCCTGCCCTCCCTGACTCCCCCTCGGATTCCCTATGACCACGGAGATATTGTTGCATTCACGGTTGAGCGGGTCAGGTCCTGAACCCTTCGGCCTCGAGGATCAGCTGAGAAAGGCTCAGCTGGATCGCTCGCGATCTCTTCTGCATGAGATCAAGCAAAACGCGCGCTTCTTCCTTCTCCCGGTTCTGGATGGCCTGGGCCAACAGCGAGGCCGTCCGGTGGAAGGCGGAGTGCACGATATCGAGCTGCGCGAAGACGGGCGATTGGGCGGTTGAATTGCCTCCCTTGCGTTGTGCGACGATCCACTGGCCCAGCGTGCAGCGGTCATTGTGAGCGATGGCCTCCGGATCGATCCCCTTTCCTTCTTGGGCGCAAGCGGCCTTGAATCGCCGGAGCCACTCGTCATGCGCTTTCAAAGCGGCACTGACTCTGAGCCCCTGAAACGCCTCGCTTTCCTGAAGCTCCCGGGTCGGTTCACCACGGAGGCGGGCACGAAGCCAATCATAGAGTTTCATGCGCCCCCCGGTTTCACGGCGTCCATCACCGTACAAAAAATACAACCGATTAATTGAATGGGGGTTTTCATGATGAATACTCTGGATGTCAAAGAGCAGCCCAGTGGGTGGTCACGGTCACTGACTGCCATTACGCGCAACCTTCCGGAAAAGATGCAGGCAGGACCTGACCTTCGGATGGCTTCCGGGAATTCATTCCGTCTGGGCTTCGAGAATCCGCTGTGCCGGCCACGGGTCTCCGCAGCCGTGGAATCCCGCGCCGATCTCAGCCGGTCGCTCCACCCTCCGGCGGGTCGGTGGAAAGGGCGGGGAGCTGCGGCGCGGTATCGACCGGTTCGGGGGTGTCGAGATTGGCACCCGGCGACGCGGCGCCGAGATCCTCGAAACGGCGAAGGGTCACCAGGAAACGCCGTTCAAGAGAAGCGACCGATTCATTGTAGGTGCGCACGAGACGACTGAGTCCCTCTCCCACACCCCGCCAGTGTTTGACCAGGAGCGACGCGCGGTCGTGCAGTGTTCGGGCCAGCGCAGCCACCTCCTCGGCATGTCGGCTCAAGGCCTCCTGGCGCCAGCCATAGGCCATCACCTTGAGCAAGGCGAGCAGGGTCGTGGGATTGGCGAGGACCACCTTGCGCTCGAAGGCGTATTCGATGAGGCCGGGTTCGGCACGTAGCGCCGCACTGAAGAGCATTTCTCCCGGCAGGAACAAAACCACAAATTCCGGTGCCGGCTGGAAATGCTGCCAGTAGGATTTCGACGCCAGATCATCGATGTGGGCGCGGATCTGCCGGGCATGATCGCGCAGGGCGCGCTCAGCTTCTTCACCCGTGCTGTCCTGGAACTCGAAATAGGCCTCGATCGGGGCCTTGGCATCGACCACCACCCGCTGGCCCCCAGGCAGGCGGACGACGAGGTCCGGCCGGCGTCGTCCCTCCTCGGTGGAGATGCTCGGCTGCTCCACGAAATCGCAGTACTCGACCATGCCCGCCATCTCGATCAGGTTGCGCAGCTGCATCTCACCCCAATGACCCCGAGCCATCGGCTGGTGGAGCACACGGGACAACTCGTGGGTTTCGTTCGCGAGCTTGGGCAGTTGGACCTCGGACAAGGAGCGCAACTGCTCGAGGAGCGTCGCCTGACCGTGGATCCGCTCCTGCTCGAAACGCTCGACCTTGGTCTCGAAACGGCCCAGAGATTCGGAGAGCGGCTTGGTCCACGACTGGATGGCCTCGGCCCGCTGGGTGAAACCGGTCTCCTGAGCCTTCTGGTACTGATCAAAGAGGTCCCGGGCCAGTTCGAGAAACTTTCGGTTGCTCTGCTCCAGGGCTTCGGCCGAATGCGCCCGGAAGACCTCGGTCAGATGCCCTTCGGCCGCGCGGAAAAGAGCCTCCTTTTCGGCCGACTGCAGCTGCAGTTGCTGGACCCGTTCCTCGAGTGTGGCCACTTCACGGTGGAGGCGGACCTCGCTCTCCCGGGCACGGAGTCGGGCCACAAGCCACCCCCCGGTCAGCCCGAGGGCGAGGCCCAGGATTCCCGCCGCGAGTAGTCCTGCCATGCTCCCGTTTCCCGTCGACCCGGACGGAACTCGCCGGGGTTCAAGCGTGTATACTAGCGCCCCGCGCGTTCCTTCGGTGCCATCCGTGTCCCTGTCCCTGCGCAATGTCGCCATTGTCGCCCACGTGGATCATGGCAAAACCACGCTCGTCGACCAGCTCCTCCGGCAATCCGAAACCCTGGCCGAGCGGGCGGTTCTGCCGGACCGCGCCATGGATTCCAACGAACTCGAGCGGGAGCGGGGCATCACGATTCTCGCCAAAAACACCGCCATCCGCTGGCATGGGCACCGTATCAATATCGTGGACACCCCGGGTCATGCCGATTTCGGGGGCGAAGTCGAGCGGGCACTCGCCATGGTGGACTCGGTTTTGCTCCTCGTGGATGCCCTGGATGGGCCGATGCCCCAAACCCGTTTCGTCACCCAGAAGGCCCTGGCCCGCGGCCTGCACCCGATCGTCGTCGTGAACAAGATGGACCGTCCCGGGGCCCGTGCGGAATGGGTGGTCAACCAGGTCTTCGACCTGTTCGACCGACTCGGGGCGAGCGAAAGCCAGCTGGACTTCAAGGTGCTTTACACCTCGGCACTGACCGGCTGGGCCGCCCGCACGCCGGATCGGCCCGGCACTGATCTCACGCCCTTGTTCGAGACCCTGATCGCCGATTGTCCTCCCCCACCGGTCAGCCTGGAAGGACCCTTCCAGCTTCAGATCGCGGCTCTCGATTATTCGAGCTATGTCGGGGCCATCGGCATCGGTCGGATCAACCGGGGTATCGTGCGCCGGGGCATGAATGTCATCCAGATCGGTCGGGACGGCAACCGGAAACCCGGTCGGATCATCCAGATTCTGGGTTTTCTCGGACTCGAGCGGATTGAGGTCGAGAGCGCCGAGGCCGGCGATATCATTGCGTTTGCCGGACTCGAGGAACCCCAGATCTCGGACACGATCACGGCGACTGACGGGCCTGAGTCTCTGCCCGCACTCACCATCGATGAACCCACGATCAGCATGTCCTTTGAGGTCAACACCTCGCCCTTTTCGGGACAGGAGGGACGTTTCGTCACGAGCCGCGAAATCCGGGCGCGGCTTTTTCGGGAGATCCGCCACAACGTGGCACTCCGTGTCCAGGAAACTCCGGATCCCGATCGCTTCGAGGTCTCGGGCCGCGGTGAACTACACCTCGGCATCCTGATCGAGACCATGCGGCGGGAAGGCTACGAGTTGGCGGTCTCCCGGCCCCGGCCGCTGTTCCGCGACGGCCCCGGTGGCCGCGAGGAGCCCTACGAAACCCTGATCGTCGACATTCCGGAAACACATCAAGGCGTCGTCCTCGAGTCGCTGGGTCTCCGCGGCGGCGAACTCGAAGATCTCCTGCCGGACGGCCGCGGGCGCCTCCGTCTGAACTACCGGATTCCCTCACGGGGATTGATCGGTTTCCAGACCGAGTTCCGCATGGCGACCGGGGGCACCGGCATTCTTCATCGGGTGTTCGAGGGTTACGGACCGGAAAAACCGCTCCGGGTTCAGCAGCGGGCCAATGGCGCCCTGATTTCGAACGGCACCGGGGAGGCGGTTCCCTTCGCCCTGTTCAACCTGCAGGAACGGGGACGGCTTTTCGTGGGTCCCGGCGAACGGATCTACGCGGGCGAGATTGTGGGCCTGCACGCCCGCGAGAACGATCTCACCGTGAATCCGCTCAAGGCCAAGGCCCTGACCAACGTCCGGGCCGCCGGACGCGACGAGAACGTGCTGCTCACTCCCCCCCTGCGGGTCACCCTAGAGCGGGCACTCGAACTCATCAAGGACGATGAACTCGTGGAAGTGACCCCCGCGAACATCCGCCTGCGCAAACGCCTGCTCCAGGAGGGGGAACGACGGCGCGCCCAACGCACGGGCGAACTTCAAGTCTGATCTCCGACCCGGGCCCGGCCATAAAAGGGCCAGAAATAAAAGGCCGCAACAGCCAAGCCCACCCCGCTCGCCATCCAGACCGAGGGAAGCAGGATCCAGGCGCAAAGGACCGAACCCAGCTGCCAGGCCGCCTTGATCCCAAGCCACCGAGACTTCCGACCCCGACGCCGTTGCCAGACCCAAAGTCCCGCCGTCACTCCCGCGAGGACGAGGGTGATCCCGACGAGCAGGCCGGAATCTCCCCGGAGGGGGATCCGGTGGGAAACCGGCGGAGCCAGGAGAAGGGCGGCAGAAAACCAGATCACACCCACCCCACGCGCGGGCCATCTCGGCCAGTCCTTCCGCTCCGGACGCCCTGCCGGAGCAATCGTCGTGTCTGTCATGGTCGTCACTCGTGAGGAAACCCCGCCATTAAACCCGACTGGCATGACATGACCATGGCAAATGCATGCGAACGCGGAGATCTTCTTGAGCCAGACCCCGGTTTTCATGGGCTCTCTTGAATGTCGAAACCACATCTCTCGCGCTGCCCGGGAAGGGCCCCGGGCCGGCCTCTGCATACGTAAAAAAAAAGCCGGAGGGTGACTCCGGCCAGGAGGGCCGATTGCACGGCCCCAGCGAAATACCCTCTTCTAGAGGGCTGCGGAACTCAGCGAAAGGTGTATTCGACCTTCACGAAAATGGCACGCGGTTCACCCACCAAGGCCTGGGTATAGGGCACGTTGTTGAAGGTGGTGTTGACGAAGGCGTAGTTGTAGTAGTTTTTGTTGAGCAGGTTGTAGAGACTCGCCTGGATCTCCCAGGCTGCATCCGGCCGGTACTGCCCGGTCAGGTTGAAGGTGGTATAGCCAGCCATCTTGAAGTTGGAGGTGAGACCATTCACCGCATAGCTTGTATATTGGGGACCCGTGTACTTTCCGTAGAGATCCACGTCGAACGGCCCCACGGCATACCCCACGCCCAGGTTGGCCATGTGGTGGGGAATGTAGGAGATCGGCGCACCCGGCACCAGCGTCTGGGTGAGCGGGGACTCGAAAGCCCCGTAGTAGGCGTGGTTGACCGAGTAGTTGGCAAACCCGTACCAGTGCTCCCAACGCTTGCGCAGGGCCAGTTCCACGCCCTGATAACGGGCGGTTCCGCCGTTGTACTCGATCGAGAGCCCAGCATCCTGACCGACCAGGGGCGTGTAGGAATTAAACTTGTTTTGGAAGTCCTCGCGGTAGACATTGACGGAGGCCGTAAACCCGTGCGAGAAATAGCGGGTACCGAACTCATAGTCCTTGACATACTCGGGCTGGACCGTGACCTTGGGAATCACGCTCTGCCCGTTGGCGTTCGCAATCCCGATGCTGCCGTAGTAGGCACTGATCTCGGGCACCTTGAAGGTGCGACCGATGGCGGCATAGACGACCCAGGGCTTGAGAATCCGGTAACTGATGCCCAAAGTCGGCGACGTGTAATGCTCCTTGTTACTGGCCGTGCCACCGAAGCTGTAGAAATAGCCGGGGTTATCGGCATCCGTCGTGTCGACCTGGGTATATTTGATCCCGGGCTCGATGTGCAGCCGGTTGTGGAACAGGCGAATCTTGTCCTGAACGAAAAGCTCCTCGAAATCCCGCTGGTCGCGTTCGTTCCAGGCATCGTTGTAGAGCACGTCCTGAGGAACCTCAGGACTCCCGTACCAGTACTCGGCGGAATGGAGTGTGCCATAGACGATGTTGCCGCCGATCGTGAGCGTGTTGTCCGGAAGATCGATCCGGGCGGTGGGCATGAATCCCAGGCTTGAGGTGTTGTTGATATACAGGTGGTATTTCGTGCCGTTCAGGGAAGAACCGAACAAGCTGACCGGGTTGTAGTAGTTCGTAGGCGGACTGTAGGTCGCGAAGGACTCCGGTTCGTTGGGCAGTAAATAGGGCTGGTTGGGACCCTGAATCTCAAGCGGATTGGCGTACGAGAGTCGGCTGTAGGTGTTCCCCAGGTAGTAGACCTTGGTCGTGAGCTCGATGGCGCTCGTGAGCGCGGTGGAAATCCCGCTGATCACGATCGTGTGGTGGTCCTGCTGGTTGGAATAGGCCCAGCTGGTCGGCCACTGGTAGGTCGAACCGTACTTTTCGATGAGCGGGACCGGGACCGTGTGCGGGGTATGGCCGGAGTTCTCGTTCGAGATGATGTACGTGAAGAATTGGGATGCCCCGTCATTGAAGCGTTTGACGGTGGCCAGGTAGAAGTTGTAGTTCTGGTTGGTGACATTCTGGAGCCAGCCGTTCGACTGCTCACGCGTGAAATCGACCAGGGTCCGGAACCCGTCGAGTGAACCGGTATTGACCTTGCCCTCGATCAGGCTGGTCGCAAAGTTGCCGAGCCCCAGACCGACCGTCGCACCGAACCGGTCGGAAGGTTGCCGCGGGTCATAGGCAATGGTTCCCCCCAGCGAATAGAGCGAGTTCACGGACGGATTGTTGATGCCCCGGTAGATCTGGATGCTGCCCAGGTCGGACAGGGTGAGCGGAATGCCGTTCCGGACCGAGGCGTAGTTGGTCGCCGAAGCATTGAACAGGTCGTTCAGCGGAATCCCATCGAAGGTCTCGGAGATCTGATAGGAATCGAAGCCGCGCAGGGTCACATGGCTGCGGATCCCGTTCGGACCATAACTATTGGCATAGATGCTCGGGGTCTGTGCCAGGATGGTCTGGGTGTTGACGGCCGGCGGAGCAGTCCGGATCGATTGGAGCCCAATCGAGGAAACCGTATAGGCGGACTTGTGATTCTTGGCATGGAGATTCTTCTTTTTCACGGCCTTTCCGTTCTTGCTCACACTCCCGGCATAGACCGGGGGAGGCTTTGCCTGGGTGGCAGCCCGTGCAACCACAGGCCCCAGGGCCAGCCCCGCGAATAACAGAAGAAAAGTCGTAGGGGCACTCGGGAAAGCAGGGAATCGGAACTTCGACATGACGATCTCCGGGTGGATCGGGTGGGGGATTTTCGTTATGTCGGGAGCACCGCACCAAGCCACTGGCACTTCCGACGCCGTCATCCTGACGTCTCAACGTGTCAGAACCATGAGAACGCCATGATCTGAACGTGATTGGGGAATGACAGCCGGGAAGATGCGGAAAATCGAGGGGTTATGGCGGAGAAAGTGAACGATCCTCAAAAAAAAGCCGGGGCAAAGCCCCGGCTCGTGACCGTCCGGTGATCCTCGGGTCAGAAGGTCGCCGTGAGCGTCACATAGGCGGTCCGTGGAGCACCGGGATAGGCCAGAAGCGCACCCTGGCTCTGCGGGACCACAAAGTAGCCACCGCTCGAGAAATATTCGGTCGTGTTGTACTGGCGGTTGAACAGGTTGAGTACGGTGAAATCCAGCTGCAGGCTATGGAGCGGATGGATTCGGGGCAAGCCGATCCGCACCGCTGCGTTCCAGACGGTATAAGCCGGCTGGGTCGAGCGCGTGGGAGCTCCCTTGAGGTTGCTGAACAGATACTCCGACCCGTTCTCGGTCACCCAGAGTCGGGGCGTAAGCGTCAGCCAGGAGTTCACGTCCACATGCCAGCTGCCACCGAGATTGAAGGTCCGATTGGGCGTATTGGAGACCGGCAGGCCTCTATAGTTGACGCCCCCCACGCTGTAGTTATTGAAAACCGCATGCTCGAACGACAGGTTGGCAAACAGGTGGACATCCGGGACGGGATCATCATCCACGAACAGGTTGACCCCGTCGTAGTGGGAACTCCCGAAGGCGGAGACCAGATACTGGCCATTCGCGCTCGAGATCGAGATGATCTGGTTGCGATAAGTCAGGTAGTAATAGTTGAGGCCGGCAAAGAAGGCGCCGAGGGGTCCTCCCGTCGACCGGTACTTGACGCCCACCTGTTTCTCGACGCCCTCTTCGAGCTGAAGGGAGGAGGCCAGGATCTGCTGATAGGGTCCGCCCCCGCCGCCCGATTGCGGTTGGCGATAGGAGGTGCTGTAGTTGGCGAAAACCGACCAGTCCGGCAGAAAACGCCAGTTGGCAAAGAGTGACGGCTCAAGTCCCGAGAGGCTGGTTGACGAACTGGGCAACGCCGCCTGATCGGTTCCCGTGGCATTCGGAAAATCCGCGGGTCCGTTCACGTAGTAGTCGGTCCCGTAATGGACAAAGCGCAGACCCGGCGTCAGGGTGAAGCGGTCGGGAAGATGGATCTGGTCCTGACCGAAGAGGGCCACCACATTCTGCTGCCAGATATCGCTCCGGTAGGAACCATTGGGCGCCACGTTGCTGCCGCCGAACAGCGGATTGTAAAAAGCGTTCTTGGAGTTGTACTTGCTCGTGATCCAGAAGGCCCCGAACTCAATGTCATTCGCCGGCAGGAGCAGGCTGAAATAGGCCCGGTCCCCGTAGGCATAGCCGTGTGGGTTGTTGTACTCGTAACGGTTGGGCTGGTCCTGCTCGAAGTTGTAATCGTGAAAATGGAAACGGGAACCATAGCGGTACCAGAGCTCGGTATGGAAGCCGAGATTCGAGGACAGGGCAAGGTTGCTGCGGATGTAAAAGAGGTAGGTCCGGTTGGCGTCATTCTTGTTCCAGACCGAGTAGGGCAAGGCGCCGTAAAAACCCGTGGTCGCCTGACTGTAGAGCGGCCCGGGAATAGGCGTGCCCGCGGCCGTGAGCCCGTTGATGGTGACTCCAGCGATCGGCTGGACCGGCACCACATTGGGCCGGAACGCCTGGGCATAGGCGGTATAGGCGCCGAAACTCACACTGCCCGAAGCAAAGCGGTGCCGGGTCTTGAAAAACCAGGCATAGTCATGCCCCGGGCTCGAAAACCCATCCGGGGTCGAGCGGAAGCTGTCCTGGTGACCCACGCCGCCGGCCAAAACCGTTTCCCAGCCGTCGATCCGGCCGCTCTGGCCCTGGATATAAAACCCCCGGGTCGCGTCGGATCCGGCCAGAAGGCTGACCTTGAAACCCGCATTCGGGCCGGGCTGGACAGGCACAAAATCAATCGCCCCCCCGATGTTGTCGTACCAGCGATCGGCCGGCTCGCCCGGACCGTAAGTCACGGCAATGTTCTGGATCATCTCGAGCTGGTTGATCTCGGGAGACTGCCAGAGTCCGGAGGCGACATTGTTCATGGGAATGCCGTCGAAGTTGACGGCGAGCGATCCATCGTCGATGGTGCCGCCTGAAGGCCCCCCCCAGCCCTGCTTGATCCCGTTGATGCTGAAGGAAAACTTGGTGGGACCGCCGTTCCCATAGCTGCTCACGGCCACTCCGGGCGCGATGGCCAGTGCCTGGGCGGCACCGGCGGCCGGCCCCGCGGCCTGGATCTCTTGGCGGCCAAGCACCTTTTGGGCAACCGGCATCCGGAGCTGGGCCCGTTTCGATTCGGGTTTGAGTGCAAGCCGGCGGGAGTTTTTCCGGACCGAGCCGGCCTGGACCACGGTTCCGGCAGGAGGAGGCTTGGCGTGGGAGACCGGAACACAGACGATCCCGGTCAGGATGAGCAGGCCCAGTGCCCACTCCCGTGTCTTCCTCCCGTTTCCAACCCTCTTCCCCAATGGACGTGAACTTTTATCATTTTCAGCGTGCAACATGGTGTTTGTGATTCCTCAGGTCAGGTTTTGATGACTAGCCCTCGCACGGGGATCCCTCTGGGGGATCCCCGCACTTAGGCCGATACGTTGAGATGAACCCACAGCGCGAAAGTCGTATTGACACGGGTCATCCGCGGCTCGAAGGGTGGAAAGTCAGCACTCCGAACCGCCCTCAGGGCAGCATGGTCGAGGATGCTCGAACCGCTCGATCGCACCACCCGCGCCCACAGCATCTGACCATCCGGTCGGAGGCGAAACTCGACCAGGGTCCGACCCCGGAGTCCCATTTCCCGTGCGATGCCCGGTACGACGAGGGCCGCACGAACCTGCTCGCGCAGGATGGCGGTGTAGAGGGCCAGCGGATTGATGGTCCCCTGTGCAGCCAGCGGGTGGCTAGCGGGCGGATGGGGCAGAAAGAGGGCCCGCGGCACCGGCAGGCCACCCGCCACCGGAGTCAGTGGCATGAGACGCGGCAGGATGGGCGCCGGTGCCAGATCCGGGGTCGGATGGATGGGACGCGGGGGCTTCACCACCGGCTTCGGCGGGGTCCGAGGCGGGGCGACCAGCTTGACCGAAGTCACGGGGGCCGGAGCCGTTGTGTGGGACAGATGCCCCGTCATCACCCAGAGCCCAAGACCGGCCATGAGCAGAAGCTCGGCGGCAATCGCCATGCCAGCCGAGCGCCAGAAGGGAGGCTCGAGCCTATCCGCCGCAAAAGCGACTTCCGCGGGTGTGAGGCGTGGTCGAACCGGGACCGAGGACTCCGGATGCCCGGGTCTTTTCAGGGATTCCGGACCCAAGTCAAGAACTTCGAGAACGGCATTCATGGCAATACTCCGGTTAATGCATCAGGAAGAGATTGGGGACGGTTGCGGTGGCTGCGCCCGTTCGGGCCGGAACCGGTAGCCAAACCGGAAGACGGTTTCAATCACCTGGCCTTGCCCGCAGGTGAGCAGGGCTTTACGCAGGCGTGCCACATGGGCATCGATCGTGCGGAGGTCGACCTGCGAGCGACCTCCCCAGAGCACCTCGACGAGTTCTTCGCGATGATGGAGACGGTTCGGGTATTCAAGAAAGTGGGCCATGAGAAGGTATTCCATGGGTCTCAGGTGAATCTCTTCACTCCCGACGCTCACGGTATGATTCATCACGTCCAGGAGAAAGGGGCCGACACTGAGACGGGCCGGGGACTGCTCGTCCATGACCTTATCCGCCCTCCGATCCGGCACGACCGGTCGCCCGGTCAGGCGTGCCGGACGCGCACCCGCTCCCCGCACCGGTAGCCGTTCCGGGATGATGAGGCCGCTCCAGGCATGACGACCCAGCCAGCGCGCCAGTTTTTCCTGTTCGGCTCCGGTCAGAGCCGCACCAGCCACCACCAGCCAGTCGACTTCCTCCATCTCCGCTTCGGTCAATCCACCAGGCACGACCTCGATTGCCCGTGACAGGAAATCGCGTTCGATCAGACGCTTGAGACCGGGATCGAGCTGGTGCACGGGCCCGATCACAAGACGCTTGGCGTCGGCTGGAATCACCCGTCTCCACTCCACGCTCCTGCCTCCGGATCACGCCCGCTATATCGACGCCCATATGCTAGAAAGCAAACGTGTCTCCTTCGTGAATGACTCATGACAGGAATATGAAATATGCGTGACAGAGAAACGATGCGCAGGCATCGCCCAAAAACCCAACGGCTTGGAATCCACTCCGTGATCGCTTGTAGACCGCAGGTCTCCGGCAACCAACGATCGATCCCCGGCCAGTGCGAGGGTCTTGACGGGCCAGACAGACATGCTATATTTGATTTCCGTTCATGAATCAAAAGGAACTCTCGTCGATGTCTCCCCGTGGTGGCCGACGAAGCGGTGCCGGACGAAAACCGGGCAGCGGGCGTTATGGCGAACCCACCCGTCCGTGGCGTATTCCGCAGAGTCTCGAACCCCTCATGGCGGCCTGGCTTGCTGCCCACGCTGATCGGACAGGCGGGCTTCCCCAGGCCGCAGCTCCCCTGAAATCCACTGGCGTACAGCGCTCCCTCCTCCGTCCGGCGGTTCGGGTGCCGGCGGGTTTCCCCTCCCCGGCCGATGATTTCTTCGAGGCGGGCATCGACCTCAACGAACACCTCATCGTGGCCGGACATGAGGCCCAGACCTTCATCGTCCGGGTCACCGGCTGGTCGATGATCGGCGCAGGCATCCATGACGGGGATGAGGTCTTGGTCGACCGGGCGATCGAACCGCGCGATGGGGCCGTGGTGGTCGTCGCCCGTAACGGAGAGCTGTCGATCAAGCGTCTCCAGCTTTCCGGCGGTCAGGTCACTCTGGTTTCCGAAAACCCGGACTATCCACCGGTCGTCTGGCGTGAAGGCGAAGACTGGCACTTCTGGGGAGTGGCGATCCGTGTCCTCCACCGTCTCTAGCTTTCCCCTGATCGCCCTGATCGACGTCAACAACTTTTACGTGTCCTGCGAGCGCCTGTTCAATCCGTCACTCGCCCACCAGCCGGTGGTGGTTCTTTCCAATAACGACGGATGCATCGTGGCCCGTTCGGATGAGGCCAAGGCACTGGGCTTTCCCATGGGCGCCCCCTGGTTCCGCTGGCGCGCGCTGGCCCGCCGCTCGGGAACCGTCGTGCTGAGCAGCAACTACGAGCTTTACGGTGACATGAGCCGGCGGATCATGCGCCTGGCTGCGGGTTTTGCCGACGTGCAGGAGATCTACTCGATCGATGAATGTTTCCTCAGCTGGCACCCGTTTCCGGCCGGCTGCACCGCGGCGGGTACCGGAGGGGCCATTCGCGCCGACCTCGAACGGTGGACCGGTCTGCCCGTCAAGATCGGCTTGGCCGGAACCCGGACACTGGCCAAGCTGGCCACCCACTGGGCCAAAACCCGTCCCGGGGCGGTACTGGCCTGGCCTGAGCTGACACCGGACGAACAGGACGAGATCCTCCGTCGGACACCCGTCTCCGCACTCTGGGGAATCGGTCCGAACCGCGCCCGTCACCTGGGCCAAGACGGCATCCTGAACGCGGCGGATCTCGCCCGCTGCAATCCCGGCCAGATCGCCGATCGCTTCGATCGGCCGCTGGCGCAAACCGTCCACGAACTGCGCGGCACGCCTATTTTCAGCAGCCGCCACCCCTCCCCACCGGCACGCCAAAGCATTCTCTCGAGCCGCTCTTTCGGAAGCCCGGTGACGGATCCCACCATCCTGGCCGACAGCCTGTGCGTCTACATGAGCCACGCCGCGAACAAGCTCCGCAGCACAGGGGCATCCGCCCTCACAATCGGCATCTGGCTGGAAAGCCGGCCACGGGGCCTGTCCCACACCCTCAGGCGATGGCGTCTCCAGGGGCTTCCCCGTCCGACTTCCGACTCGAGGTCCCTGATCGCCACCGCGCTGGCCCTACTGGCATCTCTCCACGAACCCGGGCTTCCATACACCAAATCCGGTGTCTATCTGGGTGATCTCGTCCCGGACGGGGCCGGGTGCGGCAATCTGTTCGACCGTCCGGATGCCACCGACCGCGCCGACCGTCTATCCCGGCTCATTGACGAGAGCCATCGGCGCTTCGGCCCGCACGGCCTGGGCTATGGAGCGAGCGGCCTCACCCATCCCCTCTCCTGGAATCCCAAACGGGATTTCCGCTCGCCCGCCTATACCACCGACTGGCACCATCTACCCCTCGTCCACGCCTATCCCTGAACCGGTGACCGGATGCGGGTCACCTGGAGATCGTGGACATCCACTCCCCGCCGCTGGGCACGCCGCTCGAAGCGGGTCGGCACCCGGAGAGCGACCGGATCATTCCGGCGCACCACCAGTTGACCGAACCGGGAATCAGCGGCAAAAGAGGCGGTCATGGCCGCCCCATAACCGGCATCGTCGGTGGCGAGGTAGATCCGGCCCCCGTTCCGCAGCACGCGGGCCAGATGGTCCAGGAGGGGCGGGGCCACGAGACGCCTTTTGTGATGGCGCCGTTTAGGCCAGGGATCCGAAAAGAAGATCAGCACCCGGTCCAGGCAGGTCTCCGGCAGGGCCGCCTCCAGGACGTCCATGATATCGGCCGCATACAGTCGGAGATTCGTGAGCGGGCTTGGCACAAGACGCCTGAGCAGAGCGCCCAGGCCAGGCCGATAGACATCCACCCCGATAAAATCCTCTTCGGGGAAACGGCGGGCCAGGGTTTCGAGGTTCACCCCGTCCCCACAACCGATTTCGAGCGTCAGGGGTGCCCGACGGCCGAAAACGGTTTGCGCATCGAACGGCGCGTGCACATCGAGACCGTAGCGGGACCAGCACAGGGTCAGGGCTTGGCGCTGGGCAGGGGTCAGGCGACCCTCGCGCCGGACATAACTCCGGATCGGCCTGCGCGCGGATCCGGTCTCAGGCCGCCGTGTCGCGTCGGGGAGAGGAAGCCGAAGCATGGTCCCTCGGTGCCATCCGTCCGGCGCGGTAGGCCCGCCGGCCGGCGATCACGGCATCACGCATGGCTCGGGCCATGAGCACGGGATCACGCGCGGAGGCGATCGCCGTGTTCATGAGGATCGCTTCACATCCGAGTTCCATCGCGAGGGCAGCGTCCGAGGCCGTTCCCACTCCGGCATCGACCAGAACAGGCACCCGGGAGCGTTCCACGATCAACCGGATGTTGTGGGGGTTCAGGATACCCAGTCCGGATCCGATCGGGGCCGCAAGCGGCATGACCGCGCGGGCGCCTGCTTCGGCCAGTCGATGGGCCAGAACCGGATCGTCCGTGGTATAGACCATGACCCAGAATCCCTCCCTGGCCAGCTGTTCGGTCGCCCGCAGGGTCTCGAGCCCGTCCGGATAGAGCGACGGGTCATCACCCATCACTTCCAGCTTGACGAGCGGGGCTCCCTCGAGCAGGGCACGGGCCTGGCGGGCCACCCGGACCGCCTCCTCGGCCGTCCGGCAACCGGCCGTATTCGGCAGAATCGTGTAACGGTTGAGTGGCAGGAAGTCCAGCAGGTTGGGCTGACTTGGGTCTTGACCGATATTGGTGCGG
>JAJYFY010000074.1 GCA_021785265.1 Pseudomonadota bacterium
CGGGGGGGCAGGAACCTGAAAACGGGACCCGCCCTATCTAAAACCGCGGAGAAACTGGGGTACCGGATACGCGGTCGGGGTTATTTTGGACAGCAGTGATCCGATATCGTGTTGGTCGAATTATGCTGGACCCTCGAGCGCAGCTATCGACTGTCCCAACAAGATATTGCCGCCGTTATTCACGCCGTGCTGGACAATAGTACAGTCAAACTCGAATCGCCTGCTGCGGTGCGGGATGCATTGGCCCATTTTACCAAGGGCAGCATCGGCTTCCCCGACTGTCTGATTGTCGCCAAGGCGCAGCATCAGGGGTGTCGGCACACGCTCACCTTCGACCGGCGCATGGCGTCTCTGCCCGACGTGGAGGTCCTTTAGGTTTCGCGACGAGCGGCGTCGCGCCTGCATGGTGTGGAAGAGAACGACACCTCCCGAGGCCGCTCCAGCCGATGCATTGCACTGTCGGTGGCTTGGGGCAGGTCGACTTCCCGAGCCGGTTCCGGCACAGCGGCCAGGACCGGCTCGTAGACGAGACCCATGAGGATCCGCCTGGGATCAGGAGGTCTCTTCGGAGGCCTTCACTGCCTTTTCGACTGGGGCTCTCTCTGGAGCATCGACGGGGTGAACTGGGGGGGGTGGCACCCGATTGGACTCGAAGAGCTCGCGAAGAGGGACCGGCTCGCGTGGCCTGGGATCGACCGGACGCGATTCCGACGGTGCAGATGCACGGGTCTCGACCTGCACCAGTTCCGGATCCCGCCGCGGAGGGGGCGCCCGGAAGGTCGGCCGGGGCGGCTGGATGGGCGCTACCGAAGCCGGAGTTGATTCGTGCTGAACTTCCTCCCTACGGGCGGGCTGCATCTCGGGTGGGCGGGGTTCAGGCTGCCGCAGGACCTCTTCCGGGTTCATGCCACGGGCATTTTCCGGCCCTGGGCGTAAATCGGAGGGGGAAGGAGCAGTTGCGCGGTTCTCGTTTCCAAAGCGCGAATCGCGTCTCCGGTAACGTCCACCCCGATGTCCTCGCCGACTGCTGTGATGGGTCCCATCGGCCTTTCCAGCGGCTTCGAACGGGGTCCCCTCTCCCTCCACGGGCGGCCGGGCAGGCACTGGAGCACCGCCTGACACGGGAGCGCCTCCTCCTGGCCGTCTTTCATTCCGACCCGAGTTACGCGCATCGGGACGGTTGGGTAGGCGGGCTGGGCGAGAGCCACCTCCTGCGGCGGGGATCCGGCGTGGGCGGTTACCCGCACCACGGCCCGCCGTGACGGGCTGGGGCATCGGATTGCGACGTGCCGGGGGCGGGGTCGGCTTGATGGCCGCCGGAGCCGGCGCGAAGAGCTTGGACCACAAGCGTGTGAAGAACCCCGCCTGGGCCTTTTGGGGAGACCGGCTTGCCCCGGTGGTCATGGCAACCCGCTTGAGCGGCTTGACCGCCGGTTCGCTGATCTTGGCCGGAGCCGTCTGGGTCACCTGCTGGACCAGATTCTCTTCCGGGTCGGGAGCGAGGCCCGCCTCCAGCGAATCGGCTTCGGCCAGGCTACCTGCCCCGGGGGTCTCTCCCACCCGTCGCCGTTCGATCCGGAAATCCGGGGTTTCGAGACGGCTCGAGGGAATCAGGACCACGCTGCTTCGCGAGCGCTGTTCGATGGCCGTGAGTGCGGCCCGTTTTTCATTGAGGAGATAGGTTGCCACGCTGACCGGAACCTGGGCGAGGACTCGTTGGGTCCCCTCCTTCATCGCCTCCTCCTCGACGAGACGCAGGACCAGGAGGGAAAGCGATTCGACGGTCCGGATCTTTCCGCTGCCCTTGCAACGGGGACAACTGATCTGGGTCGCCTCCTCGAGGGAGGCCCGCAGTCTTTGGCGCGACATCTCGAGGAGTCCAAAGCGGGAAATTTTTCCGATCTGGACCCGGGCCCGGTCGATCGCCAAGGCGTCCCGCAGACGGTTTTCCACATCCCGGCGGTGCCGTTCCTGTTCCATGTCGATGAAATCGATCACGATCAGGCCACCCAGATCACGGATCCGCAACTGGCGGGCAATCTCGTCGGCAGCCTCGAGATCGGTGGTGAGTGCCGTCTCCTCGATATCCCCGCCGCGTGTGGAACGGGCCGAGTTGACATCGATCGAGATCAAGGCCTCGGTCCGGTCGAAGACCAGGCGTCCCCCCGAAGGCAACTGGACCTCCCGTTCGAAGGCCTGGGCAATCTGGCTCTCGATCTGGAATCGCGTAAAAAGCGGAGTCGGATCCTGATAGAGATGCAGGCGCTCGAGGTACTGGGGCATAACCTGCTCGGCAAAGGCCCGAGCCCCCTCGAACATGCGGGGATCGTCGATCAGGATCTCGCCGATATCGGTCTTGAGGTGGTCACGGAGACCGCGGACCACGATATTGTCCTCCTGGTAGATCAAAAAGGGCGCCTTCCGGACCTCGGCTGCCTTTTGGATGGCTCCCCAGAGCTGAACCAGGTAATCGAGATCCCACTGGACCTCCTCCGCGCTCCGGCCCAGGGCCGCGGTCCTCAGGATCACGCCCATCTGGTCCGGGACCCGGATCTCCGACAGGATCTGCCGGGCTTCCTGGCGTTCCTCCCCGTCGATCTTGCGGGAGACACCGGCTGCCTTCGGGTTGTCCGGCATGAGGACCATGAAGCGGCCGGCCAGGCTGAGATAGGTCGTAAGCGCGGCTCCCTTGTTGCCACGTTCCTCCTTCTCCACCTGGACAATGAGTTCGAGTCCATCCGGAAGCCGTTCGCGGAGGCTTTCACCGGGCTGGAAATAATGGGGATGGATTTCTTTGGTCGGCAGAAAGCCATTCCGTTCACCGCCGTAGTCCACAAAGACGGCATCGAGGCTCGGCTCGACACGGTTGATTTTGGCTTTGTAGATGTTGGCTTTTTTTTGTTCGCGGGAGGGGATTTCGATATCGAGATCGACGAGCTTTTGGCCGTCGACGATCGCCACCCTGAGCTCTTCCGGCTGGGTGGCATTGATTAACATGCGTTTCATCGTATAGATACTCTCAATGCGGCTCTGACGCGCTGCACTGGAGATCATGCTGTTCTGACAGGCAAGGTCCGGCCTCGTATCGCCGGAAAGAGCGCCACAAAAGTGGCCGATCAAAATCTGCCTAGTCAGCGCTACATCACCATGCAGAACATGGGAGCGCCATGGGTTTGTGGTTCCGGACCCCCCCTTCGGGGTTCCGGGACCGGAAAACGGACGCCACCCCTGGGGGTTGCGTGTCACAGCGAACCTAACAAGAGGCACCCGCCTGGGCGGGTCTTACCTTTTGCTACGCGTCTATTATCGTCAAAACGCCATCAAAACTCAATATCATTTTTAACACTATAATAATCCGATGAATTCCCGCCCCCCAAGGGATCCGGAATCCCGTTTTCCGAAGCGTCTTACCGTCTCGGACGGGCAGGCCGGCCAGCGTCTCGACAACTGGCTCTTCCGTGAACTCAAGTCAGTCCCCAAAAGTCACGTCTACCGGCTGATCCGGACGGGACAGGTCCGGGTCGGCGGCGGCCGTTGCCGACCGAGCTATCGGGTGCAGAGCGGGGATGAGATCCGGATCCCACCCCAGACGACCTCGGACCTCCGCGTACCGCGAAAAAGCGCCCATGCCCCCCCTGATTTCTTGCTCGAGCCGCTTTACGAGGATCCGGATCTTCTCATCGTGAACAAACCGGCCGGCTTGGCCGTCCATGGCGGAAGCGGAATTTCAAGCGGGCTGATCGAGCGGCTTCGTGACAGTCACCCGGAAGGGCAGTTCCTCGAACTCGCCCATCGCCTGGACCGGGGCACGAGCGGCTGCCTTATCCTGGCCCGGAGCCGGGCCATGCTCCTCGAACTCCACCGGGCGCTCCGCAACCGGGACATCACGAAGAGCTATCTGGGCCTGCTTGCGGGGGCTCCCACCTGGAAAACCCGAAGCGTGGACCAGGCGCTCGCGAGACACGCCCCCACTCAGGAGATGGAGGACGGCAAGGAGGCCCGGAGCCACTTCCGGATCGTCCGACTCTGGCAGGAATGTGCCCTTGCCGAGATCGCGATCGAAACCGGCCGCACCCATCAGATCCGCATCCATGCCGCCTCTCTGGGTCATCCGGTTGCCGGCGATCCGCGCTACGGTGACCGTTCGTTCAACCGCCGTCTGAAAACCGTTTACGGTTTTAACGGGCTTTTTCTCCATGCCCGTTCGGTGCGTCTGGTCCACCCGCGGACGCACGAGTCGCTCTTCATCCAGGCTCCCCTCTCAGATGAATGCGAGGCTGTCCTGGGCCGGCTCGATGCCCAGCCGGATTCTCAGGGAACGGGGTAGCCGGCCTGCCTCAGGAAGTGGGCCAAGCGGATCAGGGGGAGCCCGACCAAGGCAGTGGGATCCCGCGTCAGGAGACCCCGCCATAACGCAGGACCGCGGGATTCCGCCCGGAAACTCGCTGCACAACTCCACGGCTGGTCGGCTTCGAGATAGCGATCGATCTCCTCGGCCGAAAGGGTGCGCATCCAGACCCGGGTATGATCGACCATCGTGGATTCCGACCCGGTTCGGGTATCCAGAAGCACGAGCCCGGTCCAGAAGTGGATGCTTCGCCCAGACGACCACGCGAGATCGGCCCGTGCCTGTTCTGAAGTCCCGGGTTTATGCAGCAGTCGGCCTTCGCACTCCGCCACCTGGTCAGACCCGATGATGAGGTGCGAGGGATAGGCCGCCTTGACCGATTCGGCCTTAAAAAACGACAGACGGAGGGCCCGCTCGCGACCGGTCTCTCCGAAAAGCAGGGGCTCGCCCCCAACCGGTTCACACACCCGGAATCCGTCGATCAGGCGTCCCAATAATTCCCTTCGGTTCACGGAACTCGAAGCGAGGATGACCTCGGGTTTGGCCGACACGGGCCGGAGACTGGACGGGTCACGACTCATAGCGCCTCCTTCCGGGGCCCCCATCCTAGAGGTTCCGCGTCATGGCCGCAATCCCCGACACAACCGGATCCCACCGGGAGATGCCGAAACGTTTAGAATAAAGGGGTTCCCCCGCAATCCGGATCCGATCGGGCCCGGGGCCCACCCGTCAGGAGTTTTTCCATGGCCGTGCAGAAAGACCGTAAAACCCGTTCCCGGCGAGACATGCGCCGCTCCCACGATGCCCTGACGCCCGTGACGCTCGCCACGGATTCCACGACCGGCGACCGTCACCGCCGTCACCACGTCAGCGCCGAGGGCTTCTACCGGGGACGTCGCCTGTTCACCCCCAAGGCCCCCAAAACGTCCGAACCGGAAAGTTGAGCCTCCCTCCGACGTTCTGGAGCTGACCGGCTTGGATCACTCCTCGGTTCTGGCACTGGACGCCATGGGGGGGGACGGGGGACCCTCGGTCGTCGTCGAGGCAGCCTTGGCCGAGCTGGATCGGGAACCCGGTCTCGAACTCATCCTGGTCGGCGCCGAAGAGCTCCTTCGGCAACTGGTCGGCGAGCGGACGGGCGGAGCCCCCCCGGCCAGTCTGCGCATCCATGCCGCCACCGAGGTGATTGCCATGGATGACAATCCGATCACGGCACTCCGCCAGAAAAAACACTCCTCGATGCGGATCGCGATCGACCTGGTCCAGACGGGTACCGCCCAGGCCTGTGTCAGCGCCGGCAATACCGGAGCGCTCATGGTGATTGCCAAGACGGTGCTCAAGATGCTGCCCGGCATGGACCGTCCGGCGATCTGTGCACCGATTCCCACGAGAAACGGGCACACCCTCATGCTGGATCTCGGTGCCAACGCCGTCTGCACGGCGAGTCAGCTTTTGGATTTTGCCGTCATGGGTTCAGCCCTGGCCCAGGCGGTCTACGGGATTTCACAGCCCACCCTCGCCCTCCTCAACATCGGCACCGAGGAAATCAAGGGGCATGGAACCATCCGAGAGGCCCACGAGCGACTCAGCCAGAGCGCCCTCAACTATCGGGGCTTCATCGAGGGCAACGACATCAACCGGGGACGGGTGGACGTCATCGTCTCGGATGGCTTCGCCGGCAACGTGGCGCTCAAGACCATGGAAGGCACCGCCCATCTCATCAATGATTTCGTCCGCGAGGAGTTTTCACGGACCTTGGCCTCCCGGCTCATGGGACTGATCTCGTGGCCCATCATCCGCTCCCTCAGGCAGCGACTCGACCCCCGCGTCTACAACGGGGCAAGTTTCCTCGGGGTCAATGGCATCGTGGTCAAGAGCCATGGCAATGCCGATGTCGTGGCCTTCCGCCATGCCATCCGACGGGCCACATCAGAAGTTCAAAACGAACTCCTCACGAAAATCCTCCGCCTCCAGAAAACCGTCCTGCCCACCGTCGAGGAGCCAGCCCGGTAATCCCCTATGCATACCCATATCCTCTCCACCGGCCACTATGTTCCCGAACGGGTGCTCACGAACCAGGACTTCGAACGGATGGTGACCACCACGGACGAGTGGATCCGGGACCGGACCGGGATCGAGCGCCGCCACGTCGTCTCTCCCGGAGAGACCAACCTCGATTTGTGCGAGAAAGCGGCCCGGTCGGCGCTTTCGGCCGCGGGTCTCGGGGCCTCTGACCTCGACCTCATCCTGGTCGCCACGACCACACCGAACCTGGTTTTTCCCAACATGGGGGTCCTGCTCCAGGAACGGCTCGGGGGCCACGGCTATCCCTGTACCAGTCTCGAAGCCGCCTGCGCCGGGTTCATCTATGCCCTGGCCATGGCCAACAGCCTGATCCAGACCGGCCAGGTTCATCGGGCACTCGTCGTGGGGGGCGAGACCCTTTCTCGGATCACGGATTACACGGATCGGTCGACCTGTATCCTGTTCGGGGACGGCGCGGGGGCCGTCATCCTTGAAGCGGCCACCGAACCGGGCATCCTCGCGACCCACATCCATGCCGACGGGATCTACAAGGATCTTCTCTCTTATCCCTCGGGGATCTCGCAGGGATTCGACCGGTTGCGTGAATCGCGGGATTCGATCCGGATGAAAGGCAACGAGGTCTTCCGGGTGGCCGTCAACACGCTGTCCCAGTTGGCCGTCGAGACCCTGGAGAAGGCCCAGGTCAGCTGTGAAGACCTCTCCTGGTTTGTGCCCCACCAGGCCAACCTGCGTATCATCCAGGCCATCGCCCGCAAGCTTGGGCTCCCCCTGGAGCGGGTTGTGCTCACGATTGCGGAACACGGCAATACCTCGACGGCCTCAATTCCGATGGCGCTCGACGTGGCGGTCCGGGACGGACGCATCCAGCGCGGCCAGCTCCTGCTCTTCGAGGCCTTTG
>JAJYFY010000075.1 GCA_021785265.1 Pseudomonadota bacterium
CGCAGCACCACCTCCTGCTTGCGCTTTACCGACCAACGTTTCCTCGAAGATTTCCCGCTCATGGACACCTCCCGTCGCTCTTAGTCGACGACCAAATGCGTGTCCAATTTATTCGAGGGGCAGATCAAATCCTGCGACTGCCCCCAATCGGGTCTCAAGTCCTGCCCATATGTGTTCGGAGGGCGGGCCGGTCTTCCCAGTCAGCAGAATAGCAATACTTGATATAGTGTGTCCCCAGTTTAGGTAAAACGCCATCAAGCGGCTGAATTGGAATTCACTACTTTCCAACCCATTCGGGCTGAAGGCAAGAACCGCGGTCCGTCCGGCAAGTATTGCTCTGAAAGCTCCGGAACGAGTGATCGTCTACGGTAAGATCCGGATCCAGTCTCTGCTGGGAAACCCCGAGCTCTGGCTCGCTAGTAGACGTGATCCCGGCAGAAATATGTCCGTTTACTTGGAGCGCGATGGAGGGAGAAGCGGGGTTTCGGAGAGCGGATCCGTGTAAACCTGTGCCAGGACTAAACGTAAGACAACCTGTCCGACTGCCGCCACCGGAACGGCGAGAAGTACGCCGACGAAACCGAACAGTGTACCTCCGGCGAGAATGGCGAAGATCACGGTTACAGGATGCAGGTGTGTCCGGCCGCCGATAAGCCAGGGAATGTAGACAAAACTTTCGAGGCCTTCCCCGATGGCAAAAACCGCCAGAACGGCAAGAAGACCGATCCCGCCGCCACCCTGGATCACCATGGCTATACATGCCACCAATAGCCCACTGAAAAAGCCGAGATAGGGAACAAAACTCATCAACCCGGCAAAACAGCCGACAAGGAGAGCTACATGCAGTCCCACGAGAGTGAGACCCAACGTGTAACTGACCGCCAAGGCGACCATGACGAGAATCTGACCCCGAAAGAAAGCGCTCAAGACATGATTCACTTCACGGGCGGTTTCAATCAACTGCTGACGGTATGCGGGAGGGGCGAGTTTCGGAGCTTTCAAAAGGAGCCGGTTCCAGTCGCGCAGCAGGTAAAACGTGAGGATGGGGACCAGAAACAGATCAAACATCAGGCCGACGAGGAATACCCCGGATCGGCTAATCCAGTCGAAAATGGGTCCAGTCAAGCCCGGGAGCGAATGCAGGTGGAGCTTGAGGCTCAGAATGAGATGGGAAAAGGAGGAGACGTCAAGACCCAAGTGGCTCCGGATCCAGGGTATGGCGGTCGTGTTCCAAAGAGGAAGATAGTTCGCCAGCGCACGCGCCAGTTCGACCCCCTCTTGTTCGATGATCGGGATGACGAGCAGAACAAGGCCAGTCCCGATCAAGAAGATGACGAGGAAGCTCAGGATCGTGGCCAGGGTACGGGGGAAATGGTGTCGGCACATCCAGTCGACCGTCGGGTTGGCCAGAAATGCTAAAAGCATGGCCAGCGCAAAAGGTGCCAGGATATTGCCGAGGTAGTGCAGGAGCAGGACAATAGTCCCTATCGCGAGCCCGAGACCCCAGAGAAACTGCCGACGGGATGACATGGGGTGAAAAGTATCCAAGATACCTTAGACTAGCACGGGTTAGGGTCGAGGGTAGCACTCATCTGGAGGAGCTCCCTCAGTTCGGTCAGAACCCGATCCACTGAAAGATCGCGCAGGCAGCGCAGATGTCCCAGGGGGCATTCACGGGCGAAACAGGGGCTGCACTCGAGTCCGAGGCTGAGCAGCCGGGCATGGGAACAGTCGGGTGGGGTGTAGCGGGGAGAAGAGGATCCATAGAGGCAAACCAGTGGGATATCAACGGCTGCGGCCACATGCATGAGTCCGGAATCGTTGGTTACGGCAAGGTCGGTGGAGGAGAGCAGGTCAACCACATCGGGGAGCGTGGTTTGTCCACAGAAATCTCGGGACCCGGGCGCGAGTCCGGCAATCGCTCCACCGAGGGGTTGGTCTCGGGCAGAGCCCATAATCCATACGGATTTTCCTTCTTCTAACAATTTTCGGGCAAGGCTCGCGAAGTGCTCAAGGGGCCACCGTTTGGCCGGACCGTATTCCGCTCCCGGAATCAGGGCCACACGCGGCCGTATGCCGGTTGGATCCAGGCGCTCGAGCAGGCGAGCCTGATTTCCTCGGTCGACATGAAGTACCGGCCTTGGTAGAGGGTCCGGAAGTGGCACTGAACGCGGCAAAGCCAGGGACAGGATTTGCTTACGGTAAGGAATCTGATGGCGGGTCGGGTCAGGTCGACGCTCGTTGAGCAGACGATAACGGTGTTCGCCCGAGTATCCAGTTCTCTTGGGGATTCTAGCCGCGTAGGGGATGAGAGCGGATTTCCACGATCGTGGGATGACAATGGCTTCATCGTATTGGTTCTCCCGGAGCTGACGTGCCAGTTCCCAGCGTTTCTTGAGGCCCAGTTGTCCGTGCGGTACACCGAGTTCATACGTGTTTCTTAAACCGGGTAGTCGTTCAGCCAGAGGAAAAGCCCAGGATGGGATCACGAGGTCAACGTCAGGCTCCCCAGAGCGCTGCTTGAGCAACTGGATCAGGGCTTGGCACTGGACAAGATCACCGATCCAGCTGGGACCGATCAGGAGTACGGTCGGTTTCTGGCTCAGTGGTTGAGCCAAGCCAAGTAATGCCGGACGCCGGCAATAAGATCCGTAAAGGGATCCGCATATCCGGCAGAACGAAGCTGGGTCAGGTCCGCTTGCGTGAAAGCCTGGTAGTGCCCAGCCAGTTCGGGTGGAAACCGAACGAACTCCATCGTGCCGCGGCCATGAAAATCCAGCACCACTTGTGCCAAGTCCGTAAAACTCCGGCTTTGTCCGGTTCCTACATTGTAGATCCCGCTTTTCTCCGGATGTTCGAGGAACCAGAGATTAATCTTGACGGCATCGTCGACATGGATGAAATCACGCCGGAACGTTTCACTACCCTCAAAAAGCCTGATTTTTCCGGACGCCAAAAGCTGCTCATTGAAGTGCAGTACAACACTGGCCATTTTCCCTTTATGCTGCTCGCGGGGGCCATAGACATTGAAATAGCGAAGGCCGATGATTGGAGAGTGTGCATCGGGCAGGACGCGGCGAACCACCTGATCGAACAGGATCTTGGAATAGGCGTAGAGGTTCAGGGGGGATTCGTTTTTTCGGATTTCCTGGCTGGATGAGTTAAGTCCATAGACCGAAGCAGACGAAGCGTAGATGAAAGGGACTTTTTTCACCAGACAGTATGACAGGAGGCGTTTCGAGTACTCGAAATTCTGCCGCATCATCAACTGACCGTTCCATTCCATGGTGTCGGAGCAGGCCCCCAGATGAAAGATGGCTTCGGGGCAGGCCGCGCTTGCTTCAAGCTGTTCCGGGAAATCTTCGTAATGCGAGTAGTCCTGGACTTCCGCGGTCTGCAGGTTTTTGAATTTAACTCCGTCGGTGAGGTCATCGACGACCCAGAGATCCTGGTGTCCACCTTGGTTGAGCGCGAGAACCAAGTTACTGCCGATGAAGCCCATGCCTCCCGTGATGACAATCATGCGGCTGACTGCGGTGAAGGCTCGAAATCGTCAACGATGTAGCGGGCGCTGCAGTAGGGACAGATCACCTCCGGTTCTGTATCGAGTGGAAGGAAAACGCGTGGGTGAGAGCACCAGAGAACCATGTCTTCACGTGGGCAGCTGACCGGAAGATCGGCCCGCCGCACGTGATAGACGCGCTCAGAATTGGATGGGAATTTGCCTGTGTTCATCTGGAGTGATCTGCACCCGGCCGTCAGTTTGCACCTTCATCGCGTTAGGGTTGGGGCCCCCGAACGGGGATGGGAGCTTGCGCATTTTAACACGGGTGATCCGGGATCGATGGAGGCGTTCCACCCAGAGTTCCATTCATTTGTGTGCTGGCAAAATGGGTGGATCCGGTCATGAGCTGATCCAGTTTCTCAGTCACATCCTGGACCGTCACGAGCTCCATGGCCCCAGGGTGCCGGACTCGGGTTCCCCAGGGAACCTCGTCAACGTGCCGTCGGAGAAAATGTTCGAGGGCATCGGGGTAGCGGTTGATGCACCACGACTCGCTCCAATAGGGCCGGGCTCGGTCTGGGTTGGTCGAGGCAAACAGGCCGATGACGGGGATACCCACGGCAGTTCCCATATGAGCGGGGCCTGAGTCAGGACAGAGCAGGGCCTGAGCACGGGCCAGTAATGCCAGAAGGTCCTTGAGGCCGGTCTTCCCGGTGAGATCGATAGCGTGGGGTGTGCTTTGACGGATCATGCGGCTGTAGTAGGACTCTCGTGGACTGGCTCCACCCGTGATGACGATCCGCAAACCATGGCGTTCGGCCGCATAACGACACACGGCTGCGTAATGGGTGGCTGGCCAGTCACGAAAATTGCGGAAGCGGGGTGCAGCACATGGGCTGATCACCAGTGCCGGCACCCCGTCGGGGATCCAGCGACGGGCTTTTTCCTGTGCGTTAGGAGGGATGGGCAGGTTCCATTCCAGGCAGGTTTCGTCAATGCCCATTGCCTTCAGGAAAGCAAAAAACGATTCCATGACGTGAACGTGGCCCAAGGGTGGGATCTTCCGGTTGGTGAAAAGCCACTGGGCGTCGTGGGTGTCTCCCCTGGAAAAACCAATGCGCGTCACGGCTCGAAGCGCCAAGCTTATACTATTTGCTCGCCAGGAGTTCTGCATGTGGAGGAGGGTGTCAAAACGTCGACCTCCAAGAGCACGGGCCAAAGTGTGGTAACTCCCCAGTCCACCTTGTTTGTTAAAACGAATGAATTCGATTCCGGGGAGATCGTCCACAAGCTCGGCTTCTCGCTGTCCGATGATCCAGGTAATCCGGTATTCGGGTCGTGCGCGCTGGAGTGTCCGGATGACTGGAACCATGTGGCAGACGTCCCCGATGGCAGAGAGGCGTAAAATAGCGACCGATTGAGGTTCGAGTATGGGGGTTCGGTTCGCGGACATGGAGTGGGCTCGATGGGGTTGCCGACAGACCGGGTTCCGGTATGTACTTTACGGACGGGATACGCCCGAAAGCCTCCTGAGTCTATGGAGAAAAGCCCCAACCGGCAAGTCCGGGTCCCCGACCCGCCAGCGGGGGGTGGCGATCTATTTCGGGCATGAGGGACGGGAGTATGCGTATCGCCACTACTACCGTGGGGGTTGGCCAGCGCGATGGATCCGCGATCGCTATTTCTGGCTGGGTTTGGCACGGTCCAGGCCGTGGCGCGAGCTGGCCCTCCTCGCGGAGATGAACCAGGAGGGGTTGCCTGTCCCTCTCCCGGTTCTTGCCATTGTTGACCGTACAGGACTTTGGGGTTACCGCGCCGACCTCGTGACCCGTCGCCTTGAAGGAGTGAGCCTCGTAGAAGCCATTCGATCGGGCCAGCCCATCGACTGGGCCCGTATTGGGCAGACGATCCGCCGGTTCCACAACTTGGGGATCCAACACGCTGATCTCAATGCCGGAAATATCTGGCTGGTCCCGGGGGGAGGGGTTTATCTGCTCGATTTCGATCGGGCTCGCAGACATTTCCCCGGCACTTCTTACTTTTTCAGTCGATCCTTGAGACGGCTCAGGCGATCTCTGGAGAAGCAGCCGGGAGGCAGTCAGCACGCAGGTACCTGGGATGCGCTGATTCGCCTCGGGTATGCCCGGGAAGAGACCTCTCATCTGGAGGGTCTCGGTTCAGTGAGAAGCCCTTTTGGTCAGCTCGATCTGCACGGCCAGGATGGCTCCGATCCATCCGAGAGCGGCTCCGACGGACAGGAGGACCAGACCCAGGTGGATTGAGGGCCAGGCGGGAGAGAATGAGTGACTGTAATACCGGCCCAGCCGGGTGAGGGGGGCGACCAGAACAGCGAATTCGATGAGAAGGATGAGGTAGGCATAGAGCCCACCGAGCAGCCCATACCAGCCACCCCGGTAGAGGAAAGGACGGCGGATGAAGGAGGGGGGTGCCCCCAGCAACCTCAGAGTTTCAATCTCGTTCTGGGCGTTCCCGATGTCCAGGCGGATCGTATTGCCGATAATGAGAACAGCAGTCATTGCAAAAAGCACGTATAAGACCTGATCGAGTCGGTTCAGGAACTGGAGAATGCTGTGCAAACGGACGAGCCATGCTTGATCCGTGCGGACCACTGAGACTTCCGGTTGCTGGGAGAGCGCTTGGCTCAGCTGGTGAAGATTCAAGGATCCCCGATCCGAGCGTGTGAAAATCAGGATTGCAGGGAGCGGATGTTGTCCGAGAAACGAAAGAGATCCCTTGAGTCCAGACCATCGACGGAATTCCGAAAGTGCAGATTTTCGGTTGAGGATTCGCTGAATTTGGAGGGAGTAAAGCTGGCTCCATCGCCGTGCCAACTGGCGGGCCTCGAGGCCAGTTGCCGTGGGTTTCAGAAAAACCGTGAGATGGGGGGTCAATCCCAGGGGTCCCTCCAGATGAGCGGCATTGTGTCCGATCATTTCGAGCCCGGCGGGGAGTTCCAGGGCGATGGCGATAACCGTGAGGGTGGCCATGGCCCCGAGTCTCCGTCGCCAGAGGAGCCCTAAACTGGAAACGAATGCCTGGGCATGGTGAACCAAAACCGCTTTCAAGTAAGTTATCACAGGGAGGGGCCGGTGTCCCCGACCAGGATGCCTTGGCGGAGGGTCAGGATCCGATGGGGCATCTTCTCAATCAGACCCAGGGCGTGGGAGGCAATGATGACCGTCGTACCGGTTTCGTTCAGTCGCTGAAACAACCTCATGATTTCGATTGCGAGCAGGGGATCCAGATTACCGGTCGGTTCATCGGCAATCAGCAGAGGAGGGCGCGCCACGATGGCACGTGCAATCCCCACCCGTTGTTGTTCCCCGCCGGAAAGGATCGCAGGTCGTTCCTGTTCCCGTGACAGAAGTCCGACGGTCTGGAGGGCACCCCGGACGCGCTGGTTGACCTCACGACGCGGGGCACCAGTGATGACGAGCGGGAGCGCCACGTTGTCAAAAACCGTCCGATCGAGCAGTAAACGGTGGTCCTGGAACACGAGTCCGATACCCCGGCGGTAGGCGGGGATGCGCCTTGGCGCGAGGGTTCCAACGTTTCTTCCCCAGACCCAAAGTTGCCCCCGGGTCGGCTGTTCCAGGGCGGCTAGGAGACGTAAGAGCGTGCTTTTGCCAGCCCCTGAAGGTCCGGTCACAAAGACCAGTTCGCGTTCCCGGATCTCTAGGGAAAGGTCGGAAAGGGCCTCCAGATCTGCTCGGTAGCGCATCGTGACGCGCTTGAACTCGATTGAATGGGCGGTTGCGC
>JAJYFY010000019.1 GCA_021785265.1 Pseudomonadota bacterium
GGGACGGTTCCGATCGCTTTCAACGTGATCCCCCAGATCGACGACTTTGAAAGCTCTGGATATACCCGTGAAGAGATGAAAATCGTCCAGGAACTGCGAAAAATCCTGGACCGTCCGGATCTTGAGGTCAATCCGACGGCGGTCCGGGTCCCGGTCTTTTTTGGCCATGCGGCCGCCGTCCATGTGGAACTCCGCAAGCCGCTTGACCCAGAGGTGATACGGGGTGCTCTGGCGGAACTTCCAGCAGTCCAGGTGCGCGACCGACCGGAGGCGGGAGGTTATCCCACCCCGCAGACCGATGCGGCCCGCCACGATCAGGTCTTCGTCGGCCGCATTCGTTCCGACCTTTCGCGACCGAACGACATCAACTTCTGGGTGGTGTCGGACAATGTCCGCAAGGGCGCAGCGCTCAATGCCGTCCAGATCGGGGAATGCCTCTTGGGCAGGTTACCCGACCGGCGTCCGAGGGGGTAGCTCGGGGAAGCCCCCGGGCTTGTGGAATTGTAATTTTCTTTGTTTGAGCTATAGTTAGGCTTGATTTGTGAGAGAGCCTGTGAGTTGAGCAGGCAGGGCGGAGGGGATTCATGACCATGCGATCGATCAGGCGTTGGGTGCTTGCTGCCGGGCTTGTGCTCGGCTGGGGTCCCGCAGGATTTGCGCTTGGGCTGGGGCCGATCCACTCCAAGACCGCGATCAACCAGTATTTCTATGCCACGATTCCGGTCGAGAGCCGGAGTGCCAGCACGTTCCGTTCGCTCAAGGTCCGTCTGGCCGGGTACCGGCAGTTCAAGAAGAGGGGCTTGGATTATCCCCCGGTACTCATGAGTTTCCGGTTTCGTCTGAAAAAGATGGCGAATGGGCAGCACGACATCGTCGTGACGAGTGATCAGCCGATCCGGCGGCCCTTTCTGGTTTTTCTGCTGGATGTTCGCTGGCCGAGTGGACAGCTCATGCGGGAATATACGGTTCTCCTGAATCCGCCACTGCTGGCTTCCAGTCGACCCGTACCGCGTATCCGCGAAGTCCCACTCCCCCAGTCCCATTCCAGTCGGCGCCCCGTGCAAGAGCCCTCTCCCGTGTCCAGCGCTCACCGGCCGCTTCGTCCGTCCACCCGGACGCTCGGCCCGGTCCGGGTGGGGCAGACGCTCTGGGCGATCGCACATCGGCGGGTCTCGAACCCCGCGCGTATCGATCAGATGATGCTCGCGATTTATCGCCGCAACCCCTATGCGTTTTTCGGGAACATCAACCGTCTGCGTGCCGGGGCCGTCCTCCGGATCCCGCCCGCCCACGAGATCCGGACCATTCCGCTTCGGGAGGCCATTGCCTTCGTCAGGACGCAAGATCGCGTATGGCGCTCGGGAGCGGCGCCCGGGCGGGCGATATCCGGATCCTCGCGCCTGGTGCTCCTGTCCCCGAGCCGGATACGGGTGTCCTCCGGTCTGGGCTCGGCCCCCGCCGTTGTCGCCCGCCTCCGCAAGAAGCTCAAGGGAGAGAACGCCCGGGTTACCGCACTGGCGGCTGCGGTTAAAAACCAGAAAGCCCAAATCACACGGCTCAAAAATCTCCTGACCCTGAAAAGCCAGGCCTTGATCTCGCTGGAACATGCGGCCCCGCACAAAGTGGCCTCGCGACCGCTTTTGGGCCTCCCGTCCCTGCTGTGGGTTTTGCTGTCGGTGCTCGTGATTCTCGTTCTGGGATGGTTCTGGATCAAGCGCCGGAGTGGGAGGCAGGAACGGGGCGAGGCCGTGGGACTGACACGTCCGACCGAGCGGGTTTCCACCGGGATTGAGCGGAACGAGCCCATCGAATCCATGGAAACCCCGTCGCACGAGACGGCTGCCCCGGGGGCTCCGGATCTTCAACCCGCCGAGACTGGAAGCCCGGACGAGGCATCTTTCGATCCGTTCACCGAAGTCAAGTTTCACATGGCCTACGGGCTTTATGACCGGGCCATCGAGACACTGACCTCCTGGCTCGACCAGAATCCGGAACGGCAGGATGTGCAACTCAAGCTGCTTGAGGTTTATGCCACAGCGGGACGGAGCGAAGAATATGTGGCACTGGCTCGCCGCTACCAGTCCCGTTTCGGCACCGGCGATGCCCACTGGCCGGAGGTGGCCGAACGGGGACGCCAGATGGCCCCCAGCGATCCACTCTTCGATAAGGCCGCACCGCATGTCCCGAAGGCGATGGCCGCACCGGTCGAGACGGAACCCACCGCCACGAGCACGGACAATATCGAGCATTACTTTGATGAGCTCATGGGGACTCCGGAAATTCCGGCGGGACCCGGTACGACGGAACTGCCGCCCCTTGGGTCGAGCCCCTCTCTGATTCACCGTGAATCCGACATTGGAACGGATACGACCACCAATACCGAGATCAATCTCGAGTTCGAACTGGAATCCTTTACGCCCGACGCCCCGCGCCGGAACGCGGCGGAGAGACCATCGGCCGCCGATCCTACCGGGACCCAGACTGGGAGTGGAACCCTGAATCCCGAAGCCCAGAAGAGCTTTGATGAATCCATTGCGGCGATTACCCAGCATACGGCGACTTTGACGGTGAGCGGGCTGGGAACCGGTACGGAAACCGTGGCGACCAAGATTGATCTGGCCCGGGCCTACCTCGAAATGGGCGACAAGGACAGTGCCAAAAGCATCCTGGATGAGGTACTCGAAGAGGGAAGTTCGGCACAGAAAACCCAAGCCCGCGAGATCCTGACGACGATCAGCACGGGTTGATTCCGTTGCTTCAGAATGAGGATCGCACTCGGGCTGGAGTATGACGGGAGCCTCTTTGCCGGATTCCAGTATCAGAAAAACCGGCGGAGCGTGCAGGCAGTTCTCGAGCAGGCACTCCAACGCGTGGCCGACCATCCCCTGCGGGTGGTTCCGGCGGGACGGACCGATGCCGGCGTGCACGCCCGCGAGCAGGTAGTCCATTTCGATAGTGAAGCCCGGCGCACTCCGCGGGCCTGGCGTGAGGGGACGAACGCCGGTCTGCCCCCCGACGTCGCGGTGCTCTGGGCACAAGGGGTTCCCCCTGATTTCCATGCCCGCCGCTCGGCGCTCGCCCGGTGCTACCGGTACCGGATCCGGGTGGCACCGACCCGCCCGGTGCTTGAGCGGGGCCGGGTCTTCTGGAGCCGGCGACCCCTGGATGTGGAGGCCATGCGGCAGGCTCTCGAGGGCGGGCTCGGCGAACAGGATTGGTCGGCCTTTCGTTCGGCCGGTTGCCAATCCCATTCCAGTCGACGTCGGGTCGACCGCCTGACCCTCCTCGAACAGGGAGGGGACGTGATTTTTGAAATCGAAGCGAATGCCTTTCTCTACCACATGGTCAGGAACTTTGTGGGGTCCCTGCTCGAGGTGGGATATGGTCACCAGCCACCCGGGTGGCTCCGGGAAGTCCGGACGAGCCGGAGTCGCGCGGCAGCTGGCGTCATGGCTCCTCCCGAGGGTCTCTACCTCTGGGCGATCCGTTATCCGGGCCATTACGACCTGTGCCAGCGAGCGGATGACGGGTAGAGACAGGGGGAATCCCGAAGGATACGAGCGCCGATGCCGCTAAATTGTTTATGATGTCCATTCCAAGATGTGTCCCGTTCGGGCAGAGGGTTCGGCGTGTGGTGGTCACGCTGGCGAACAGCACAAGAGACTGATGAGAAAAAGCCCCGGAAAGGGATTCCGGAGGGTCTCTGGACCAAGTGTCCCGGATGCACGGCGGTGCTTTATCGCCCGGAACTCGATCGCAATCTCTTCGTCTGTCCCAAGTGCGGCCATCATTTTCGGATCGGTGCCCGGCAGCGGTTGCAGTGGTTCCTCGACCCCGACTCTGCCGTTGAAATTGCAGCCAATCTTTCCCCGGTTGACTTTCTCCAGTTCAAAGATACCCGACGCTACCGGGATCGCCTGCTCCAGGCCCAGAAGGCTACGGGGGAACGGGATGCCCTGGTGACCGTGACCGGGTCCCTGTTGGGCCAGCCGGTAGTGGCCGCCGCATTCGAGTTTTCCTTTCTCGGTGGCTCCATGGGTTCGGTCGTAGGTGAGCGCTTCGTGCGCGCCTGCAATACGGCGCTCGAGATGCGCGTCCCGTTCATCTGTTTCAGTGCCAGCGGCGGAGCACGGATGCAGGAGGCCCTGATGTCCCTCATGCAGATGGCCAAGACCAGCGCTGCACTGAGCCGTCTCTCCCACTATGGTGTCCCGTACCTCTCGGTCATGACCGATCCCACGACGGGGGGGGTCACGGCCAGTCTGGCCATGCTCGGGGATATCAACATCGCCGAACCGGGAGCCCTGATCGGATTTGCCGGGCCGCGGGTCATCGAACAGACGGTCCGGGAAACGCTGCCGGAAGGTTTCCAGCGTGCCGAGTTCCTGCTGGCTAACGGTGCGATTGATCTCATCATTGACCGGAGGGAGCAGCGCGACCGGATTGGAAAGCTCGTCGGGTTACTCAAGCCACCCCCACCCTGATGGCGATCTCCTTTCCGACGGTGGCCGAGTGGACAGGCTACCTGGAAACCCTGTCGCCCCCGGAGACGATCCACCTCGGACTCGAGCGCATGCGCGAACTGCTCGAGCGACTTTCCTGGCGACCGGAGGAGCTGCCCGTGATCACGGTAGGTGGCACGAATGGGAAAGGATCCACCGTTGCTCTTCTGGAAAGCATTCTCCGGCATGCCGGCTACCGGGTCGGCGCCTACCTGTCGCCCCATCTCCTGCGGTATCACGAACGCATCCGCATCGAGGGACAGGATATTGGAGAGGCGGCACTCTGTGCCGGAATGACCGCCGTCGAGCAGGCGCGGGGTGATCTGCCGCTCACCTTTTTCGAGTTCGGCACTGCGGTGGCCCTCTGGGTGTTTCGAGAGGCTCCGGTGGATCTGGCTGTGCTCGAAGTCGGGCTGGGTGGCCGTCTGGATGCCGTGAACGCCGTTGACCCCCTGGCCGCTGCGGTAACCCGAATCGGGATCGATCATGTCGAATGGCTGGGGCCCGACCGGGAATCGATCGGGGTGGAGAAGGCTGGAATTTTCAGATCCGGGCGTCCCGCCATCGTGGGAGATCCTGCTCCACCCCGGAGTCTGAGCGACGTGGCCGGCCGACTCGGTGCCGATCTCTGGCTCCGGGGAGTGGATTTCGATGGGGGAGTCGACGGCCGCTCGGGGTCCTGGAGTTACCGTGGGCGGAAGATCCAGTACCGGGAACTCCCGGCTCCTGGCCTGGCCGGCTCCATCCAGTACGGCAATGCAGCCACGGCCCTGGCACTGCTTGAGTCCCTGAATGCCCGCTGGCCGGTCGACGAGCCTGCGATCCGGGCTGGACTGGTTCATGCCCGCCTGGCCGGCCGCTTCGAATGGCGGCAGTGGGATTCCGGCCCGGCCTGGTGCCTGGATGTGGCCCATAACCCGCAAGCTGCGGGTGTTCTGGCCGATGAGCTCTCGCGTCGGGCGGCCGGGATCCCCTGTCATCTGGTTTTCGGCATGATGAGGGACAAGGATCTCGAAGGCTTCATCGAACCCTTCGTGCCGCTGGTTGACGTCTTTCATCCAGTGGGTCTGCCACCTCCCCGCGGTTTGGGTCTTGAGGAACTGACCGAGCGCCTGCACGCACGCCTGCCCTATGCGAGAATTGAGCCGTGGGAGGACCTTCCAGAGGCGGTCATGCACTGTCGACAGCTCCCGGAGCCCAACGCGGTTTATGTCGTGACCGGATCATTCCGGACATTGGAGCGGATGATTCCCTTGATCGAATCCATGTGCCCTTCCGCTGTCAGCGGGATGCCGATCCTGGAGCCCAGCCGGACATGAGCCGTCCACGCCGCAGAACCGGTTTCCTGTGGATCAGCGGAGTGGTCCTGGTCGCTTTGGTGGTTTGGATGGTCCATCGTGAGCACTCGGGTTCCGGAGTGAGTGGACACGCCGGATCTGAGGTTGTCACTTTGGCATTGCCTCCTGCCGCCCAGCCGGCAGTGCAGGGCCGCCTTGAGTCAGCCGCGACGCGTGCCCGGTCGACCTCGCTGATCGAGATCCCGAAGCTCGCTCCCGTGCCCGGCGCCGTCTCGCCGCCTCGTCCACCGCCCGCCCCGGTACACCGCTCCCCGCCACCACCGGCCGGATGGTATCTTCAGGTGGCTGCTTACTATTCGAGGTCCAGTGCACGACGACTCGTCGCGACCCTGAAAAAAAACGGGTTCCGGACGTGGTTCAGCGCCATTGTGGTCCATGAACGACGTCTGGTCCGTCTCTGGGTGGGACCCTACCGGACGAGGCGGAGCGCGTATGTCATCATCGGCCGTCTGACCGCCTTGGTCGGCAACCCGCCGTTCTGGATCCGTGTCTCGGCACCCCATGATCCTTCCTGACGGGCAGCCCGCCGGATGGGTCCCGACGTGAGGTTCGGATGAACTGGATTGACCTTGTTTTCATTCTCATCGTGGTCGTGTCGGTGGTGATGAGCCTGATGCGCGGTTTCGTGCGCGAGGCGCTATCCCTCCTCGTCTGGATCCTGGCTTTTCTGCTCGCGGCCCGACTCGGCCCCTGGTTGGGCCGACACCTGTCCTTCCTGATCCACTCGCCCGACTGGCGCCTCGCCGTGGGGGAGGGGATCGTGTTCCTCGTGGTCGTGATCGCCGGGGCCATCGCCTTGAGTTTTCTGGGAGCGGCGATCCACAAGAGTCCACTGGGCTTCATGGATCATCTCCTGGGTGCGATTTTCGGACTGGCCCGCGGGGTCTTGTTCCTTTGTCTTCTGGTCTGGGTCGGTCAGCTGGCTCACCTCAATCGCAGTCCCACCTGGAATCAGTCACGCCTGATTCCCTGGGTTCAGCCCCTGACCTTGTGGATGGAGCGTCGGCTCCCGACGGTCACCTGAAATGTGCGGGATCGTGGGGATTGCCGGAGTCAAGGAGGTCAATATGGATCTCTACGAGGCACTCACCGTTCTCCAGCACCGAGGGCAGGATGCCGCGGGCCTCATGACGAGCGATGGAGAGAAGTTCCATGTCCGGCGGGGCAGTGGCCTGGTTCGCGACGTGGTCCATGAACGGCACATCAGGAGTCTCACCGGCATGATTGGCATCGGCCATGTCCGCTACCCGACGGCGGGCAGCCTGAGTCCGCTCGAGGCTCAACCGTTCTATACCAACTCGCCCTACGGCATCGGACTCGTCCATAACGGGAATCTCACGAACGACCGTGAGTTACGGTCGTTGCTCGTGACGTCTGACCGCCGCCACCTCAATACGGATTCGGACAGCGAGGTCCTGCTCAATGTGCTTGCCCATGAGCTCCAGGAGAGTGGAGGGGACCGGCTGGATCCGGAGGGGGTCTTCGCCGCTGTCCGTCGCGTCCATGAACGCTGTCTCGGCGCCTATGCGGTCGTGGCCCTGATCGCCGGAACCGGACTGCTGGCCTTCCGCGATCCGTGGGGGATCCGCCCGCTGGTCCTGGGGTGCCGCAGCGAACTCCGGGGAATGGCCTACCTGGTGGCCTCCGAGAGTGTGGCGCTCGATGTCCTCGGCTTCGAATACCTGCGGGACGTAACGCCGGGAGAAACCATCCTGATCAGTCCTGGCGGCCGGCTCCATTCCCGGATCTGTGCCGACCGGAGCGAGCGTCACCCCTGTCTTTTCGAGTACGTCTACCTGGCGCGCCCGGACTCCCGGATGGAGGGGATTTCCGTCCACCGGGCGCGCCTTCGGATGGGCGAGAAGCTGGCTGACAAGATGCACCGGGAGGCACTGGAATGGCCGATCGACGTGGTGATTCCAATCCCGGATACGAGCCGGATGAGTGCACTCCAACTCGCCAACCAGTTGAATCTGCCCTATCGGGAAGGATTCATCAAGAACCGCTATATCGGGCGAACCTTTATCATGCCCGAACAAAGGGACCGCGAGCGTTCCGTCCGTCGTAAGCTCAACGTGATCGATGTCGAGTTCCGTGGAAAGAATGTCCTGCTCGTGGATGACTCGATCGTGCGGGGAACGACCTCCCGGCAGATCGTGGAACTCGCACGGGAAGCCGGGGCCAAACGGGTTTTCTTCGCCTCGGCGGCCCCACCGGTTCGCTATCCCAATGTCTACGGGATCGACATGCCTTCAACCGAGGAACTGGTTGCGGCGGGACGCAGTGTCGAGACGATTCGTCAGCTGATCCGGGCGGATGGTCTGATCTACCAGGACCTCCCCGATCTGGTCGAAGCCGTGCGGGCCGACAACCCGGCCATTACCCGTTTCGAGGATTCCTGTTTCTCGGGGGATTACCTCACGGGCGATGTGACACCCGGCTATCTCCGTGACCGCCTGACCGAACGCACCACGGCCCGTCGCGAGGCGGCTCTGGCCGAGTTGGACCTCCGATTCGACGAAGAGCGTCTTTAGCTTCGGTCTGGCGGAATCCCGACCGTCTCCAGGCGGTACCCCGCTTCGTCCCAACGGAGGATCCGGCCCTGTTCATACCAGTCACCGAGAACGATTCGGGTGCGTGGCACGTTGTCCAGGATCCAGTGGTGGATGGCGGGCCGGTGGGTATGGCCATGGATCAGACAGCTCAGATTTTCGCGGCGCATGAACTCGTCGATGGCCTCTGGCGTGACGTCCATCAGGAAGTCGGCGGCCTGCGCGTTGTGCTGCTGGCTGGCTTCGCGCGCAGCCACTGCCATCGCGCGGCGTTCTGCCGGTGGGCGGGAGAGAAACTGTTGTTGCCAGGCCCGGTTGCGGACCTGCGCCCGGAAGGCTTGGTAGGCGTGGTCTTCCGTACAGAAAGTATCGCCGTGCAGGAGTCCCACCAGGGTGCCGTAGCACTGGATGCGCGCGGGCTCATCGAGTGCGGTCCAGCCGGCGCGGCGGGCCAGCGCGTCGCCCACGAGGAAGTCCCGGTTGCCCGGCATGAAGTAAAGGGGATGGTGATCTCTCGCGAGGCCGGCCAGGCGGTCGAGCAGTGGATCGAAGACCGGGTCGGAGGCGTCGTCCCCGATCCAGGCCTCGAACAGGTCACCCAGGATGTAGAGTGCCCCCAGATCGGGGACGATGCCCTCCAGCCAGCGGACAAATGCATCGAGCACGGTGGGTCGGCGGGGATCGAGATGAAGATCGGCGATGAAGTAATCGGCCATAGGGGCAACATGATAGCCGGTTCCCTGCCCCAGGTGGAACTGGCAAGGTGGAAAGGGGCCCGCTAACATGACGGCATGAGTGCCCCGATGAAACTGCGTTTTGCCCCGAGCCCCACGGGGGCCCTCCATCTGGGCAACGCCCGAACAGCGCTTTTCAACTTCCTCGTGGCCCGACGGGCGGGGGGGACGTTCATGATCCGCATCGAGGATACGGATCGGATGCGGAGTGATCCTCGTCATGAGGCGGCGCTTTTGGCGGATCTGGCCTGGCTCGGGATCGTCTGGCAGGAAGGGCCGGATTGCGAGGGTCCGTTTGCGCCCTACCGCCAGTCCGAACGGCAGGCTTTTTACACGAAGACCTTGAAGCAGATGCAAGATCTCGGTTGCATCTACCCGTGTTTTTGTACCGATGAACAACTGGCCGACGACCTCGAGAAACAGAAGCGTGAGCGACTGACTCCCCGCTATTCGGGGCGCTGTGCGAAACTGTCTGCCGCGGAATCCGCGCGGCGACTCCAGGCAGGCGAGCCGGCGGCCTGGCGCTGGCGGATTGCGGCGTCGGGTTCACTGGATTGGAATGATCTGGTGTATGGGCCACAGCATCAGGAACTCGAATCCATCGGGGATTTTGTGGTGTGCCGGAGGGATGGCCAGCCCGTATTTCTCCTGACCAATCTCGTCGACGATTGTGCGATGCGGGTGACGCATGTTCTCCGTGGCGCCGATCACCTGAGCAATACCGGCCGGCAGCTGCTCATGGCCCAGTCACTTGCGCTGAGCCCGCCGCGCTATGGCCATCTTCCCCTGCTGGTGAACCCCGGTGGCGTCCCGCTATCCAAGCGCGAAGGTGCGATCGGCCTGGGATCTCTCGCCCGGGCTGGCTACCTGCCCAGCGCACTCCAGAACTATCTGGCCCGGCTTGGTCATGCCTATGCCGAAAACGGGCTCCTCGATCTCGACGCCCTGGCCCAGACGTTCGATTGGAAGGCGATCCACCGCGCTCCTGCCGTTTTCGATCCTGACCAGCTGGACCACTGGCAGCATCTCGCCGTCCGCGCGCTGGACGACGAAGCCTATGATCGATGGGCGGGAGTGGCGCTCGGCCCTCAAGCACCGACTGGCCTGGCGTCTTTGGTGCGCGACAACGTGCGGATCCACACCGACCTTATCCAGTGGCGGGACCGGCTCACCGGCCAAAGTCCGCCGACCGAGGAAGCCCGGGCGGTTCTCGAAGCACTGGACACCCGTCTTGCCCGCTATGGAGAGGTCCATGCCGACTCTGCCGCACTCACGGATTTCCTTTCCGGGCTGCGGAGGGATCATCCATCGGCATTTCCTTCACGGAAGGTGTACCCGGCATTGCGGGCCATTCTGACCGGAACTCTCGAAGGTCCTGAGTTGGCCCGGATCTGGGAGTGGATGGGACCTGAGCGCAGGCTGCAGGCGTTCCAAGACATCCCGCCGCACCCGCAGACGACCCCACACCCGGAACTTCCGCCCTGATTCCACCCGAGGATCCCTCTTGGACCGGCAGGATCATTCGGAGGAGTGGGTCGGGACTCCGATAAACTAAGCGACCAGCCGGTGGCGGTGAATGGCATGCTGCAGATTTTCAATACCCGGACGCGCCGCATGGAACCGTTCGAACCGACGGATCCCAAGGCCGTGGGCATTTACGTCTGCGGAGTGACCGTCTACGACGACTGCCACCTGGGCCATGCCCGGATGCTCGTGGTCTTCGACATGGTGGTCCGCTATCTCCGACAGGCGGGCTACGGGGTTCGGTACGTCCGCAATCTGACCGACATCGATGACAAGATCATCCGTCGGGCCATCGAGCTCGGCGAACCGGTCGATCGACTGACCCGACGCCTGATCGACCGCTTTCACGAGGACCAGAAAGCCCTGGGCATCGCGCCACCTGACGTCGAGCCCTGTGCAACGGAACATATCGAAGCCATGATCCGTCTGATCGAGCGACTGTGGGACCGGGGCGTGGCTTACTCGGGCGGCAATGGGGATGTCTATTTCCGGGTCGACCGTTTCCCCACCTATGGGACCCTGTCGGGTCGCCGCCTGGAAGAACTGCGGGCCGGGTCCCGCATCGGGATCGATGAGACCAAGGCGGATCCACTCGATTTCGTGCTGTGGAAGGCGGCCAAGCCGAATGAACCCGCCTGGCCCTCGCCATGGGGCAAGGGACGACCCGGATGGCACATCGAGTGCTCCGCCATGTCGATGACGCACCTTGATCTGCCCATCGACATTCATGGTGGGGGGCAGGATCTCGAGTTTCCCCACCATGAGAACGAGGTCGCCCAATCGGAGGCTGCCACGGGACAGCCTTTCGTCCGCTACTGGATTCACAACGGCTTTGTCCAGGTGGGTCAAGACAAGATGGCGAAATCACAGGGCAACTTCATGACCATCCGCGAGGCCCTGACGCGCTATGACCGGGAGACTCTGAGGTTCTGGTTGCTCGCGAGCCACTACCGGAGTCCGGTCACCTTTAGCACGGAAAACCTGGCCCAGGCGCGGTTTTCTTTGGAACGCCTCTACCTGGCCCTGAGGGGTCTTGGAGAGTCCGGCTCCGCCGATCCCGCAGCCCTTGCCCCCTGGCAGTCCCGGTTCGCGATTGCCATGGATGACGATTTCAATACGCCGGATGCCTTGGCCGTCCTGTTCGATCTCGTGCGCGAAATCAACCGGGTCCGGACCGGGGATCTGGAGCGGGCACGCCATCTCGGCCAGGGACTACGCGAGCTGGCCCGGGTCTTTGGATTCCTGGAGTCGGATCCGGAAGCATTTCTCAAAGGGGTTGGAGGCGGGGTGGCGGACGACTGGATCGAGGAACGCATGCGTGAACGTCAGCAGGCGCGTGAGGCCGGTCAGTATGCCGAGGCGGACCGGATCCGGCAGCAATTGCTGGATGCGGGGATTCTGGTCGAGGATGGGCCGGGGAAGCAGGCCCGCTGGCGTCGGCGTCCCTCGATCCTAAGCTAGCGGCCGCCGCGGGCGATCGCGGCGGTGAGCACGTTGTCGAGCAGGATCGCCACCGTCATCGGTCCGACTCCTCCTGGGACGGGGGTGATGTAGGCGGCCCGTTCCCGGGCGGTAGGAAAGTCGACGTCGCCGACCAGTCCCTCTTTCCCTCGGTTGATGCCGACATCGATGACGGTCGTCCCGGGTGCGATCCATGAGCCTGGAATGAGTCCGGGCTGGCCCACGGCGACCACGAGGATTTCCGCCCGTTCGACGTGGTCCGCGAGGTCCCGGGTGAATCGATGGCAGATCGTGACGGTGGCACCGGCCAGAAGGAGCTCGAGCGCCATCGGCCGTCCGACCAGGTTCGATGCGCCGACCACGACCGCGCGGCGACCGTAGAAGGTTTCGCCGATGCTCCGGAGGAGTTCGACCACGCCACGGGAAGTACAGGGTCGGAGTCCCGGAGTCCGGGCGGCGAGCCGACCGAGGTTCATCGGGTGGATTCCGTCGACATCCTTTGCCGGATCGATTTTTTCGATAAAGGCCGCCTCATCGAGACTGGCCGGCAGGGGCAACTGGAGCAGGATGCCGTCGACGGTTTCGTCGGCGTTGAGCTGGCGAATGAGCGAGGCTAAAGCTGAGGCATCCACCGTCTCAGGCAGGATATGGAGAATCGCCTCGATTCCGACACGCCGGCAGGCTTTGCGCTTGTTTTCGACATAAATGACAGAGGAGGGATGTTCGCCGATCCGGATGACGGCCAGCTTGGGCGGAGGCAATCCCTGCCCCAGCCGCTCGGCGACCTGTGCTCCAACCCGGTTCTCAATTTCCCGGGCGTGAGCTTTACCGTCGATCAATCGGGCGGTCATGGGTACTCCTCGTACGGGAATTGTCGCATTTTCCCTGCAACGGAAGCAATCATGCAGTCACGCAGCCGAACCGGTTTCTGATCCTCACGCGAAGTGGCTTATAATGCAGGCGCTCCCTCCGCAGGGTTCGACCATTGGCACTCTTGCGAAGGGGAGGATTTGAACCATGGCCGGCGGGTCGGACATCGGAAAAAAATCGGGGCATAGCGCAGTCTGGTAGCGCGCCTGCTTTGGGAGCAGGAGGTCGGGGGTTCGAATCCCTCTGCCCCGACCAGGCCCGTGCACGCGCCTGTAGCTCAACCGGACAGAGCACCGGCCTTCTAAGCCGGCGGTTGCAGGTTCGAGTCCTGCCAGGCGCGCCACCCTTTCTGAAGCGCCTCCTCAAGTGGATCTTCGGAAACGCGTGGCTGGCTGGGCGTGTATTTTAAGACGGGGTCCCTTGCGGGTCTTCCGGATCGGTGGCCGGATCGATCGACCGGGAAAGCCAGTAGGAATAAACGAGCGGAATGACCACGATCATCGCGATCGTGGAGATCAGAATACCCACCGGCCATTTCCAGACCCCTTGGCCGATTAAAACCAGCCCTCCGACGACGAATAGCCAGGCGCCTAAGCGGTGTGTTTTATACCAGACCGTATCATTAGCTAAGGTCCACGGAGTCCGGATCCCCACAAAAAAGTTTTTCCTGAGCTTGCCCATGAAGTTCCCGAATCCAATCAAGAGAATGCCAGTCCCGGCCGGGATCAGGCGGTCAAGCGCAAGGGGTTCCCCGGTTGCCTTGAGGAGGGCGATGATCTCAGCAAAAAGACTGAACCCCAGGGTCAGAAAGATCAGGATCCGCCACGTCTTGAGGAAGCTTTCCATGCGGAATCCGCGGGGTGAAATTACCGGCAGGATGCTGAGTCCAAGCCAGAGCCCTGTCGTGATCAGGGCGGGCAGGAGGGCCCCCCAGGGTTTCGCCATCGTGCCATTGATCTGATCTGACAGGTTCCAGTGGATCGGAACCGGGTTCGGGAGCCGATGATAAAACAAGATAACGAGTATCCAGCTGGCTGCGACGAATACCCCGTTTGCAATGAACAATGGTTTGAGCTTCATGTCGATTCTCCAGATATGGTTTTTGAAAAGAGATCAGCCATCAATCGGTAGATCTCTTCGGTGACCGACGTGTTGAGCGAGTAAATGATGTATTGTCCTCTACGTTCCGTACGGACCAGATCGGCTGATTTCAGAATCGAGAGATGGTGGGACAGGGAGGCCAGGGAAAACGAAAAGTGTTGGGACAGCTCTCCCGCGGAGAGTGGACCTTGCTGTAGGAGCTTGAGGATCTTCCGTCGGCTGGGATCTGTAAGAGCGTGAAAGAGAGATTGTGTCTTCATGTTTGGGGGAACGCTGATGGACTGGCCGTGTTAAAGGTCAGAGTGTATGGAACAAGGGTTTCTGGATGACGAAACCGAACGACAAGCGCCGTGTCCAGCTTCCGGGAGATATGGGTTGCAGGGTGCCGTGGGAGAAGTGGTGGGGAGGGGTTGAGCCGTTTGACCCGAAGGTGAGCGAGACCAGCGGGTGGCCACCGGTTCCCCGGGAGCGGATCTTGCGGACCGACTTCCTGCAGCTCGGGTTCAACCCCTCCGACCCGGGTGTGGAAGAGTCGTTCTCTGAGTCGGTTTCGACGCGGGAGTTTGCCAAGATCGACCTGGGTGAGGAAGGGGCTCCGAATACAACCCGGGCATGCACGTTTCGGTACTTGTTTGAGCGGCACCGGCTCGGCAAGAACCCCAACCGACGGGAGGCAAGCACCACTTTGTCGAACCTCTTCCTGGTCCGGCGGCGATTGTTGGTAACGTAGGAGAGGGGTCTGTGAAATCCGCGAAATGGGCGCCCCAACGATGCAATCAGCATCAAGGTGCCGCGATACGCCGGCCTCCCATATGCCTCGGTCCTCATTTTGTACTCGTGTCACCGCTTGCGCCCCGATTTTCGCTTGGCGTTCAGTGCGTTCTTAAATAATTTTCAATATCGTGGATCATAGCTGCATCCAGGTATCTGCCGGGCGGCGCCGGGTTTAATAGCTCCTTTTCGGATTTTACCGCCGTGAGGCTATGACTTAAATCTGGAATATTAAGCAGTGTTGCGTACCGGCGATTTGCGGCTTTCAGCATTCGCCCATTCCATGGGAGCACCTGAATATCCTTCCCCCCTTGGACAATGAGGACCGGGACATGAATTGACCTCATTAACTGAGCAGGATGAGCGGCAAACTCACTCTTGGCAAGCGGGAGACACCCCGGACAGGTAAAGAATTCGGCGAGGGGAAAGGCCCCAAGAAAACTCGATGGTAGATGCAGGGTGACCCCTTTGGCGGTGCGAATGGACGTAACCAGTATTTGGGTGTCCTTACGCAAGCGACCAATCGTATACTGACTTTCGTCAAGGAGTTTGGCCTGGTACACCAACTGCGAAGAGAGAACGGATCCGAGCGGTGCCCCCGGCGATTCCAGCAGTACCACCCGCTGGGGATGAATTAAGCCGTGGTTCACGGCGTACAAGCTCACCAGTCCTCCCATGGAGTGCCCCATGAGTATCATCCGACTGCCGCGCAAATCCCCTTGATTCTGCATCCAGGAAAACCACGCGGCGGCATCCTGGGCATAGCTCTGCAAGGTCAATGGCGGAGAATGCGCTTCGGTAGCTGGGCTGATACTGGCCTTGTTATAGCGCAACATCGCATAGCCGCCCTTTGCGAGGTCGTAGGCTAACTGCTTGTAGATGAAATCCTGAGGGGCGAGTGGATTATTCCCATCCGCATTGGTAGGTCCACTGCCTGGAATCAGAAGGATGGCCCCCCGTAAAGGTCTGTTCCGAGGAAGGGTCAATGTTCCTGCCATATCACGACCCAGCAGGGTCAGATGAGTGTGCAAGACAGAAACATTCTTGGTATTCGCCGTGGAAAACAACGGTAAAGGACCCGGTTTGTGGTCATTTTGCGCCGTTGTGCGAGGCATGCCGCGTCGCGTGATCGAGAGCATCCCTTGGTCCATGGCGAGCAGAAAATGATGCGCCGGCGTGCACCAGAGAGTGACTGAGACAATGGGTCTTCCGCCTTTCAGCAATCGAAGGGCTATCGGCACCGCGAGAACCCGCTGTCCCCCAGCCTTCCAGATCTCCGTCTTTCCGGGCTGGAGGACACCCCGTAGCCAGAGACCGTGCGAAGGGTAGAGCACGCGTTCCGTCTGAGGATGATCGCCGTTTAGGCCGTAGAGCATGGCCTGAAAGCCGTTCAATAAGTTGTTTCCCAGCAGATACACTTCCGGTGTCGATCCATTAATCCGATAGTGCAGAGGCACGACGCGGCCATTTGTGCGCAAAGACCCAGAGATTTTACGGCCTTGCACGCGCACGTTTAATTGAAAAGCGCCGCCTCCTGGCAGACTTTCTTCCTGTCGGTAATCAAGCGCGCTGCCGTTCGGGCGGGTGTGTAGTCGACTTTTCAGATTTGCCAATAGTTCCGCACCCTGCTTGATGACCGTGCTCGCATCCAGAATCCAACCTTGACGGGTGGCACTTTGGGATAGTGACATCTGTCCATGCATTGACACGTTCGGCGCCTCCATTTGAAAGTTCCATTGGTGTGAGGCACCGGCGCAGGCGATAGTCGGGACGATCAGACTCAAGAAGAATGCGGATTTCAACAAGCGATTTGTCAGCATGAGAGCTCCTCCTATCAGATTTCCAACGGGCGGTTCTTTGGCACCTAAACGGAAGACTGCAGATCACGGATATGCGCAACTTCTGCAAGGACTCGACGAGATGACTGGTGGGGTAGCGTCCCTCGGGCCATGGTTTTCGGCTCGTTGGGTGTTTTACATACGCACCCCAATCTTTGCCAGTTTCGCGCCACAGTTTTCACTAAAGGTTCAGATGTTATTTAGAAGTATATCTAAATATCTAAGTACAGTCAAGTCTCTCACCTTGCCAAAGGATCTTGCTGTTTCATCGGGGCAGGCGGGGATTGATTCGAACTGTACTGGACACTTTTTTGTTGGGATCCTGCTTGGACCTGAGCCTTGAGCTAGAATAACCCGTGCCTGCGGTCCTCGATTCCGAGAGATCCTGGTTGGTGGACGTAGCTCAGCTGGTTAGAGTCCCGGATTGTGGATCCGGTTGTCGTGGGTTCAAATCCCACCGTCCACCCCAATCTTCCCTGGCCTGTTCCGTCAAAAAATCTAAGGGCCGTAGTCCGTCGGGTAAACTCGTGATCCGGTGCCGAGCGAGCGTCCGGAGCCATGTTTTTTCCGCCCGGCTAAAAGAAGTGTCGTCTAAACCAGTCGACAAGGTTTGCGACAGGCGAGGAATCAAGTGGTTCCAGGAAAGAAGGATGACCCGCCTCGGTCCGTCCTACCCCCACGGGGAGAATGGACTCGTGGTCAGGCGTTGGAGCCTTGGATGACGAAGAATGTGGATAGAAAGTCACAGCGAGCCTCTCGAGAATGATGACGAGGCGGTCGATACGGCGGGAAGATAGTGTAAAAGTTATTGAAATAGTGATGTAATTTGCAGTACTGAAATAATCAAGGAGTGAAAACTAATCGGCCGGTCATCCCCTCACTACGGGGGGATTAGGGCACTGGTCGGGTCGTTTGTTTTACAATCACACTTGGCAATGACGTTGCCGATGTCCTCACTTAGGGATAAAGGGAAAGACGGCGTGGGCCGTTAGCTCAACTGGTAGAGCAGTTGACTCTTAATCAATTGGTTGTAGGTTCGAGTCCTACACGGCCCACCAACTTGGTAGGTGAAAGACCATGACCGTGACCGCTTTAGATCCCAACACTGCCCTGGTCATCGTTGACCTGCAAAAGGGGATTGTCTCCTACCCGACTGCGCACCCGGCGACCGATGTCGTGCAGAACGCCAGACGACTGGCGCAAGCCTTCCGGACTCATGCGCTGCCGGTTGTTCTCGTCAACGTGGTTGGTGGTGCACCCGGCCGGGTAGAGCAGGCACGTTCCTCGGTAGAGCGCCCACCGGACTGGGCCGAGCTCGTGCCGGAGCTGGATCTTCAAACTCGAGACCATCGGATCTCGAAGAAGACATGGGGCGCATTTACCCAGACCGGTCTTGAGCAGTACCTCCGCGAGCGGGGCGTGACACAAATCGTTCTGGCCGGGATCTCGACCAGCATTGGTGTCGAGTCCACGGCCCGTCAGGCCCACGAGCTCGGCTTTCACGTCGCGTTGGCGACGGCTGCACTGGCCGGTGTCCACCCAGACGCCCGTCGCAAGAGCGGTACGCGGATTGTCTCGATCCTGGTGGACGCGGGAAGCACACAAGAGATTCTCAACCGGCTCGACCAGACCCGTCCCCATCCGTGAGGAAGAACATTCGACATCGGACGGGATTGTTCGGAAATTCAGGAGCCAAGGCCAGCGTGGCCCCATCGTCCCCAGGGGATTCCTACAAGTGGGTGGCCCTCTCCAATACCACCCTGGGGATGCTCATGGCGACGATCGATGCCTCGATCGTCCTGATTTCGCTGCCTGCCATTTTCCGAGGCATCCACCTCAACCCGCTGACTCCCGGAAACAGTGGCTACCTGCTTTGGCTGCTCATGGGGTACATGGTGGTGAGTGCGGTCCTCGTCGTGACCTTTGGACGCATCGGCGACATGTGGGGCCGGGTCCGCATGTACAACCTGGGTTTTTTGATCTTCACCGTGGGATCACTGGGCGCTTCGCTGGTCTACTTTCGGGGAACTGCGGCAGCCGATACCCTGATTGTCATGAGGCTGGTTCAGGGTGTAGGAGGAGCCATGCTCATGGCGAACTCGGCTGCGATCCTGACCGATGCTTTTCCACCCCACGAGCGGGGTATGGCGCTCGGTATCAACTCCGTGGCCGCCATCGCCGGTTCTTTTATCGGGCTCGTGGCCGGGGGACTGCTCGCCGCTGTCGATTGGCACCTGATTTTCGATGTGACGGTTCCCATCGGTCTTTTTGGAACCGTCTGGGCCTACCGTAAGCTGAGAGAGACCGGGACGGTCGAAGGGGCACGGATCGATTGGGTGGGCAACCTCCTGTTCGCTATCGGCCTGGTCGCCCTGCTCCTCGGCATGACCTACGCCCTTCAACCCTATGGAACGAGTCCCATGGGCTGGGAAAATCCCGCCGTATTGGCCGCACTCGCCGGGGGATTGATCCTGCTTGGGATCTTTGTTCTCTACGAGCTTTCCGCGGATCAGCCCATGCTGGATGTCCGGCTGTTTCGCAACAGAGCCTTTGCCGCAGGCAACATTGCTGGACTTCTGGCGTCGATCGGTCGCGGCGGGCTCATGTTCATGCTCGTCATCTGGCTCCAGGCTATCTGGCTGCCCCTGCATGGCTACCGTTTCTCGGAGACTCCTCTCTGGGCCGGCATTTACATGCTGCCCCTGACATTGGGTTTCCTGGTTGCGGGACCCGTTTCGGGACACCTCTCGGATCGCTTCGGAGCCCGCCCCTTTGCCACCGGGGGCATGATTGCCGCCTCAATCACCTTTCTCCTGTTCACCCTCCTTCCGGCAGACTTCAACTATCTCGACTTTGCGCTGCTGCTTTTGGCCAATGGATTGGCGATGGGCCTTTTCGCCTCACCCAATGCCGCAGGGATCATGAATGCCGTGGCGGCCAACCGCCGGGGTCAGGCCTCCGGCGTGCGCGCCACCTTCCAGAACTCTGGCATGACCCTCTCGATTGGCCTCTTTTTTTCGATCATGGTGGCCGGGATGGTCCAGAGCTTGCCTCGCTCGCTCCTCAAGGGACTCGTGGTCGAAGGAGTGCCACTTGGACAAGCCCACGCCGTCGCTCATCTGCCCCCCGTCTCGGTTCTGTTCGCCGCTTTTTTGGGCTACAACCCCATGAAGACCCTGCTGGGACCTACGCTCCGTACCTTACCCGTCCGTGCGGCGCAGACACTTGTCTCTCAGGGATTTTTCTCCCGGATGCTTGCCAAGCCCTTTCTCGGCGGGCTCGAGATCATCTTCGATTTTGCCGCCGTGATGTGCCTGATTGCGGCTGGAGCCTCCTGGATGCGCGGTGCCGCAGTTCGGCAGTCCATTCACCCGGGGCACGAGCAGTCCGGTGTTTCGGGAGGTCGGAAGAATGGCGTGCCGGAATCGTGGGCTCTTCCGATATCAAAAGTAGTCCCGGCCGATACGCCAGCCCAGATAAAGGCCGAGCACGGATCCCACAGAGGAGACGAAGAATGCCAGAACGATGCCTCCAGAGGAGGCCATCCACCAGCCGAGCAGGCCGCCGATGGTCGTTCCTGAAAACATCAGCAGCCGGTGCATGGAAAATCTGCCGTAACGGTCCAGATGCGCAAGAGAGACCCCGTACCCGAAACCCGGGGCCATTGTAAAACGATCCGGGCCGGGTTTGAGGGTCGGTTTCTGCTGCCCCTTGACCCTCCCGTGACGTCAGGGTCGATCATCCTCCCCGTGTTGAGCCAGAGGCCGAACGATGAACGATTCCCTGCCAGCTGAGATTTATCCCATGCCATTTTTTGCCCTGCTCGTGGCGGATTCTCCAGTCGATCTGGCCACCTGGTATGTGGACGCCCTGGGTTTTTTCCGTCTCTTTGAGACAGCCGGGTTTTCCCACCTGAGGCGGCATAAGTATCAGGATATCCTGGTGACACCGGCAGGTCTCGAACGGGTGCCAACCACGGGAGGACCCTATGTCTATCTGGATGCGGATGGGGAACTCGAAACCCTGGCCGCGCACCTCCGGGATTTTCCTCGATCTGGCAGCATGGGGGTATCCGGACCGGTTCAGACTCCCTGGAATACCTGTGAACTCCGCATCACGGATCCGGTCGGGCACCGACTGGTCATGACTTCTCGACCAGCGAATCCGGACCCCGAGATTGCGGAACGGACCCGGGCGATGCTCAAAGCGACCTCAAAAACATGAGCCGATCCACGAACAAGCCCCGCTCCCGCGATCCGGTCCGTTTCTACCGGATCCGGGAGGTGGCTCGCCTGAGCGGGGTCACCGTGCGCACGCTACATTACTACGATGAATGCGGCCTGCTCGTGCCCCGAGCACGTTCGGCGAAAGGTTATCGCCTGTATTCAGGGGCTGAAATCCTGAAACTTCAGGAAATCCTGGCGCAACGTGCACTGGGATTTTCGCTGGAAGCTATTCGTCAGTCCTTTGAGAACCCCGGTGCCGACCGGCGGGACGCGCTTCGCGAGCTCAGGCGTGAACTTCTTGAGCGTCTCCGGCAAAACGAGCGGATGCTGGCTGCCATCGACCACAGGCTGGCCCTCATGGAAGACCCGTTGTCTGAGACGGCTGACGAGCCGGATTGGAGCCGGCTCTTCGATGGGTTCGAGCCCGAGCGTTACGAAGCGGAGGCCCGGATGCGGTGGGGTGGAACCCGGGCCTGGAAGATTGCCCAGGACCGGATCCGTCGGTACGGTGAGACGGACTGGCGTGCTCTCAAGGCCGAGCAGGCTCAGATTCTCTCGGAACTTGCCGCAACCCGGGAAAAGGGATTGCCACCGTCAAGCCCGGAGGCGATGGCGGTCGCGGAACGCCACCGGCTATTCATCGACCGCTGGTTTTATCCCTGTGACCCCAAGATGCATGTCGGGCTTGCCGACCTCTACGAAAGGGATGCCCGGTTCGCTGCCACCATCAACCGATGGGGAGACAACCTCTCTTCGTACCTCTCGGCATCGATCCGTAACAATGCTCGCCCTCCGCGCTAAAGCCGGGTTCGTGGACTTCCCTCATTTCCATGCGACTGCCGTGATGGCCTCAGCGACCTCGGGATCTCCGAATGCCGCTGCATCGGCCAGCCGGGCGGCCTTTTGTGCTGCGCGGTCCAGGTGGGGCTTGCGATTTTCCCGGAGATCGATTCCGAGCCGGATCGCGAGACTGTGGCGGAACATTTCACGGGCTTCGAGGGGAGAGGGAAGCAGGCGGATCCCTTGAAACCCGGCTTCATGCAGTAGCTGTTTTAGGGATTCGGGGGTAAAGAGGACGAGGTGGCGCGGGGGCTCGAGTCCCCGCCAGTCGCCTCCCCAATAGGCATGACCGGCCCCCTTGAGGTTCGGGGTCTGGATCCACAGCCGCCCCCCCGGCCGGAGCAGGGCGAGGCATTCCCGAAGGAGGGCCAAAGGATCATGGAGATGCTCGATGACGTGAGCCAGGGTCAGTTGATCGTAATGTTCGTGAGGTAGAGCAGGATGGGGCAGGCTGCCCGTGTGGACCCTGCAGCCGTGCGCACGGGCCAGGGCGGTCGCTTGGGGGTCAGGCTCGAGTCCCGTGGCCTCGTATCCCAGGTTTTTGGCCATGACGAGGAAAGCACCGTTCCCGCTCCCGACATCGAGAACCTGTGCCGTCGGGTTTCCGGGAGCCGGCAGGTGACGAACCCGGTTCAGGATCTGTCGCTGCCGCTTGCGGGTGAGGATCCGGCGGGCCACGGGGAGTGGGAGTGCGGGATTCAGTCGGTAGCCCAACTCATGGTTGAGGATCGCATGGGTCGCCTGGAGCTTGATGCCCTGGAGGATTCCCGGACGTGCCAGTCGGATTGCAGCTTCAGAGACCGAATGGGTGAGGTAGCTGGAATAGGCGCGAGGGATGCTCGCCGGATCCGGACGGGGATCGAGCCAGCCCGCACCGCACGCATGACACTGCCAGAGGATCCACCGGCCTGGTGCGCCGAAAAGCGGGTCGTTGAGATTGCCGTGCATCCGTGTCCGCTGCCGGGATCCACAGATCGGGCACGTCGGACAGGATTCCAGTTCCGCTTCCGGCCAGGCCGGTTTAAGAGTTTCGGCCGGTGGGGTAACCATGCCGTTCAGACGGGTTCGGTGCCAGGCGGCTCAGCCGGATTTTTGAGGGGCGCCGCTTGGGCGGCGAGTCTCGGGGTGAAGTCCTGGAGGGCTTGAGGTGTGGCACAGACAATGAGTTCGTCTCCGACCTGAAGCACGGTCCCCCCATTGGGAATGAGTGAGTGGTCGCTCCGGATCACGCTCATGATGACGAGATCCTGGAGTCCGAGCGCGCGGATCTCCTGACCCGCCACCGGGGCTCCTGCGGCGACTCTCAACCGGTAGAGGCGATCCCCGGTTTTCCCGAGGGCGATTCCCTGATCCCCAGAGAGCTGTTCGACGAGCTGGCTCGAGACCAGATCTCCCTCCAGATGGAGTTCATGACGTTGCAACAGATCGACCACGGTTTCGTAGTACAGACGCCGGTGAACCGGACTTTCGATCGGAGAGGCAACCTGTGCCTCATACAGGGTGGGATAGCGCGTCCGCCGGCTCAGGGCGAACTGGACAAAAAAACTCAAGGCGACCGCCAGCATGATGGGTACGATCAGGCGGTAGCCTCCGGTCAGTTCGGTGGCAAGAATCAGCGCGGCAATGGGCACGCGAGCCGCTCCGGCGAACACCGCAGCCATGCCGACCACCGCGAAGGCGGTTTCGCTGACGTCCCGGACGCCCACGAAATGCAGGAACGCGGAGACGGCGGCGCCCAGGAAGATGCCGACGAAGAGGGTGGGTGCAAAAACCCCACCGGAACCGCCTGAACCGATCGTGAAAGACAGGGTCACGATCTTGCCGATCATGAGCAGGAGGAGGAATCCGAGTGACCACCCCAGAGCACCCTGGAGCCCGAGCTGCATGTAGCCGTAGCCTCCACCCAGGATGCCGGGCAGCACGCTGCCGATCAATCCCACAACAAGTCCGCCGATGGCTGGCTTCACGTGATTGGGAACTGGGAGCCGATGGAACAGTTCCCGGATCCCGTAGAAGACGTTGGGCAGGATGGCACCGACCCCACCGGCCAGGATGCCCAAGATCCCAAACCAGACCAGGTCCAGCGGGTTTGAAAACGTGGTTTTGGGGAGGATAAAGAGCGGAGACCAGCCCTCGATGGCACCGGTGATCCCGTACGCGACGGCTGAGGAGATCAGGGCATAGAGCAGGGCATCTCCTTCAAACGCCATCCGGGCATAGAGGACCTCAACCGCGAAAATCGCCATCCCCAGAGGGCTCTTGAAAATGGCCGAAAGCCCTGCGGCCACACCCATCAGGACGATGTAGCGCCGTTCGGACTCAGAAAGCCGAAACACTCTCGCGACGGTTGATCCCACGCCCGCTGAAATCGCGGATGTCGGACCTTCGCGACCTGCCGATCCGCCGGAACCGATCGTAATCGCGCTGGCCAGCGTCTTGATGAATGTCACTCGAGGGCGGATGACACCGGCGTGTTCATGGAAGGACTTGACCACGGCATCAGTGCCGTCGCCTTCGGCATCGGGAGCAAAGGTATAGACGAGAAATCCGGCCAGAAGGCCTCCGGCTGTCGTGGCTAGCGGGATTCCCCAGTAAAAGTGGAAGCCCGGCGGCTTCAGGGAGTGGCTGGCGGTGGCCACGGTCAGAAAGCGGTATCCCGACAGGGGGGTCAAAATCAAGACTTCACCCATGTGGATGAGCCAAAGGAACAGTTGGGCCCCAAACCCGCCGATCAGGCCGAGGAAGACAGAAAACAGGATGAGCCGCGGAGTCGGATCAAGCCGTTGGAACCAACGAAAGTCCATCCGATCATTATAGGGTGATCGGAATATCCATGCGGGATGAGGTAGAGGCTCGGTTGCCGGGCGGTTTTCCGGGGCAAGCCAGGGTTGGTGGCTACGGGTGGACTCGAACCACCGACCTCAGCATTATGAGCATGGTTCGTTACGACTAAATGCGTGTGGTGGATTCAACTCTGAAGTGCAACTTCACTGACGAGCCAAGGGGGCAAGCTGCGGTCGCATCGTGGCTTTCCCGACTGGCCAGTCGAAGGAGCACCGATGAGACACTACACGCAGCTGACCCAGGAGCAACGAGACCCGATATACGGTTGTCGCCAGGCCGGACTCAATCAAAGCGAGACCGCCTTGCCGTTGAGGGTGAATAAATCCACGATTTCGCGCGAACTCAGGCGCCACTGCGGCCGGCGACCCCGGCGCCGGCCCAGGCCGGGTGCGAGGCGCGGCGCCACCGCAGTCACGCCCCGCGCACTGGGGCGGGCGAGTGGCGGCGGGTGGATCGGCTGATTCAGCAGGAGTGGAGCCCCGTCGAGATCCGGGGACGCCTGGCCCAGGAAGGGCAGCGGCCGATCAGTCATGAATGG
>JAJYFY010000076.1 GCA_021785265.1 Pseudomonadota bacterium
TGGCTCAATGTATGAGCAGTCCGCCTTCGGGATCCGTAGGCGGGAGTCGGACTGATGGCAAGTCAGTCTCTGGTTCGTCGTCCGCCTGTCCGACTCCTTCTGGTCAATCCCCGCTTCCCTGAGAGTTTCTGGAGTTTCCGTTGGGCGCTGGAGCGGATCTTGCCTGGCAAGCGCGCGGTCAATCCGCCTCTGGGCCTGGCCACCCTGGCCGCGCTGTGCCCTCCAGACTGGTCGGTCCGGATCGTCGACGAAAACATTGAATCGATCCCCCTGGAGCCTGACGCGGATATCATCGGGGTTTGCGGGATGGGCGTCCAGTTCAAGCGGGAATGTGAGATTCTGAAGTACTACCGGAGTCACGGCTACTATGTCGTGGCGGGTGGCAGCTATGCATCTCTCTGTCCAGAATCCTTCGAGGGACTGGCGCACTCCGTCATTGCGGGAGAGGCAGAATACACATGGGGGCGGTTTTGTGGGGATTTCCTGTCCGGGCAAACGAAATCGCTGTACCGTGAAACGGGGACCGTGGAGCTCGCGGATTCGCCTGTCCCCCGTTTTGACCTGCTGAAGCTCGACCAGTACACGACCGTCAGCCTGCAGTTTTCCCGCGGATGCCCGTATCGCTGCGAGTTCTGCGACATCATTGTCATGTTTGGCCGCCGTCCGCGCACCAAGCGGCCGGAACAGATCGGGAGAGAACTGGATCTCTTGCGGGAGCGAGACATTCACAATGTCTTCTTTGTCGACGACAACCTCATCGGCAACAAAAAAGCGGCCCGTGAGCTCTTGATTTATCTCGCCCAGTACCAACGAAACCATGACTATGTCTTCCGTTTTGGCACGGAAGCCTCTCTCAACCTCGCGCTGGATGACGAGCTGATGGAACTGTTTCGCGCAGCCCACTTTACCTGGGTTTTCCTGGGGATCGAGAGCCCGGATGCGGAGAGCCTGCAGGAGGCCCAGAAGACCCAGAACCTGGCCCAGGACGTCCTCACGGCCGTGCGGCGGATCTATGCTCACGGGCTCGATGTTTTTGCTGGATTTATCGTGGGCTTCGACCATGATCGTGTGGAGACGTTTGACCGCCAGTACCGCTTTATCCTGGAGTCCGGAATTCAGGCTTCCATGATCGGACTGCTGACCGCGATGCCCAAGACCCCTCTCTATGAACGGCTGGCCCGGGAGGGCCGCTTGTTGCCGATGCTTGAACTGGCTGACAACACCAAACCCGTGACGAATGTCGTTCCACGTCACATGACGGCGGCGGATCTGGTCCGGGGATATCAGGAACTCTACCAGCGACTGTTCTGCGATGCCAATATCGCCAAACGCATCCGCAATAAGTTCCGGTACCTGGCACCGGCGACTCCGCGCGAGGGGGTTCCGGCCGGCCGCAACGGGACGATCCTACGTCATCTGTTCTGTTCCGGCCTGCTGCCGGGCGGGCCGGTGCGGATCTACCGATTTGTCTCGACCCTGGTGGTGACTCCGTGGCGGGCTTGGCCCCTGGTGATCACGGACTGGATCCAGGGCCTCTCCATCCGTTCTTACATTCAACGACACCTCGACCCCGACCTGTCTCAAGCACAGCGGGTGGTCGAGGTCACACTGGAACGCCTTCTGAGGCACCCGCAGCCACAATCCGCGTCCCATCCCATCCGGGTCACCCTGTCCATGAAGGGCACCGTACCCTGTTTGCGGGTGTGGCTGGAGGGTGCGGTGGATCCGGCTTTTTTCCAGTATGCGGCACGCCGGCTCCGTGGCATGCTGAAGCAAAGTGCGGCGGCCCTTTTTCTCTGCGTGGTTGATCTGCGGGAGGATCAGCACCGGTTGTTCACCCGCTTCCTGCACCGCTTGTCACCCTATGGAGACCGGGTTTCGATTTTCATAAACCGGAAGATCCAGACACAGATGCCGGTTGACTCGTCTGTTTTCCATCTTCTCCTCGAGGATCCGACCGTTGGCCTCTCGTAGGCTCGGTAGGCAGGAACCCCCGATTTTTCGGCTGGGAGTTCGGATCGATGGATCATTGCGAAAGAAAACCAAAGTCTGACCTTTTAAGTAACCGGTGGGCGGTCTTCATCTTGTGGGTTGTCCCCCTGATCGCCATCCTGGTCGGCGGCAGCCTGCCACGCCCGCTTCATACCGCACTCTGGACGCTGGGTTTTTCGATCATGGCGGTTGCCTGTGGGGTCAATGCCCGCCGCTGTGGCCGGCGGCATTGTTTCTATACGGCCCCCCTGTTTTTCGCCGTGGCCTTGGGCTCCCTGCTCTTCGGAACGGGCCTTCTTCCATTGGGCCCGCACGGTTGGGGTGCACTTGTGGCTTTTGCCGTCGGCGGCTGGTTTTTGAGTGGCTGTGTGATTGAACCCTGGAAGGGCCGGTACCTCAAGCCGAAATGATCCGAGTTCGCAGGTTCGGGGACCGGCTCCCCTGTTCCGACCGCATGGGCTCAGAGAATCCGGGGTTCCACGTCCAGCTCGAGTCCGAAATCCGCGCGGATGGAGTCCTGGATCCGTTGCGCCAGTGACCAGATCTGGGCGCCCGTGGCCGTGCCATAGTTGACGAGAACGAGGGCATGCTGGGGTGAGACGCCTGCATCTCCTTCCCGGAAACCCTTCCATCCCCCCCGTTCGATGAGCCAGGCTGCGCTCACCTTCTTCCCGAGTGGACTCTCAAATACCGGAAGTTCAGGGAAGCGATCGCGGAGCAGCTGGCCGTGTTCCGGAGTCAGAATGGGGTTTTTGAAGAAACTGCCGGCATTGCCGATTTCGGCCGGGTCGGGCAGCTTGCGTCGCCGTAGCCGAATGACGGCCTCGGCGACGCTTCGAGCGGTGGGCGGATCGGCCTGCAGTGCAGCCAGTTCTTCACGGATGCCGGGGTAGTCGATCCGGAGAGGCGCCTTTCGGCTCAGCTTGAGCTCGATGGCGATGATGACCCACCGGTCCGGCTCCTTCTGGAACTGGCTCCGGCGATAGCCGAAGCGGCAGGCCTCCCGATCCAGACGCCGCCCCTGTCCGGCCTGACAGTCAAAGACCTCGACCGTCTCCAGTACGTCGGAGATTTCTGCTCCATAGGCGCCAATGTTCTGGATGGGTGCCGCTCCGACCAGACCCGGAATGAGTGCGAGGTTCTCGAGCCCGCAGAGGTCCCGCTCGAGCGTCCAGGTAACCAGGTCATGCCATCTAACTCCAGCTTCCACATGGACGAGCACGGTTTTGGCGTCGTCGGCAAGGACTTTGATGTCCCGGTTCCTCAGGGTGAGCACCAGCCCCGGAAAATCCCGGGTGAAGAGCACGTTGCTGCCGGCACCCAAGATCAGTCTCGGCAGGTTCCGGGTTTGCGGGAGATCCAGGATCTCGGGGATGTGATCCGGGTTTTCGATTTCAGCGAGCCAGACGGCTCGGGCCGGAACGCGAAAGCTGTTATGACGGTCGAGTGGAGCATCCGGAGTGAGAGCGGGGTGGAACATTGACCGGACGTCCTCTGGGCCAACTGGAGCCGTTTTCCAGCTCGTCTGCCCGACGTTTGACTGCGGTTGGTGGGCGATAGTGGGATCGAACCACTGACCCCTGCCGTGTGAAAGCAGTGCTCTACCGCTGAGCTAATCGCCCCAGGGCCATCTTGCGTCTTTCCGGTGCCCATCTTAACATGGCCAAATAGCCTGAGCATGCCCGCGCCCATGATCTTCCGCCAGTTTTTTGATCCGGTTTCCTGCACCTACACTTATGTCCTGGGGGACGAGGTGGGGAGAGAGGCGTGTCTCATCGACCCGGTTTTGGATCGGGTCGATGAGTATGCCCAGTGGATCGATGGACAGGGTTTTCGCCTGGTCTATGCCATTGACACCCATATTCATGCGGATCACATCACCGGGCTTGGGCAACTGCGTGAGCGGACCGCTTGCCGGACGGCGATGGGAGAAAAAAGCCCCGCCGAGTGCGTGGACGTCAAGCTTTCGGAAGGGGAGTCCCTCACCATTGGAAGCCTCCTCCTCAAGGTCCTTTATACCCCGGGGCATACGGATGACAGCTACAGTTACGTCATGGCCGACCGGGTGTTCACAGGAGATGCCCTCCTGATCCGCGGGACCGGCCGGACGGATTTCCAGAACGGGGATGCCTACCAGGCCTATGACAGCCTGTTCCACAAGCTTCTGCTCCTGCCGGAAGCCACTGCCGTTTATCCGGCCCATGATTACCACGGACAGACCGTGAGCACGATCGGTGACGAGAAGAGGCTCAACCCACGGCTCCAGGTCCGCTCCGCCGGGGAATATGCGGATCTCATGGCCTCCCTCCGGCTGCCGGATCCGCGCCTCATGGACGTTGCGGTTCCCGCCAACCGACGCTGTGGGCAGGTGGCTTCGCCTGATGGTGCCGGAAGGAGTGGATGAGGCGGGAGCGGGAGGAGAAACTCGAGTAAAATGACCCTCTCCCGAGCCCTTGGGATCCTGAGTTGTCTCCATCCGGTCGCCTGACCGACCCTCCGGTTGAACGCCGCGTCGAACGGGTGCGGACCCGTTTTGCGCCGAGTCCCACGGGCTTTCTGCATATCGGAGGAGCCCGGACTGCCCTTTTCAACTGGCTTTATGCCCGCCATGGTGGTGGCGATTTCATCCTGCGGATCGAGGACACTGATACGCACCGTTCCACGGCAGCCTACAGCCAGGCCATCATCGAGGGGCTTGCCTGGCTCGGACTCAATCCGGACGAGGGGCCCATCTACCAGAGCGGGCGTTTCGAACGCTATCGGGCGGTTGCCGATACCCTGATCGGGCAGGGGTCGGCCTATCGCTGCTACTGCACCCCAGAGGAACTGGAAGAGCGGAGGAACGAACAGATCCGCCGGGGCGAAAAACCCCGTTACGACGGACACTGTCGGGACGTAACTGCTCCCAGGCCCGGCGTTGCACCGGTGGTTCGTTTCCGGACCCCCCAAGAGGGGAGGGTGGGTTTCACCGACCTTGTCCGGGGAGTCATCGATTTTGAAAATGCGGAACTGGATGACCTTGTCATTCTCCGTTCTGACGGAACTCCAACCTACAATTTCGGCGTGGTGGTCGACGATCACGACATGGAAATTACCCATGTGATCCGGGGAGACGACCACATCAACAACACGCCCCGGCAGATCCACATCTATCACGCGCTCGGCCTTCCCCTGCCGAAGTTCGCCCACCTGCCCATGATCCTGGGCCCGGATGGTTCACGGCTTTCCAAGCGCCATGGGGCTGTGAGCGTCGAACAGTATCGGCTGGATGGTTTCCTGCCGGAGGCCATGGTCAACGACCTGGTCCGGCTCGGTTGGTCGCATGGGGACCAGGAGATCTTCTCGACAGACGAGATGATCCAGTATTTCGACCTAACCGCCATCAGTCGCTCGCCCGCGATTTTCAACCGGGATAAGCTTACCTGGCTCAATCAGCACTATCTCAAGACCCTGCAGGTGGAGAGACTCCAGTCCGCCCTGGAACCGCTCCTGCCGACCATCGGTCTCACGGAGTGGGCGAGTCCCCGACTCGGTGACGTGATACCCCTCCTGCAGGGGCGCAGCCGAACATTGATGGAAATGGCCCAGTCCTGCCTTGTGTTTTACCGTGAACCGGAAGCTTACGATGAAAAAGCCTGGAAGGCGCATCTGGGATCCGGCCAGGAGCACTTGCTCGGAGTCATCCGGGATCGACTGGGTGCACAGTTGGAATGGACCCCGGAAGCCCTGCATCACCTCCTGACCGAGCTTGCTGGGGCTCAAGACCTGAAGCTCGGACAGGTGGCCCAGCCGATCCGGGTGGCGCTGACCGGGAATACCGTCTCGCCACCGATCGATCAGACCCTGGCCGTCCTGGGAAAGGACCAATCGCTGGCCCGCCTGGATCGGGCCCGGGCGAGACAGGCTGAAGTTGCGAGATAGAGGGATTCTCCAAAGCTTGACAGAACCCTCGAATGCCTTGAAAATACAAGGTTTCGGGGGGCCATAGCTCAGCTGGGAGAGCGCTTGCATGGCATGCAAGAGGTCGCCGGTTCGATCCCGGCTGGCTCCACCACGTCACCTTTACCCTCGGAGTTTCGTCCCCATCGTCTAGAGGCCTAGGACACGGCCCTTTCAAGGCCGTAGCACGGGTTCGAATCCCGTTGGGGACGCCACACTTGTAAAGCGAGCATCCAGCAGCGGTCCGACCGTGAGCTCGGCGCGGAAGCTGTAGGTTTTGCGGCCATCGCGCACCATGGGGATGAACTGTACCGGGCCGACCAGGAGCTGTTGCAGCGCCTTCCGCGCCGCGGGCACATCGGTCCCCAATGCGGCGCGCAGGTCGCCGGCCCGCTCGAGGGCAAGGTGCCGGATCCGCGCCACGTCGAACGGTACCGGACGTGCCTGGGTCAGCGCCTGGTGTTCGTCCCCGAGCTCCTTGATTCTCGCTTCGCGGCGGGCGATCTCCTGGACGAGGCGTTCCGGTGCGCCCCCCGTGGCGATGGCGCTGACCAGGTGGTCGAGTTCGCGGTGAAGACGCCGCAGCTCGGTGTCGATTTGACCGACCCGGTCCGGCGCGTTGCGCCGCGCGGCGAGCACTAACTCGGCGGCGCGGTCCACCACATAGTGCACCGCCTCACGGCTCAGTACCCGGCCTTCGATGGCCGAGAGGATCGGTTCGTCCATCCTGTCGATCCATTCCCGGTGATCGTTTTGGCACACGGTTGAGCCACGATGGTGGTGATAGCTGCACACGTAGAGGCCGCGCCGGCGACGCTGGCCCGCGGATCCGCAGGTGCTGCTGATCACGACCATCGAGCCGCCGCAGCACTCGCAGCGCGCGAGCCCGGAGAACAGGTAGCGCGACGCGCGCACGGGACGGCCATGAAGCGCCCCGCCGGTGGCCGACAGGTACTCGTTGCGTCGATGCCGCATCCGGGCCTGGACCGCATTCCACAGGGTGTCATCGATGATGCGCAGCTGGGGCATGGGGACCCGATGATACTCGGGTTGCCGTTCGCGCTTTTTCGTGCCGCCTCGATACACCTTGCGATATTCCCCGTACGGGCTGAACCCGAGGTAGCGCTCGTTGCGCAGCATCGCGTAGATCGAGCTCGGAGCCCATGAGCCGGATCCCCTTGAGGGCGGTGGCGGTATAGGGTCCGAGAAATAGTGCTGCGTCAAGGCGCGGTACGAGG
>JAJYFY010000020.1:0-22500 GCA_021785265.1 Pseudomonadota bacterium
TCACGCACGGTATCGTGAAGTCGTCCGGGTTGATGACGACTGGCTTGTGGTTGAGAAGGGGCTGAGCTGCCCGGAATACGAGTTCAGGGCCGCTCGGGTGTGGACCCAGATCGTGGCGGGCATCCGCCCGTCCGACCGGAAATATCATGTGACCATCCGCTCCAGCGGAAAGGAATGCGAGGTGGGAGGCTGTCTCGGGGAGGAGGAGCGTCGGATTCTGGCCCGGCGGCTTCGGGAAATGCTGGCACCGGCTCTGGGGGATTCCGCTCCCGCACTGGAGTCGGGCCCCGGTTTCAAGACTCAGGTGGGGGATTTTCGCTCATGAAGCATCAACGGTTCTGGGTCTGGATCGCCCTGATGGGCGTGGGGGCCGTGCCCCGGACGATGGCCGCCTCCCTCTACAATCTCCCGCGGGGAGTGACTCCGATCAGCCACGAGATCTACGGGCTCAACATGTTGGCCTTCTGGATCATGTGCGGGATTGCCGCCGTGGTGTTCGGGGCGATCACATGGTCAATCATCTTTCATCGACGCTCGCGGCATCCAAAACCCGCCGAGTTTCATGAGAGTACGGTTCTGGAGGTGGTGTGGACCGTGATTCCCTTCATCATCCTCATCGTGATGGCGGTTCCCGCAGCCCGGGTTCTCCTCCGGGCCGAAAATGTCCATCACTCGGAGATGACGGTCGAAGTGACCGGCTACCAGTGGCTATGGCGCTATACCTACCCGCGCTGGCATATCAATGTCTACAGCCGTCTCGCGAATTCCAGCCTCCGCATCGCCCCCCTGAACTCAGGCTTGAGCCCCTATTCGGTCCCCCACTACCTGCATTCGGTGACCCATCCCCTGGTGCTCCCCGTCGGTGAAAAGGTGCGCCTTCTCATCACTTCCAAGGACGTCATCCATTCCTGGTGGGTCCCGGATTTGGGCGTCCAGATGGACGCGAATCCGGGCCTGGTGAACTCGATCTGGGTCCGGATTGAAAAGCCCGGAATCTACCGGGGCCAATGCAACCAGATCTGTGGATGGGGCCATGCCTACATGCCGATTGTCGTCGTGGCCGAGCCCAAGGCCCAGTTCCAGGCATGGGTCCGGGAATGGCAGGAGCGTCACCCGGCCGATGCCGACGATGCCTCCTCCCCCACCCCGCAGGGTTCCTAGAGTTTTCAAACACCGTGTTTGCTGATCTGAAGAACGGAGAAGCTAGACCATGACCGAGTCAATCGCCCTACCTGCCGAACCACACCACGCCACCCGGGGCGGCCTGATGCGCTGGATCACGACCACCAACCATAAGGATATCGGGACGCTCTACCTCATTTTCAGTCTCATCATGTTCTTTATTGGTGGGGCCATGGCCATGGTGATCCGGGCGGAACTCTATCAGCCGGGCCTCCAGTTCGTGACCCCCGCCTTCTACAACCAGATGGTCACCCTCCACGGGCTCATCATGGTCTTCGGGGCGGTCATGCCAGCGTTCGTGGGGCTCGCGAACTGGATGATCCCCCTCATGATCGGGGCACCGGACATGGCGCTTCCCCGGCTCAACAACTGGAGTTTCTGGATCCTGCCCTTTGCCTTTACGCTCCTGCTCTTGACTCTGTTTCTTCCGGGTGGTGCGCCAGAGGGCGGATGGACGCTCTATGTTCCCTACAGCCTTGAGCTCGGCTATTCCTTCCCCTTCATGATCTTCGCCATCCATCTCATGGGCATTTCCTCGGTTTTGGGTGGCATCAACATCATTGTCACCATTCTCAACATGAGGGCTCCCGGGATGACCCTCATGAAGATGCCGCTTTTCGTCTGGGCGTGGTTGATCACGGCCTACCTACTCGTGGCCGTCATGCCGGTTTTGGCTGGCGGGGTCACGATGCAGCTCTTGGACCATTATTTCGGAACCCACTTCTTTTCCGTGGCGGGCGGTGGGAGCCCGGTCCTCTGGGAACACGTGTTCTGGTTCTTCGGGCACCCGGAGGTCTATATCATGATTCTGCCGGCTTTCGGCATCATCTCGGAGATCGTGCCGACTTTTTCCCGGAAACCGCTTTTCGGCCGGACCTCGATGATCTATGCCCTGGCCTCGATCGCCTTTCTGTCGTTTATCGTCTGGGGCCATCACATGTTCACCTCGGGGATGCCGGTTTCCGCCGACCTCTTCTTCATGTTCAGCACCATGCTCATCGCGGTGCCCACCGGGGTCAAGATTTTCAACTGGGTCGCGACCATGTGGCGGGGCGCCATTACCTTTGAGACGCCGATGCTGTTTGCCGTCGCCTTCATCATCCTGTTCACCATCGGTGGGTTTTCTGGAGTGATGCTGGCTTTGGTTCCGGCGGATTTCCAGTACCACAACAGCTACTTCGTGGTGGCACACTTCCATTACGTGCTCGTCACTGGTGCCGTGTTCGCCATCATGGCTGCCGTCTACTACTGGCTGCCCAAGTGGACCGGGCACATGTACAACGAGTTCTGGGGCAAGATGCATTTCTGGCTGAGCGTAATTTCCGTCAATGTGCTCTACTTTCCGATGCATTTTCTCGGCTTGGCCGGCATGCCGCGGCGGGTACCGGACTATGCGGTGCAGTTCACTGACCTCAATATGGTCTCCAGCATTGGCGGTTTCGTGTTCGGAGCCTCCCAGCTCATCTTCGTCGCCATCATCTTTGCGACGGTATACGGCGGACGACGGGCGGAAGCCCGGGCCTGGGAGGGGGCCCACGGCCTCGAATGGACGGTCCCCTCGCCCGCGCCCTACCATACCTTCGCCACCCCGCCCGAGGTCGTTGGGTGATCCCGGATGACTGCCGAGCCCGAACCGGGATCCGACGAGAGACGTCGCCGTCGGCGCGCGGTGCGCATGGCGATCCTCCTGGGGATCGTGTCCCTGATTTTTTATGTCGGGTTCTATGTGGTGGGTGCATGGGTCCGGTGAAGGCTTCCCGAGTCGGGCCCTGGATCCTTGCGTCCGCTGGCTCCGTGCTCTACTGCATTTCCGGGAAATGAGGTCTGCATGAACGTTTCAGCTGATTCCTACTATTTGCCGCATGAAAGCCGCTGGTCGATCCTGGGATCCATCGGGCTTTTTTCCTTCATGCTCGGGGCCGGCATCTGGCTTGATGGCTATAACCTGGTCGGTCCACTGGTGATGGGAGCCGGGGTGCTCTGCATCATTTCGACCAAGTTCGGCTGGTTCGGGACCGTCATCCGGGAAAGCTTGGCGGGCCGTTACAACCTGCAGGTGGATCGGACGTTCCGCTGGGGAATGATCTTTTTCATCTTTTCAGAAGTGATGTTTTTCGGGGCTTTCTTCGGCACGCTCTTCTATGAACGGCTGTTCGTGGTGCCTTGGCTCGGGGGCGCGACCAACATGTTTTTTACCCACGCCCTGCTCTACCCGCACTACCGGGCCCTGTGGCCGACCAACGGTCCGGCCCACGCCGGGGGTGAGTTCAGCCGCATGCCGACTTGGGGGATCCCCGCGCTCAATACCCTGATTCTTCTTTCCAGCGCCGTCACCGTGACCTGGGCCCATTGGGCGCTCAAGGCAGGACATCGCCGCAAGGTCGTGGCCGGACTGGTCGCCACCATCGCCCTCGGGACCACCTTCCTGGCCATGCAGGCCCATGAGTATTACCTGGCCTATACCCACTTCAACCTGACGCTCCACAGCGGCATTTATGGGGCGACCTTTTTTATCTTGACCGGGTTCCATGGTTTGCACGTCACGATTGGCGTGATCATGTTGACCGTGATCCTGATCCGGGTATTGCGTGGGCATTTCACGCCCGAGCGGCACTTCGCCTTCGAGGCCGTCTCCTGGTACTGGCACTTCGTCGATATCGTCTGGCTGGGTCTTTTTATCTTTGTGTACTGGCTCTGAGCCGTCCGCCAGCGGAAACTATCCCGGCATGCCCGGCTGGATGCCGTGGGGATGGATCCAGCCCAGCCAGTAACCCAGCATCAAGAGCAGGAACAGGAACAAGGAGAGTCCGATTCGCCAGGAGAGGGCCCGGACGGTTCGGGTACTTTCTCCCCGGTCCTTGAGAAGGAACCAGAGTCCCTGAAACAAGGTGGCGACGATCACGATGAAGAGCGCGACGATGACGATCTTGAAGAGCATGGCTGCAACCGGGGGCCACGGTGAACGGAGCCGGTAATCCTAGTATGCCACGGGGTTCATGCGCCATGACCCCGGCGGATTCCAGATGACCCGCTGGCGTTTTCAGCCGAGGCGTTGGCCCACCCTCGCGGCCTGGATCCTGATCCTCGGATTCGCCTTTCTTGCGCACTGGCAGTGGCGTGCCGCCTGGCATAGCGAACGCCAGCTGCAGACGCTCCAGGCCAGCGACCGGGCTCGGCCCGAGCCCTGGTCTCCAGCGCTTTCTCCCGCACCTTTCAAGCGAATCTCCGTTCAAGGTCGCTATCTTAGGAACCGGGACCTTCTCCTGATCGACCTCTACCACCGAGACGAAATCGGCTCAGAGGTCGTGAGCGTCTTCCGGCCCCGGGCGAGCCCGGTCTGGATTCCGGTCGACCGTGGATGGATTCCCACCAGTCCCTTGGGCGCGACTCAGCAGAATTTGGATACTGGCCTGCCGCGGGGATCCGTTCACCTCGTAGGATACGCCGGCCGAATCCCGCGTCCCGCACTCCATCTCGGGCGCGGACCGGTCCCTCCCCATTGGCCCAAGCCGGTGCTCTACCCGTCCCACCGTTATCTGGAAGCGCTCTATCGACACCCACTCACGCACCTCGTGTTATTGCTGGGACCCCGTCAACCGGGTGGATTCGTCCGGCAGTGGCGGCCGGTCAGGAAAATCGGCCCCGGGCAGCATTTCGGCTATGCTTTGCAGTGGGTGATCCTGGCCCTGGTGGTTCTGGGCGTCTGGATCGGCCTTAACCTGCACCGGAAATCTCCCACATGAACGCACCTCGCCAGTCTTTCTTCCCCCGATGGGCCATCTGGGTCGCCCTGATCGGCGTTTTTGCCTTGCCTCTCATGATTGCCGGGCTCTGGTACATCAATGTGGAGCAGTGGGGCGTGGGGAAGACCACGAACTATGGAAATCTGATCACCCCGCCGGTCAAACTGCGGATCACCCCACTTGAGTGGATTACGGGACCCCAAGCCTATGGCCCCCGCTATTTTCATGGTCGCTGGACCTTGGTTTTCATCGGCGGGGCAAACTGCAATCCAGATTGCCGGGCGGCGATTTACGCCACCCGCCAGATCCGCCTTGCCCTGGGGGAGCAGATTCGCCGTGTGCAACGGCTGTATGTGGTGACCCATCACCCACGGAAGCTCGCGTTCCTTAAGGTCGAGGACCCGGATCTCACCATTGTCGTGGCCCATGGCCGCCCCGGCCATGATTTCATCCGGCAGTTCTTCAAGGCGGCGCATGCCCACCTCGGGCAGCGGATCTACCTGGTCGATCCCATGGGCAACCTCATGATGTCGTATCCGGCATCCGTCAATCCAGCCGGGCTCCTCCGCGATCTCAAACGACTGCTGTCCGTCTCCGAGATCAGCTGATGCGTGGGCGCTGGGATGGGTTCCGGGTACTCACGGCACTGGCGATCGTCTGGACGCTGGCCCTGATCGCCATCGGTGCCTATGTCCGCCTGTCCAATGCGGGCCTGTCCTGCCCGGGCTGGCCGGCCTGCTATGGACACCTGGTGGTCCCGACCCGGGCGTCGGCCATCCGACAGGCCGACCGACTGCATCCGGGCCGACCCCTGCGTCCCGCCCAGGCCTCAAAGGAGATGTTCCACCGCTATCTCGCAAGCGGGCTCGGTCTCGTGATCTTGTTGATCGCCCTCCTCTCGGTCTCCAAAGCGCATCGTGAGGAACAGCGGCCGCGGCGGCTGCCCTGGATCATCCTGGGGCTCGTCATCCTGCAGGCGGCGTTGGGCATGTGGACCGTGACCCTGGAGCTCGAGCCGCTCGTTGTGGTCGGACACCTTCTGGGGGCGTTCTTGATCTGGGACTGCCTGCTTGTCCTCTGGGCCCGGGATACCGGCACTTTCTGTTGGCGGGCGGAGATGAGGTCGCCGTGGGGACGGAGGATCGGTCTCCTCGCCCTTGGCCTCCTCGTGATCCAGATCTTCCTCGGGGCGTGGACCAGCACCCACTACGCCTGGGTCGGCTGCCCGGATTTTCCGACCTGTCTCGGGCACTGGTGGCCCCGGCATCTCGAGTATGGTCGGGCCTTCGTGCTCTGGAACCGCCTGGGGGTCGACTATCAAGGGGGTACGCTCCCGCTCCGGGCGCGGGCCGCCATCTACTTTCTGCACCGGATCGGGGCGCTCTTGGTTTTCATTACGGTAGTGGGGTGGGCGGCAGCGCTGTGGGTCCACTGTCGTAGAGCAAGCGTCCGGTGGATGAGCACCGTGGTTGCGGGACTCACGGTCGCCCAGGTGGCCATCGGAGTCAGCATGGCCACGGTTGGCATGCCGCGCTGGCTTGCGGTGAGCCATACCTTCTTTGCGGCGCTTCTTCTGGGTGCGGTCTCGCTTCTGGTCTATGGTCTATGGACCCCCGCCCCGTCTCCCCACTAAAGACCGCCCTGCCGGCCCCATGGCATGACCTGCTCGGGGTGACGAAACCCCGAGTGGTCTCGCTGATCCTCTTTACCGCCTTGGTCGGTATGCTGCTGGCCACTCCCGGGTGGCCACCCTTCGGCCTCCTCTGTGCAGCGACCGCCGGGATCGGATGCGCGGCGGCCTCTGCGGCTGCGTTTAACCATCTCCTGGACCGGCGCATCGATGCCCAGATGCTGAGGACACGTTATCGGCCCCTTCCCCAGGGGCATCTCCTGCCGTGGCAGGTCATGAGCTGGGCCTGGCTGCTGGCCATCGTGGCCCTGGTCATTCTGGTTTTTGCCGTGAATGGGCTCACGGCCGTCCTGACCTTTGTCTCGCTGATCGGCTATGGCCTGGTCTATACGCGTTTCCTCAAGAAAATCACCCCCCAAAACATCGTGATCGGAGGGGCGGCAGGGGCGGCACCCCCGGTCCTCGGCTGGGCTGCGATGACCGATCACCTTTCGGCGGTCAGCTTGAGCCTGTTCATGATCATCTTTGCCTGGACTCCGCCCCATTTCTGGTCCTTGGCCATCGGCCGCCGGAGCGATTACGAGCGTGCCGGAATTCCCATGCTTCCCGTGACCCATGGCGAGCGGTTCACGATCCTGCAGATCGGTCTTTATACGATCCTGTTGATTGCCATCAGCTACCTCCCGGGACTGCTCGGCTACGGTGGATGGATTTATTTCGCGGGAGTGACGGTGCTGAACGGCGCCTTTCTCGCCGGATGGGTGAAACTCGCCCGGGCGGCCCAACCGGTGCCTCCTGCCCTCGCTCTGTTCCGGTATTCCATCTGGTATCTGTCCCTGCTCTTCGCGCTTCTGCTCGTGGGTCACTACGTGGCCAAGCCGTGGGGGAGTGCCTGACCGGAATCCGCCGGGGACGGTTCAGGTTGCCACGAGCGGGTCGAGTTCCTGACGCAGGCGGTCCAAAGCCTTGGCCTCGATCTGGCGAACTCTTTCGACCGAGATGCCAAAACGTTCGGCCAGAACCTTGAGTGCGGGTTTTTCACCGCCTCCGAGCCAGCGGGCTTGCACGATCTCACGGCTTCGGTCATCCAATTGGTTGAGGGCCGCCGCGAGGCTCTGGTGTTCGTATCTTTCCGAATCCGCCTGCTCGATCAGGGACTGGGGATCCCGGCTCGTCTCGTCGGCCAGCCATTCGATGGGAGCGCGGGGGGATTCCGTCTCTTCGCCCGCGGTACCCGTCCGCCCGTTCAGGCTGACCTCGTGCCCCAAAAGACGGGTCTCCATATGGCGTACCTCGGCCGGGCTGACCTTGAGATCGTGTGCGATCCTTGCGGCTTCTGCGTCCGAGAGACTCCCGGCGGGACCCCGGAGGTGTTTGCGGAGGTTGAAGAAGAGACGACGCTGGGCCTTCGTCGTGGCAATTTTGACCAGGCGCCAATTCCGGATGATGAATTCATGGATCTCGGCCCGGATCCAGTGGACCGCAAAGCTGATCAGCCGGACCCCCCGCTCGGGATTGAAGTGCTTGACTGCCTTCATGAGCCCGATGTTGCCTTCCTGGACAAGATCACCCAGGGGAAGTCCGTAGTTGCGATAGCTTCTCGCGATGTAGACCACAAAGCGGAGGTTGGATAAAACGAGTTTCTGGGCCGAGAAGAGATCACCGTCTTCGTGGTAACGGCGGGACAACTCCTGCTCTTCATCAGCCGACAGAACCGGAATACGACGGATGGCCTTGAGATAGGCCTCAAGGCTCTGACGAGGACTTTGGACTAAGGTCGGGAAAGCATCAAGTTCTTGATTCATAAAGAGAACCCCCGCTTAATGCATCATCACTGGAGATATTTTAGCACTCTAAGCATTAGAGTGCTACTCGACCGATAAGTTCCACTCAGGGCGGGGTCGGCCTGTAAATGCCTCCCAGCACGGCTGACTTTCGGGCTCCGGTTACCGAGGGCAGGCTCGCGGGTTCGTGGCTGAGCCTTTTCCAAGCCAGCCAGGCAAAGGCCATGGCCTCGAGCGCATCCGGGTCAAACCCGACTGCCTGGGTGGTCGTGACCATCCAGCCGGGAAGGCGGTGCCGGATTTCTTCCAGGAGGAGGGGGTGTTTGAGCCCCCCTCCGCTGACCAGAAGACGACTCCCGGCCGGTGCTTGAGCGATGACCGCCTGCGTCACCGTGACTGCGGTCAAGGCAATGAGCGTGCGAGCAATGTCCGAAGCGGCGGCATGGGTATGCCGGTGGAGCCGCGACTGGAGCCAATCGCGACTGAAATATTCCGGACCGGTGCTTTTGGGGGGTGGGCGCCCAAAGTAGTCATCCCGGGTGAGATCCTCGAGGAGTTCCGGGATGACCCGTCCCTGGCGGGAGAAAAAGCCGTCCTGGTCGTAGGGCTGACCCGTCTGTTCAAAAACCCATCCGTCGAGCAGGGTATTGGCAGGCCCGGTATCAAATCCCATGACTTCAGGGACCAAGGGAGGCAGGAAGGTGAGGTTGGCAATCCCCCCCAGATTCAGGATGACGGTTTTTGACCGGGCTGCCGGGGAATCCGGTTCTAGGCATTCGTTCCAGAACGAGGGCACGAGAGGGGCACCTCCGCCGCCATAGGCCATATCCATTCTGCGGAAATCCGCCACCGTGAGAATCCCGCTGTAGGCGGCGATCCGGTTCGGATCGCCGATCTGGATCGTAAACGGATGGGCTCCCTGCGGCCGATGGCGCACGGTCTGGCCGTGACTTCCAATCGCCGAAATCCGCTCGGGAGCCACTCCGGACCCGGACAAAACCCGGAGGATGGTCCGGCCGAAAAACTCTCCGAGCTCGGCATCCAGTGATCCGAGAAGATCCAGGACATCGTGCGACCGGTAGTTCGATGAGGCCAGATCCAGAATCCGGACGCGGAGGTCCGCGGGGTAGGGCAGGGTCTCAAACGCAACCAGGCGGGGACGGGGTGGACTGAAATCGACGATGGCGCAGTCGGCTCCATCGGCGCTGGTTCCCGACAGGAGCCCGACGAAAGTGAGCGAAGAAGAATCGGACGTCTCGGGCAAAAGGACTCCTGGTTTGGAGGGCTTTCAAGAGGAAGGGCGGGATGATTTGAGCTAAGCCGGCACAAACAGCGGATTTAAAACTGTTCGTGTCTCGCCCGCTCCGGCAAGCTGTCCCTCCGATTTCACGGGAGACACGACGCCCATGATTCTACCGCCTCCGCTTAGGGTGCGTCAGAGGAGTTGTGCAGAAACCTGGGTCCGGTCCGGACTCCTCCTCGTCGGAGTCGTTCTGTGGGGGGTCGCGTATGGACGTTACCACTTCGATTACCGAGTGGTGGGGACCCGGTGTCTGCCCCGGATCGCCTACAACAACGGCGAGGAAATTTTCTTGTGGATGAACCATCACCCGGACTGCCAGCCGGTCCGTGCGGTTGCCGGCACCCGTCTTGCAACGAGATCCCTGCCCGTATTCCACGAAGCCCCTTATTGGGTGGTCGGCGGATTGGCCCCGCTCGTGGTCCTCACGCTCCGCAAGGGGAAGCTCCTCCTCCGGGCGGATCCGAGACGTGCGGATCAGGCCCGGACCCGGAAGCCCCGGACGAATGCGGGGTCCGGTCCGCACAGGATGTGGCGCCTGCACCCGGGCAGCCTCCGTCTTCAACTCTTGCATTGGTGCCTGCTTGCCGGTTACCGCTTGGTCTGGACAGGGCCCGTCTGGAGAATCCATCACGAGCATCGGGGATACTTCGGGCTGTGGCAGGCCTTGCAGGCCCTCACGAGCTGGGCCCGCTTGCGGGGCCGGATTCTCAGGATCCGGGTCTATGGCGGCAATCGCGTGATTGCCGTGGCTCCGGGTCAATGACCCGGCGTCCCGGATGGATCGTGGGTTTTCTGGTCGGGCTGATGTTGATCCCGCGATCCGGACTTGCTGCCCGAATCCATCCGCGGCGGGTTCCGGTACTTTTCCAGATCGAACGCTCCGCCCGGTATCCTTTCCCCGTGGCCTCGAAGATCGATCGGCACCCAGCTTCCCGATTGCGGACCTGGCTCGTTTCTCCGGGCAGCCTCCAGCAGGAACTCCGGCGCTGGAGCGCTCGTTCGGGCTACCAGCTTGTCTGGAAGAGTCCCCAGGACTACTTGCTGACCACGCATGCGATCCTCCACGGCACTTTCATCCAGGCACTCGACGTCCTGGTGCAGGCACTCCAACGTGCCGGATCCCCGGTCCGGGCGACGCTCTATCGGGAAAACCGGGTCCTCATCATCCGTCGTTCAGGTGGAGGCGGGGTCCGGTGAAAGGCGGGCTCCCGGATTGCCGGATCCCGGTCGGTGGAGATCCCGGATGGAGGGAGCTCACCTCCGGGCACCAACCCAGCCACGGGCTCCGTTGGGGAGGGATCGTTCTCGTGACGCTGCTTTCCAGTTGTGCAGGGGTCCGTCCCGGTCTCCCCGGGGTGGCCCTATCCCGGAGACAGGCATCCCGCCTGACGATGCGTCAATCCCATGAACTCGAGCGCCGGGCCCTGCACGTTCATGGCGGATATTACTTTGGCAGCGGCCATCCCATCCCGTTGACGGCACGCCGTTTTCGTCCGGCCGTGTTCCGCGAGCCGGTGACGCTCGTGACCCGCCATCTCTACCTCTACCAGCTGGTTGACCGGATCTCACGGGTTTCCGGGCTGCCCGTGCGACTGGGTGCGCTGCTTGAGCAGCAACAAAGCGAAAATGGACAGCAGGAAACCCAACGATCGCTCTTAGAGTCAACGGGCCGGGTCATGCGGATCAGCTACCGGGGACGCCTGGCCGGGCTGCTCAACGAGATCGCCGCCCATTACGGACTCTCTTGGCGCTGGTGGCATGGGGCGATCCGGTTTTTCCGCTACGAAACCCGGGTGTTCCCGCTCGCGGTTCTGCCTGGTTCGATGGGAACGGCTTTGGTGCTCACCAACCAGAGTGATTTGGGGAGCCAGGGAGGGGCTGCGGGCGGAGCCAGCGAGACGAGCAGCCAGACCGTGACGCAGAACCAGCGCAATGATTTCTGGAGCCAGCTCGTGGTGGATCTCAAGGCGATGCTCACCCGTCATGGGATCGTGTTCGCCAATCCGGAAGCTGGAACGGTCACGGTGACGGACCGCCCCCTGATCATTCGCCGGGTGGGGCGATATCTCGCCTCGATCAACCGGGTGATGCAACGGGAAGTCTCGGTGAGCGTCCGGGTCTATTCGCTGGATCTCACCAATGCAGCGCTCCGGGGCTTCAACCTGAATGTCATGTTTGACAACCTGGCCCGCACCTACGGGGTCACGGTGACCGGGGCCAACCCGGTGGCCTCGGTCGGCGGAGCCGCCACGCTCTCTGCCACCCTGCTCGATACGGCCACGGGACGCATCGGACAATACGCGGGCAGTCATCTCCTGGTCGAGGCCTTGAGCCAGTACGGTCATGTAGCGCTCATGACCCAGGGTTCGGGCATTGCGCTCCAGGGTCAACCGCTACCCATTCAGGTCACGAAGACCGTGGGGTATCTGGCCAGTGCCCAGACCACCGCCTCCAGCCTGGTTGGCCAGTCGACCGCCCTGACCCCCGGGGAGGTCACCACCGGATTCTCGATGATCGTTGTGCCACGGATCCTGGCCGGTCGCGAGCTGGCCATGCAGTACGCGATCGACCTCGCCACGCTCAACTCGTTGACCACCATTAGTTCGGGTGGGGAATCGATCCAGGTTCCGAGCGTCAGTTCTCAGCGCTTCGTCCAGCGAGTCATCATGCGCAGTGGGCAAACCCTGGTGCTCGCCGGGTTCGAGCAGATTGAAAATAGCCGACAGGGCGATCAGGGACTCTTGTCCTGGTTTTCCGGAAAGAGCCGGCAGCGCAAGATGATTTTTGTAACCCTGACGGCCCGCCGGGTCCGGGCCTGATCCGGTGGCTCTCGAGATCATCGAATGCCGGGGGGTCCGTTACGCCGTCGGGCTTTACTGGTGGCAGGCATCGGAAAAGGGAGAGTTGCGCGCCCCGCAGCGAACGGCCCGACGACTGGTTCGTGAAATCGGGAGCATGACGGATCCCGACTCCCCAACGCCCGCCTGCGACACGCTGGTGGTCGACCGGGCGGGCGGAAGCATCGGTTTGGGGGCGTTGGGGTCTTTGGAGCGGGTCTATGCGTTGGCCCCGGCATTGGCCCGGGCCCGACCGGGAACCGGGGTGCTGTGGTGTCTGATCCCCGATCCGGGCCGGATGGTGGTGATCGCCACGCTCGCGGGACGGGTACTCGGCGAAGGGGACTTTTCAGGTCGCGAAGCGGAGGGCCGGGCACGCCGGGCGCTTTTGCTCGACCAGTATGGTGAGCGTTTGTCTGAGCGGATCGAAGGGCGTCGCGGGGATTCCGGATGGGGTCTTCTGGAGGAGGCACTGGAAGCGATCCCCCGCTCCGGCCTGCCCCGCACCCGACCCTTGTACTTAAGACGCAAGCGGCTTCTGGCCGTGAGCTTGGCCGTGCTTTTGCTTCTGGGACTCGTGATGGAGAACTGGGGATTCCGCACCGGTTTCGCAGAAACCCGGACGGCCGGAGGCGGGGTGCGGAAGGGGGGGGTGGCGGTCTCCAGGACAGCCGCTTCGCTCCGCGCCGTCCTGGGTTTTGCGCCCGCCCGGGTACTGGCCGCATGCCGGCGGAAATGGCAATCGCTGGATCTGGTGGAGGGGGGATGGTCGTTTGCCCGTTTTGTCTGCACAGGTCAGCGGGCCGTCGTGGTCTGGCGCTACCGCCCGGGTGCCTCATTCACCCATCTGCCCGGCCGTTCGGTTTTGAGCGCGGGCCCGGACCAGGTGGTGTCCTCGTTTGAACTCAAGCCGGGTCCGGAAACCGACCTCACGCGGCGCCTGCTTCCGCGCTCTCGGCTGGAAGACGATTTCTATGAGTGGGTCCGCCGGGAGGGGATTCGGGCCGCGTCATTGAACTGGCAGAACAGCCCCCCGGGGGGCGTTCAGCCCTGGGCTCAGGCCCGCTGGTCGGTTGTGCTGGAAAGAGGTGACCCGTTCCGTCTGGTGCCGGCTCTTTCCGCATGGCGCGGTCTTTCGATCCACCGGATGGAAGCGACGCTTTCCCTGAATGGACAGCTGGTTTGGCATTTGACGGGAGTGATCTATGCGGATCCGTGGTGAACACTGGAGTTGTCTTGCGCTATTGGGTCTCTGGGTGGGGGCTGCCCAGGGGGCCGTTCCTCCCGTGACCCCACCGCATCGCCGGACGGATTTCCGGGTGGCGCGTCTCGGACGTCTGCGCGCGCGAGAAACCCTCTTGCGTGCGGAACTCGCGATTGCGAAACTGCAGTCGGCCATCGCCCATGAACGGATTTCCTGCGGGATTCCACAGGCTCCCTCCGGCTTGGTCATGCTGCCCGAGATCCGATCGGTCGACGGCAGGGCAGGGCAGGTCCGAGCGGTCGTCCAGTACCCGGATGGGACCCGCATGACGGTTCATGCGGGATCCCTGCTCGAAGACGGAACTCCAGTGATCCGGGTGGGGCGCCGGGGGGTCTGGGTGCGACTGCCGACCGGCCAGCTCCGTGCCTTGGGGTTTATGGCCGATGGGCCGCCCGCCTCTTCCAGTCCGGCGCTGCCGTTCATTCCCACGGGTGTGGGAGGAGCGGGTGTTTCTCCCGGCGGGAGGGGGTTGCAATGATCCCTTCGCTCGCCGAAGCCCAGCCGGGTTGCGGCTTGGATCCGAAGGGAGAGCCGTCCCTGTTCTACGATCGGGCGCTGACGGATCGCTTTGTAACCCGCGAAGATCTGCGTGACGTGATTGCCTTGTGCACAAACGGGGAAGTCCTGGTCAGCGAAGGTTACCAGGACGAGGTCCGGGTCCAAAACCTCCTGGCCTTGATCCGGATCGGCTGGAAGGCTTACCGGTGTACCCGCCCGGTTCCCTACCCGGTCCTCCGCGATCTGGGATCCGAAGCGAGGCCGGTCCACCCGACCGAGGATGCGGGGGTGATGGTGAACCAAGCCCGCCAGATGTTGGCTGAAGCGGCACGGCAGGAAGTGTCTGATATTCACCTGGTGATGGATGCGAACGGACGGATGGGAACGGTGCTCATGCGCGTGTACGGGGATCTCCGCCGAGTGCGGCAAATGAAACTGCATGAGGCCGAGGAACTGGCCGGGGTGATCTATGGCGTGATGGCCGAAGAGGGGGAAGGCCATTACAACCCGTCAGCACCGCAAAAGGCCCGAATCGGAATCCGGGGTGGACACCTGCCGCCGGGCCTGCACGGGATCCGGATCCAGTCGACCCCGATTCTCGGGGGGTCGATGATGGTGCTTCGACTTCTGCCGAAGGACGTCGGGGTGGACGGAGACAGTCTGTCCGAGACCCTCTGCGGTCTGGGCTACACCCCGGAACAAGGAACCCAGATGAGCCGGCTCCTGGACCACGCATCGGGGATCACGGTGATTTCCGGGCCGACCGGCTCCGGGAAAACCACGACGCTGGTGGCGGCCCTCAAATCGCTCCGGAGTCGTCAGCACACCCGGCATCTCCTCACACTCGAGGATCCGCCGGAGTACCAGATCGAAGGCGTCCGGCAAATCCCCGTGCAGCACGAGGATTGGGGTCGTCATATCGAGGAGGTCATGCGGCTTGATCCGGATATCGTGATGGTGGGCGAGGTGCGGAGTCGGGAGGGCGCCGTCGGCACGCTCCAGGTGGCCAATACCGGGCACCTGGTCTTGACGACCGTGCATGCCAACAGTGCCTGGAAAATCCTGGCCCGCCTCCTCGACCTGTGCGACAAGCCCGAGAACCAGACCCTTCTCTATGACCCCTCCGTATTGCGTGGGCTGGTGGCCCAGCGTCTCGTGCAGACGCTCTGTTCCCACTGTTCCCGGCCCCTGGAGGAGGACGACTCCTCCATTCCCGTACGGGATGCCGGGATCCTGCGAACACTCCTCGGGCACCGGTGGGCGCAGGCCCGCCGACGGGGTCCTGGGTGCCCGAGGTGCCAGACGGGGCAAGGGGCGCTTATGGGTATTGCCGGGAGATCGGTGGTGGCTGAGGTGGTGACCACGACGCGTGACCTTCTCCATCAGGCTCGGGAAGAGGGGGTCGAACAGGCCGAGCGGGCCTGGACGCGACATCCGGACTCACTCACGATGGCACGGCACTGGCTCATGCGCTTTGCCCAGGGGGAGGTCGAATACGACAGCCGGAGGGGACTGGACCTGGTGCTTGAGGAGGAGGCCGAGTGGTCGGCCGAGCGAATCGGAGAGGGACCGTGACGGCCCGAGCAGAGGGAAAGCGTCCCCTTCGGGATTGGGACTATCGCCTGGCGCTCTGGGTCTGGAGATGGAGTGGGAAGGAACGCTTTTTCCGGCACCTGGACCGGATCCTGCGGCGCCCGTCCATCAACATCGTCACGGTGGTGGATGAAATGGTCCGTCGAGGCGGCCGACGTGGGGGAGCGGGCATCGAGGCCATGGTTCTTCGTGAAATCCAGAAACGCATGCGGTCGGGACTGTCGGTGGCGGAATCGATGGCGGACATCACGGACCCCGTGGAACGGATGCTGATCCGGGGAGGGGAGCAGAGCGTGGGGGCCGATGGACAGCAGACCGGAATCCAGCGGGTCTTCAGCGATCTCGGCCGTCGCCTCGAATCCAGACGCCGGATGCGTGGGGCGGTGCTGGGGGCGTGGGCCCGGCTGGTCACGTATTTCGTGATGATCCTGGCCGCTCTTGTGACTTTTTCCGATTACGTGATCCCGAAGATTGCGCTCTTGTATCCCCCCGCAGACTGGACGGGTGTCCCCCGCTCGTTGCTGCTGATCAGTCAGGTGATGCAATCGGTCGGCTTTGCCGTTTTCGTGGGGGGTGGAATTCTCTTCTTCTTGCTCCTGCCTTTCCTTTTGCCTTATTGGACAGGTCCGATCCGACGCGTCCTGGATCGCATTCCGCCATTCAGCTTTTACCGTTTGCAGGAAGGAGGGGCCTGGCTCGCGAGTATCCCCGCCTTGACGGACAGTGGCCGGATCAAGGCCTATGACGCACTCGTCGAGACCGAGCGACTGTCCAAGCCCTGGATGCGGGAGCGCCTTCAGGCGATCCGGCGGGGCATGACGGCCGGTTTCGGGATGGGACGGGCCATGCAGCATTCTCCCTTTCGTTTCCCGGATCCCGAAATCGTGGCCGACATTTCCCTGTTCGAAAGCCAGGGGCTCGATGTGGAAGCGATCCTACGGGAGATGGCCTCGGAATGGGCGGATACCGGCTTCCAACGGGTTGTGATCCAAGCGGGCCGGATCGAGGCCATGGCCCGCATCGTCTTTGCACTCATCGTGCTCTGGTACACGTTGGGAACCGTGGTTCTGCAGATCCAGATTCCGAACTACTTCATGTCCATGGCACACATGGGGTAACCGCATGCGCGGAGGAAAACTGTGCCTGGAGTTAATGAGCATGAGCGGAGGTATGCCGTGAGAAAACGTGATCTGAATGGGCCCGGGGTGTGCCGGGGCCAAGAGGGGTTGACCTTGGTTGAAACCTTGATCGCCGTGGTGATCGGCATCATCATCCTAGCGGGTGCGTTTATCGTCGCCGGGCAGGTATTGAGCAACAATCGCCTGTCGAACACCGAGACCGACATCGCGTCGATCGAGGGCGGCGTGAAACAGCTCTACGCCGGACAGGGGAACTATAACGGACTCACCAATCAGGTCGCGGTCAATGCCGGTGTGTTTCCGGCCGATATGGTGGGAACGGGATCTCCGGTGGATTCCTGGCAGGGGGCAGTCACGCTCGAGCCGGGAACCGCGGTTTCGTCGGATTACGGCGGGGATTTTGCGATCCAGATGGCGAATGTTTCCCAGAGCGCCTGCATCAAGCTGGCCACCTACCAGTACGGCACCTGGGTGGGCTTCTCCATCAACGGAACGTCACTCTATTCGCCGGGCAACCCCATTGCCGCAGGTTCCAGTCCCACGCCGCTGGCCGCTGGCGATTGCACTCCGGCGAGCACCAACACCCTGCTCTGGATTGTCGGCTGAGCGGGACTGGAGAGACCGATGTGGATGGCTGGCGTGGTCGCTTTCCTGTTGGGGCTCATGATCCTCTTCGCCGATCTGGTCACCCCGGTGACCGTCCGCTTCGATCGCGACCCGGTATTGGCCGAAAACTTCACGTCCTACCGGAATGCGGTCATCCGTTACGTCGAAGCGCATCCGGATGTGACGGGGAGTCTCGCACCCGATCGGCTCTCGCTGCCTCCGGGCTGGCAAGCCTTGTCCGCACTCCATAACGAAACTCAGGAAGGCCAGGTGGTGATCTGGGCGCCGCTGCCGCCCGCCGCGCAGCTTTCCGTGGAGCAGGAGGTCGCAGGATCGGAATCCATCGGCGTGGTGGAAATCCAGGATGGAGTCGAGATCGGTTATTCGGAACTCGACGGAACCCGCTTTCCCGTACCGTCCGGCGTGCCGGTCGGGGCGCTGGTTTCGGTGGTGAGCGTGAAATGACCCGAAGGAAGCCGTCCCGGTTGCAGACCGGGTGCCCGGGGCGCGAGTGCGGTCTCAGCCTCATCGAGCTTTTGATCACGGTGGTGCTGGGCACGGTGCTCCTGGTCAGCATCTTCTCCCTCGCCGACCAGGGGATGCGGCGGATCCGCCAGGTGACGGCCGGTGCGCAGCTCCGACTGATCGGGCACGCGGTCCATCACTATGTGATGTCCCATTACGCCGCGCTCCTGTCCGGTTCGACGGCGACACAGGCCGTCCTGGTTCCGATCGCCGATCTCGCGGCGGGTGGCTACCTCCCCCCGGGCTACACGGGGCAGAACCCCTTCGGCGATCTCTACACGGTCTATGTTCTGCAACCCCGTGCGAATGACCTTGCGGCGGTGACCCTGGCCGCACCCCCGCCCGGAGTGCCCGGCTTTGTGTGGACGGACCAATCGGCGAACAACCATTATGCCGACGTGGTGATTCCCGGAGCGGCCGAGACCGGTGGACCGGAAGCGGGCTACGTCGCGACCGGGGAGGTGCCGGGAGAAACCCGGGGGGAGCTGGTCGGCGCGTTCGGCGGCTGGTCGTTCTCGATCGCCGGGACGTCGATCCCCAACCCCGGGCCCGGTCATCTGGTGCTTTTCCAATATTTCTCGGATGGCACCCTGGATCCGGACTATCTCTACCGGATTGCGGTTCCGGGACATCCCGAACTCAACCAGATGTTTGCGCCCCTCAACATGGGCGGAAACGATGTGACCGGCGTGGATGACCTTTCGGCGAGTGGCAACCTCGCCACCTCCGGTCTTTCGCCGACAACCGGGTTTCCCCAGGGGATTGTACCCGATGGCATCCGGACCTGGAACCTGTTTGCGGATGGCGGTCTTTATGCCGGTCTCGACGCCTCCGGCCAGCCGGCAGTGGCCATCGCCGGAGGAGGGGTTTCCGCCGAAGGGGATGTCACGGCCGAGAACGGTCGGGTCGCGCTGTCCCACGCCGTTGTTTTCGAGACGGAAGCCCAGAACGGGAGCGTGATCCCGAAACCGGATTACTGTCCTCCCGGCAGTCTGCCCCGGATCTTTGTCACACCGGTTTTCATTTCGGCCGGACCGGATGCCTTGCCGCTGGCCGGTTACCAGGCATGGGCCACGCCGTCGGGTTCCGCCTGGATCGTCCAGGCCCGTGTTCTTACCCAGGCAGGATGGGTGTCCCCTCCTTCGCCCTATCTGGTGGTGAAAGTGGTGACCCAATGCGACTGAGGTCAGTCCAGTCTCTCCCTCCCCACGAGCGAGGCCTCCCCAAGGGGGTTCGGCAAGCCTTTGCTCTCTGGCTTTGATTCAACCGGTTTCCCACCATCCGTCACTCCGGAGCTGCTACATGAAATCATGGTCCCTCTCCCTTCTCCTTCTTGCCTCGACTTTGGCGCTCATGCTGCATTCGGGGAAATCCCTTGCCGTACTGCCGACCGGGTTGCCGATGCCCGCCCCTTGTGATGCCACCTGTCTGACGCCGGCTCCACTGTCCTATGAGGAACCGGATGCGGCGAGTGCCGAGAATGCCGAAAACGCGCTCAATGCCGTCAATTGCACAGGGGGGGTCTCTGGCCACTGTGCGGGGACTGACCCGACCGCACCCGGTGGTGGCCTCGTTTCGTACCGACCGGTGTCCTCTGCGCAGAGTGTTTTTGCGTCGTGGAACAACGAAGCGTCAGTCTCCTACTGCTCGCAATTCACCATCTGGACGGCCTATCGGATCCCCTGGGCGGAATATGTGAGCGGCCAGTACGTGATGATGATGCCGGAATCGGCGAGTGCTGCAGCGGAGGAGAAAGTGATCACGGTGGAGCACATCCCGCCCGCCCCCAATCCCTGGACCGATTCCATGACTCTGACGCTGAGCGTGGCCGGGTCGGTCGGGGGGCTGCGACCGCCTCCCACGGGGCACCTCTGTCCGTGATTCTCGACCATCAACAAGCCTGCACCGTAGTGGGAGGGGCCGTCTGGCCAGACCCAGGGAGCTGGAGGCCGGTGTTAACGACCCGTCATGCGCTTTTCCAGGGGGCGCAGCAGGAGATAAGTCAGGCCGGCGAGCAGGACCGCCAGTTCAAAACCCACATCCATCCCCTGGGGGGGGTTGAGCCAGCGGGCCATAGGGCCCGTGAAGAGGGTCTGTGCGGCACCCAGGTAGATCCCGAGGAAGCCGGCGCCCATGGCTGCCAGTGCAGCCCATCCTCCGGGCAGTGCGCTCCGGGTATCCCAGTGGTCCGCTTCGTAGGTTCCGCGGCGGATCCGGAAATGTTCAATCAGGAGGATGATGCACCAGGGGCCAAGCCAGTACGCCATGAGAAGGAGAAAGTTCTCGAGCAGGAGATCGAAATGGTGGGCGGCCAGAAGGGCGATCGTGACGTAACCCACGGCTCCGAGAAAGGTCCAGACCGCCCGGGGGGTCTGGCGAAAACGCTGACCCAAGACCTGCATGGACAGGCCCAGACTGTAGTCGTTGGGGATATTGTTGGCCACCATGCTGAGCGCGAGGAAGACGAGGAGGACAGTCCCTAGGAGACCGAGGGGGCGAAAGGCCAAAGCGACCAGGGTGCCGCCCCCCGCAGCGGCTGCCGCATGACCATACGGGATGGTGGTGAGTCCCATGCCCAGAACTTCGAGCAGCACACAGGGCAGACCGATCCCGGCAAAGGTCAACCAGAAAATGCGGCGAGGGGAGGTCTCTTCCGGCTGGTTCACGGTATAGTCCGAGGCGTAGGAGCTCCACCCGATCGCAGCACCGAACACGACGCCTCCGTAGGAAATCCAGTCCGCGGCCGTGCCTGCGTGCGTGGCTGCCGGAGAAAATAGATGCATCTCGGGCAGGCCGGTCAGGGCGAGGAGCAGGAAGATGGCGGCCATGGGGAGCCAGGCGTAACGCTCGTAAAGATGAACGTAGCGGTAGCCGTAAATGCTGACGATCGTGGTCAGGGCCGCGATGAGAAGAACGCCTCCGGAGATCGGGATTCCGCCACGGCTCAGATGGGTCAGGATCTGGGCTGCGATGAGCACGCCGACTGCCGACCACCCGACACAGGACAGCACGTTGAACAGGGCCATGATCTTGGCGCCGGTCCAACCAAAGGAGAATCGGGAGATGGTCATCTGGCGCAAGCCGAGCCGGGGTCCGAGCGTCGCAAAAAAAGCGGCCGGGATCGTGCCGAGGGCGGTGAAGAGGACCATACCGAAGGTCCCCGCCCAAAAACCCAGATGAAAAACCGGGCGGGCGAGTGCGCCCAGGGCCACCGTGGAAACCACCAGATTGGCCGAGAGCCAAAGCGTGAAGTTGTCGAAAACGTTGAGATGGTGCCGTTCGTTCGCCGAAACCCGTTCGATGCCGCGTTGTTCGATCCGCTGGGTCAGGCGCCGGACGGTTGTGAGCGGGTGGACGGGCCGGGTTCCGGAGCGATCTGGGGAATTTTTCATGGGCAGGGGATTGTAGCGGAACGGAGGCGGGGCATGCTGGTTCCGTCCGGGGAACCCGGTCGGTTTGTTATCCGGTTGCATCTCCAGTTGCTCGCAACCCCGATCTGAGATGCCCTCTTCATGTGGTGGTTGGGAAGATCAGGGGCCGTTTTATTGAATTGGGCAGAGAAACGCTTCCAGGAGTGATCTCAAGCCGGTTTGAAATTGAGCGGACTCCAAGCGCTCACGGCCTGCCCTACGGCTTGGTCTGTCTTAGAGCGACCCCTCGAGTTTTTCATGCACTTCAAGCGGCAGGTTTTCCTACACCCGTTTCGCATCCTCGGAGCATCCGGTATTGACAGCTCGAGTTCAGTTCTATATTATACTATTTAGTTATATAACTAACTGATTTAATATATTGGACACGCTGAGCAAGACCTTTCACGCCCTGGCCGATCCGACCCGACGAGCAATCCTGGCCCGGCTGGCGCAGGGGGAAGCATCGGTGAATGAGCTGGCCGACCCGTTCGAAATGTCCCTGCCTGCGGTTTCGAAGCATTTGAAGGTCCTTGAGCGGGCCGGGCTCATCACCCGCGGCCGGGAGGCGCAGTTCCGGCCGGCGCGCATCGAGCCAAAAGCGCTGATGGGTGTCGAAGCCTGGATCGAGTGCACCCGCATGCTCTGGAACGAGCGGCTCGACCGGCTGGAAGTCTACCTCGGCGAGGTTCAAACCGGCGCGGCGCCCCGGAAGAAGGTGGGCCCCATGGCCCATGAACGCTGAGCAAATTGAGGAGACGATCATGTCAGATCAAAACGTAGGGCACGGTTTCTTCGTCATCGAGCGACTGATCGAGGCCCCACCGTCTCGGGTGTACGCTGCCTTCGCGACGACTGAAGGCAAGGCGCGTTGGTTCGGTCCGCCGCATCCGGATGGGAAGGTTCTGAAGCGAGAGTCCGACTTCAGAGTGGGTGGGCGCGACCGGCTGCTTTGCGAGTGGGCGGCCGGATCACATCCCAAGACGCCG
>JAJYFY010000021.1 GCA_021785265.1 Pseudomonadota bacterium
GCCCTGTACACACTTTTAAAGGTCTCAATCTCGCACGACACACCCGGCGGGATTGCTGAAAACTACCTTGGGCAGTTCCTTCACCACACCGAATCCTGTACCATTCATTTGATCAGAGCTTCCTTAAGTCAATATTTAGTATATAATTACTCACATGTGGCAATTTAAACGACCAAAGGAAGCCCTTGAGCAATTGGGCCTTCGGCTGAAGGCACAGCGCATAGCCCAGGGGCTGACCCAGAGGCAGCTCTCCCATCTCGCAGGTGTCAGTAGTAGCACCGTGTGGAGGCTTGAGGAGACCGGCGTCGGCAAGACCGATACAATCGTACGGATCCTGACAGCACTCAACATCGCTGACCGCCTAGACGCCGTCCTTCCCGAGGCGACCCCCAGCCCACTCGCCATGCTGCAGCAAGGTGCCAAACACACGGCGCGGCTGCGCGTGCGCCATAAGAAGAATAAATAGCTGTGGCTGTTCTCGCCGCGGTCAAGCTTTGGGGAGTCCGGGTCGGTGCCATCGTCGACACCGTTGGCCGAATCATCTTCGAGTACGACCCACTCTACATTCGCAGGGAGGGTTCGATCTCACCGCTACGCCTGCCCCTGCGTACCGGCCCCTTCGAGTTCCCTGAACTTAGAGGTGTCGAAGCATTTGGTGGTCTTCCAGGAGTATTTGCAGACAGACTTCCCGACAGATTCGGCGGAAAGCTCATCGAGGCCTATTTCAATCAGATGGGTATCCCACCTTTCGCGTTGTCTCCAGTGCAAAAGCTTCTTTACGTCGGCAAGCGAGGTATGGGGGCACTGGAATTCGAGACAGCCGAAGAAAAGCCGAACGCTGACGCGGCGATACCCGTAGAGATAGCGACACTAGTCCAAGAAGCCCGGAAGGTCGTACGGGGCGACATCACTGAAAACATGCGTGAAATATATCTGTCCTCCAGCACGGCCGGCGGAATGCGAGCGAAGGCAATGATCGCCTGGAACCGTAAAACGAATGCGATACAGACCGGCCAAGGTGTCATGTCACCAGGTTATGAGCCTTGGATTATCAAGTTCGATGGCACCGATACGGACAACAACAAATCTGGTCCCTTCGGCCGTATGGAATATGCCTATGGCTTGATGGCCAAAGAGGCCGGCCTGGAGATGATGCCGATTGAATTACTTGAGGAACAGGGTCGTGCCCACTTCATGACGCTGCGCTTCGATCGGGAAGGTGAGCACAAAATCCACACCCACTCGTTGTGTGGCATTGCCCATGCTGACTACAATCAGCCTGGCGCTTGGAGCTACGACCTATATTTCAGTGTGGTACGCCAACTTCACCTCGGTCAGGTCGCAATGGATCAAGCATTCAGACGCATGGTATTCAATGTCGTCGCTTGCAACCGCGACGACCACACCAAAAACCTCGGATTCCTGATGCTGGAGCCCGGCAACTGGGCGCTGGCTCCAGCCTACGACATCACCTACGCCCACGGTGCTGGCTGGACGGCGAGACACCAGATGCGGGTGAACAACAAGGTGGACGGAATAACCTATGCTGATTTACGGGAGATCGGTTCACGCGAAGGCGTTAAGAAGATCGGCGAGATCATCGAACAAGTCAGCGATGCCGTGAGGCGGTGGGAGTGGTTCGCTGGCGAAGCCAAGCTGTCCCAGGACTGGACCAGGAAGATCGCCATGGATCATCTGCTGGAGCCCCCCAAGGCCAGACACTTGAAGGCCAAGCGCTAGGCCTAGGGAGTCTTGCTGCAGCGAACATCACAGTTCGGGTAGACCTTCTTTCGCCTGAGGAAATCACAGTCGTTTGTGAGCCGCACTCGGGCGTTCTCCAAGATGGTCACGGCAATTCAGAGGCCGTTAGCGATGGCCCGCCTGGCATACCACCCAACACCCGCGGGCCAACACCACTCCTCATCCGCACGCAGCCCAACAAGAGCGTACTCCACATACACGACCTTGAGCACTGCATTCCTGGAGGCTCCGCTATGCATAGGCTAAGGCGAAAGAGCCTTTCCCTCGAGTCGGAGCACTTATTGACACTTCGAATCTCCACAGTTCAGGCAGGTCATGCAGCCATCCATCATCACGACCGCAGCCGTACTGCATTTCGTGCAAAGCTGAGCACCCATGGGAAAATTGGATTGTGCAAAGGCATCCTGTTGCTGGCGGGCGGCCTCGAACTCGGCACGCTTTTCCGCGATCAGCTTCTGTTGAGCTTCATCAGGTCCTTCTTTCCGCATGAGGCCGATGCTCACCAGGTGCTTCTCGATGACATCTCCAATCTCTGCAATCAGCGAAGGCATGAAATGCCCTCCGGGTTTCCAGTAACCCCCGCGGGGATCGAAAACCGCCTTGAGTTCCTCGACCATGAAGGTCACATCCCCCCCCTTTCTGAACACGGCGCTGATGATCCTTGTCAGTGCCACGATCCACTGGTAATGATCCAGATTCTTGGAGTTGATGAAGATCTCGAATGGCCGGCGTTGCTCATAGGGAGTTCCCTCGTTGAGCACAATGTCGTTGATCGTGATGTACATGGCGTGATCAGAGACCGGGGTCTTGACCTTGTAGGTTGAGCCTAGCAGCAGATCCGGTCGTTCGAGCTTCTCGTGCATCCGGATCACTTCTCCCTTGGGACGCCGCTCAGGAATATGCCCCTCATGGACTTTGAGCGGCGGGCTGCCCGTCTCAGGCGTCGTTCCAACGCTCCGAGCAGCCGGGATCTGGGAACTCTCTTCCGGCTTCTGCACGGCGTACTGGGTGATCTTCTTTTCAATTTTGATTGTCATGAACATTTCACCATCGAAATGGGTTATCAAACTGGGATTCAGAAACGTCCGTAGTAGCCTTCCTTGAGCGCATCATAGAGATTTGCCGCTGTGTGGGTCTCGCCGTCGTACTCGATTTCCTCATCACCGCGGGCTTCAACAACCGTACCATCCTCAAGCGTGAACCGGTATCGGGTATTTTTAAGATCCTGCTCCTTGACCAGGACGCCTTGAAACGCTTCGGGGTTGAACCGAAATGTCGTACAGCCTTTGAGTCCTTCTTCGTATGCATAGAGGTAAATGTCTTTGAACTCATCATAGGGATAGTCAGTCGGCACATTAGCAGTCTTGGAAATCGAGGAATCGATCCACTTCTGGGCAGCCGCCTGGATGTCGACATGCTCCCGGGGCGTGATGTGTTCCGCGGTCACAAAGTAGCCGGGCAGGCTCTCTTCCGGCCGGTTCCCTGCCGGAGAGGCTCCGGGATTGATCAGGGTCCGGTAGGCCAGAAGCTCAAAGGAATAGACCTCGATTTTTTCCTTGCTTTTTTTTCCTTCCCGGATCACGTTCCGGAAGTAAGAATGGGCAAAAGAGGGCTCGATCCCGTTTGACGCATTATTCGCGAGAGCCAGCGAGATGGTTCCTGTGGGCGCAATCGAGGTGTGATGGGTGAACCGGGCTCCGGTCTTGGCCAATGCCGCAACCAAGTCCGGGGCCACTTTCTCCACCCGCTGCATATATCGGCTATAGCGGGCATGGAGTTCCCGACCGGGGATCCGGTCGCCCACTTTCCAGCCGTCGCCAGCCATTTCGGGCCGTTTCCGCAGCATCTCCTCGGTGACCGGAAACGCTTCCATCATGATCGGGGCTGGTCCTTTTTCTCGTGCCAGATCCAACGCCTCCTCCCATCCAGCAAGGGCCATTTCGCGTGAGACTTGTTCCGTGAAACGGACCGACTCCGGCGACCCGTAGCGAAGACCCATCATGGTGAGGGCTGAACCCAGCCCCAGATATCCCATGCCATGACGCCGCTTCCGGTGGATTTCCCCCTGCTGTCGGTCAAGCGGCAATCCATTGATTTCGACTACATCATCCAGCATTCGGGTGAATACTTTGACCACCTCCCGGTACTCCTCCCAGTCAAATCGAGCTTCCGGAGTGAACGGGTCACGGACAAAACGGGTCAGGTTGACCGACCCGAGCAGACAGGAACCATACGGCGGAAGAGGTTGCTCGCCGCAGGGATTGGTGGCGCGAATGTTCTCACACCACCAGTTGTTGTTCATCTCATTGACCTTGTCGATCAGCACAAAACCCGGTTCCGCAAAATCATAGGTCGAGGCCATGATGAGGTCCCAAAGCCGCCGCGCATGGATCCGCTTGTAAACCTTACAGGCCACCAAACCGCTCTCGTTCCGGACATAGCCTTCGGGTTGTGGCCATTCCTTCCAGACTACCTGCTCCGGATTATTGAGGTCGAGGCTTCCGGACTCGGCCTCCTTCTCATCGATAGGAAACACAAGCGGCCATTCGGTATCTTTCTTGACCGCCTCCATAAAGTCGTGGGTGATGAGCAGAGACAGATTGAACTGCCTCAGTCGGCCGTCCTCGCGTTTCGCGCGGATGAACTCGAGGACGTCGGGATGTCCCACATCAAAGGTGCCCATCTGCGCACCCCGACGCCCTCCTGCCGAGGAAATCGTAAAACACATGCGATCATAGATGTCCATGAAGGACAAGGGTCCGGAAGTATAGGCTCCGGCACCCGAAACATAGGCACCCCGGGGACGCAAAGTCGAGAACTCATAGCCGATCCCGCAGTTGTGGATGACCACGAGGCCACCTTGTCCGGCCAGGTAGTTGTTATGGTCCGCGACATGAAAATCGTAGAATGTTTCAGGCAGAGGCAGGTCCCGGTGGATGGCGTTGACCCGGATCAGAGTTCGGGCCAACGACAGCGGAGCATCAAGATTGGGAAACCGCCGCCTCCAGCGGTCAAGATCCGCATGGGTGGCCGTCCATCCAGCTTCCGTCCGGAACGGAGTCCCGATTGCTTCACGCTCGCCTGATGACAGGCGTGCAGTCTCTGCCATAAGACGTTCACAGAGGGTCCCTGGCAGACAGTAGTGCGGCTCTTCTTCGCCGTCCCGTCCGACACTGACCAGCCACTGGAATCGCTGGCGGATGGCGAGTTGCCTAGAATACCCGGACACGGCGGCAAGGAATGCTGTGTTCCCGATCTCGAAATTCGCTCTCTCCCCGTCGCCATCCACTGACCGGACTACGCCCGGAACACCAAACCAAGCCACTAGCGCCTGAAGTTCCCGGGACAGGGGCTCGGGCACGCTCAGCACCATCCGACCGTCCTCAGGACACCAGCCGCCCATGCCATCTCCAAGTCCGGCAAGGAAAGGCAGAAAATACCGCGCGGGATCTAGTCGCACACCTTGCGGAACAGCGCATGCCAAAGCCTTTTGCACAACCGCGCTCTCTCGGACAGGCGGTTCTACTCCGGTCCCCTCCCAAGCCAGTCCCCCGGCTATAGCAGCGCCGGCCAAAACGGGCGCCCCACCCCAACCGAAAACGAGCCGGCGCAGGACACTACGGATCGGGGACAAGCGTCTGTCCAGCCCTAACCCCCTGATCCAGGCGCGAGCCCCTGCGGCCCGGCGGGATCCGACCAGACGCCGGGACAGATGGATCCCCGCGAGCCACGCCAGCCGTGCCCCTCCCGCGTCCGCCGTCCAGTCCAATCGGTGCTGGACCAGCGCTTCGCCGATTTGGACTTCATCTGCGCGAACATACTGCAACTGCTCATCCCGATACACCAGAACCGGGTGCTTGATTGAAGTCTGCAGGCGAACCCCTCCGGCGACAATCTCGAGATTCTCGGCACGTGGGACCCGCACCCGGAGATGAGCCAGAATTGACCGCATCTCGAACTGTCCGGTCTTCCGATCATAGCTCAGAATCCGGGCATGCTGCTCCTCGACCGCGCGTTCCACGGTCACGAGACCCTGTTCGGTCCGCACCCAGGTCCCAGCGGCCACGCAACCGGCCTTGAGGGTCAAGCCAGCCTCGTGCACCTTCTCCAGAATATCGTCCATAGAGTCCCGGATGGTCCCCGAAACCGTGCAGTTGATCGTCGAGGTTGCAGGCTTGTGTTCTTTCGCACCGGCATTCGAGACAATGCGTCCCGCGGGGATGGCACCATGACGAAGGGCCCAGAGAAACCGTTCATACCACCGCTCCTGCTCATCCCGCTTCTCGACCAAGGAAAGCGCCCGTGCAATGCGCTGGTAGGTACCGTCCATGGTTGCATCCAGAATGGCGCCAGTCTTGGTCTTGAGCCGGTATTTCTTGTCCCAGATGTCCAAGGAGGCTTCCTGTTCGGGGACCGTTGCGGGGCTTGGCGTAATCGGGTGCGGTTGGAAGTTCATTTTGGAGTTCATTTGGAAGAGGGCCGTGGGTGGCCAGTCGCGAGTTGGTGGATACACCTTACCACAAGATTTTGTGGTCATCCGGTACCCTGACCACAATAGCTTGTGTCTCCTGATCTTCGATGGATTTTCAGTGCGTTAGGCCCGGCGTACAATTCTTGTGGCTCGGTCGGGAACTTCGAATGCGGGTAGCGGGTCTACTTGTTAACTGACGGGCTGGTCCTAAACCGCTACAATGATTTGACTTGTAGCGGTGGCTTTTTATGGCTACCCATCTCCTGGCAGAAACCAGGAACCGTCGTCACATCCGTGTCAGAAGGAGCCGCGACCCTAACCGGAGCGACACCTTCAGGAAACCGAATCACGAGGAACTGATCCGATGAAACAAGTGAAGCGATCCATCTGGTTTGCCGTCGCCTTGGTTGGCACCCTGACCGTCGTCAATGTCGGGCTGACCTTCGCCAACTCCAGCATGCCGTCCCACGCCAAATCGGTTTTACCGGTATTCCGGGACGGCACCCCGGTGCCCAGCCTTGTCCCCATGATTCACATGGTCATGCCAACCGTTGTTAACGTATCCACGAAGGGCGAGATTCCGATTCATTCCCCGCTCTATGCTCCCTTCCTCAATAATCCGTTCTTTCGGCAGTTTTTCGGGATGAGCCCGTTTCAGCAGCAAGGACCGCGGCATGAACGTTTCCGTGCACTTGGATCAGGCGTCATTATCAACGCCCGCAAAGGCTACATCCTGACCAACGACCACGTCATTCGGCACGCCACAAAAATCGTGGTCACAACCTACAATCACCACCACTACCCGGCCCGCGTCGTCGGCAAGGATCAAGAGACAGACTTGGCAGTCCTCCAGATCCACGCCCACGGCCTCCACCAAATTGCGTTCGGAGACTCAGCCAAGTTGGCTGTCGGAGAGTTTGTCGTGGCCATCGGCAATCCGTTTGGCTTGGGCCATACCGCTACATTCGGTATCGTAAGCGGCCTCGGCCGGACGGATGTCGAACAGAATCACGTCGGGACGTTCATCCAGACCGATGCCGCGATCAACCCAGGGAATTCGGGTGGTGCCCTGGTCAACCTCCGGGGACAGCTGATCGGGATCAACACCGCCATTCTGACGACCGGTAACGATGGGGGGAACATCGGGATCGGCTTTGCCATCCCCGTCAATTTAGCTCGGGCTGTGGTTCACCAGATCATCCGCTACGGGCGAGTGGAACGGGGAGTGTTGGGTGTCCTCGTCCAAGATGTCACTCCCCGCCTGCGGCGTGCCTTCGGCCTCGCACCAGGACAGCGCGGCGCACTCATTGCCCAAGTAGAACCTGATTCTGGCGCTGCCCATGCGGGACTCCGGGCCGGCGACATCATCACCAACATCAATGGCCAACCGGTCCACGATGTCAGCGCTTTGCGTGGCATCATTGGGGTTTTACGGGTCGGGACCCACATCCGCGTCGGGTTTCTCCGGAATGGACACGCCATGACCGCGACCGCCATCATTGGGCCTAACCAGCATCACAAGGAAAAGCGTTCTTTCCGGTTCGCTAACAAAAATATCGGAGCACAGCTCTCGGATCTCAATCCGAGTTCGCCGCTCTACGGAAAGGTGAAGGGCGTTATGGTCATCGCCGTTGCCCCCAGGAGCCCTGCTGCGAAAGCAGGGCTAGAACCGGGAGACGTCATCGTCGCCGTCAACCAGCACCCAATCGACAATCTGGCCGAGTTCAAACAGGCACTAGACACCTATCACGGGATCTTGTTGCTCACGGTGCAACGCGGCTCCGGCACGTTTTTTACGACCCTTCGCTAAATCAGCTTGGGGGGGGGGGGCATACATACCCCCCCCTTGTGGAGGAGTGGATCTAAATCCGGAAATCTATCATTTATTGACGAGTAAGCACTGTATGTAGAGTTCCATTATCCCGTAGACTGGAAGTCGTCGCCACCAAACCTCGCGGGTGTTCCATGTCTCAAAATAGGATCAAGGATGTGCAGTCACTTTATCTCGGATTGATTCAGGATATCAATCGTTACCTTCTCCACGGGCTGGCCGAATGCTGGCTCCTGTCACCTGACAACACTCAAGCGCTTCTTCCCGAGACCGCCCAAAGCCATATCATCGAGCTCCTTTCTCTGACCGCTTCAGAACGGGAGCAACGCCTTAGGGATCAAGACCCAGAGGTTCCTCTTTGGCAACTGCGTTCGGAACGTACCCTCTGGCAGGCACTAGACCGGTGCCGTTCTGATGAGCAACGCAACCGGGAGATCTTGGCCCGGGCACAAACAGCAACCAGTCCGTGGGGATTGGAAAGCCTGGATGAGAGTTCCTAAGGGACACAAGTTCGCGTTTGTGAGAAAACTTGAACGCGATACACTTTTAGCTCACCTGAAGTTATAGGGTCAGCTGATGTTCGTTCATCGGATTGCCGGCTATACGGCTGGGCGCTAAAATACCACCCATGGAACGGCTACTCATTATTCCGTTAAATGGCATTTCCCGGCGGTGGCAGCCTATCCTTTGTACGCCCCAGATGGAGCAGCTCGGGTGTGGATCGAGTGCCGGAATCTCGACCTCAAAGCGCGACAGGCGAACTCGCCGGGGAACAGGGTTTCCACCCTCGAGCGCCGTGAAGGGCCCTCCTTTGGGGAATCCCCATCAGGGAGAACCAAGAACGCGCGTGCCCTGTCTAGAAACTCACCCGCTTAAGTAGGGCGCAGAGTGTCACACGGTCTTCCCGATCTTGACATGGGCCACCGCCCCGAAGGTGGAACACTGGATATTCCAGGAAACCGCCAACCATGAAAGCAATTTTTGTTTTCACAACTGTTGCAGATCTCACAGAAGCCGACCGTCTGGCCAAAACTCTGGTTGAATCCCGGCTGGCTGCCTGCGTGAACCGGATCGGGCCTCTGCAGTCCACCTATCGCTGGAACGAAACAATCGAAATCTCCGCGGAGTACCTGTTGATTGTTAAAAGTGAGGCCGAACGCTATCCGGACATTGAACGTCTAATCCGCGAGCACCATAGCTACGCCGTTCCGGAGATCGTTTCAGTAGCTTTACACGATCTGGAACCCAACTATCGGCATTGGCTCGAATCCGCAGTCATCCCAGCGGAAACTTCATCATGAAGCCACGTTCTCATCAAATTCTTTGGATCATGGGTCCAGCAGTCCTAGCTGCTATCGCCGGCTTCTTACTGCTTGAATCCCCAATGGAACAGCCACCGTCTGCTGACCTCAGGAACGTAGCACTCAAAAGTCTCAACCGGAAGGATTTTTTCTTCCCTGAGCATCCTTGGCCGCCGGAAACACTGGTCAACTTCTGGGCGCCCTGGTGCGAGCCTTGTCGCAAAGAAATTCCTCTCCTCAATCATCTCGCCCGGACCTCCCGCAAGGTTCGAGACCATCATCTGGCGATTGTCGGTATCGCGCTTGATGCCAGACGCCCGGTCTATCGTTTTCTGCACCAGAAAAAACTGGCCTATCCTGTTTTCGTCGTGCCTCAGAAAGAGGGCGATTTCATGGCCCGTTTCCATATCACTTTGGTCGGTTTGCCCATCACCCTTCTTTTGAACCGGCAGGGCCAAATCATTGCCAGGCATCTCGGTCAGCTCGACCCGCACAGCCTGACTGCCCTTCTCGCTAACCCCGAAAATTAACCGCTCGTCAGAATCCGGGAGAATCCCACGGCCGAGTCAGCATCTATGGCTTTTGGGGTCCCCTCATGGACAAAAAAACCAAAATCATGCAAAATGCTGTGATATGAGCTTTTTTAGCGACGAAAAACCATTATCTTCGCAGATCATGAGGCCATTCGGTCGGCTTGACTCGATGGAGGGCTTGCGTGGCAGCACTCATCGCAGTTATTAACGGGCCCAATCTCAATCTTTTGGGTACCCGGGAACCCGAACTTTACGGCAACGAATCGTTGGCCTCAATCATCGGCCGGCTAACCCGACGGATCCATGAGGCAGGATATCGATCCTCACATTTCCAGAGCAACTCAGAGGGTGCGATTATTGACCATATCCATGCGCTTGAACTCGAAAAAAATCGGGTCGCACTCTTCAACCCGGGAGCTTTCACACACACCAGCCTGGCTCTGCGTGATGCCGTGCTGGCAGTTCAGCTTCCCTTTATCGAGGTTCACCTCAGCAATCCTGCACGACGTGAACACTACCGGACACATTCCCATTTCACTGATCTGGCAATCGGTCTCGTGAGTGGTTTCGGCCCGTTAAGCTATGACCTCGCACTCGAGGCAGCACTCCAGTTTCTACACCATCCGACTTCACTTCCTCGGGAGGCCCAACATGGACATCCGTAAGGTCAAGAAGCTGATCGAATTGCTCGAAACTTCCGGGATCAGTGAAATCGAAATCACCGAAGGAGAGGAACGGGTTCGTATCAGCCGCCTCACCACGCAACCGGTGCTCGTGCCAACTGCCGCGGCAACCGCAGTGACTCAAGCCCCCCTTCCGCCAGTCATATCCTCGGAATCTTCGACCCCCCTTCCCCCGCTCCCAGGCCATACGATTCAGGCTCCCATGGTGGGTGTTTTCTACCGATCAGCCGCACCTGACAAACCCCCTTTCGTTGAGGTTGGCCAGACTATCAAGGCCGGTGATACCCTGTGCATCATCGAAGCGATGAAGATGATGAACCAGATTCAGAGTGACAAGGGAGGAGTGGTCAAAGCTATTCTGGCCGAGAACGCAACACCGGTCGAGTACGATCAGCCGCTTTTCATCATCGAGTAAACCGGACAATCTTCTATGCTAGAAAAGGTGATGATCGCCAACCGCGGTGAAATTGCACTGCGTATTTTAAGAGCTTGTCAGGAACTCGGGATCAAAACGGTGGCCGCGCATTCGACTGTTGATCAGAATCTGAAACACGTCCGGCTATCGGATCAGCGCTTATGCATCGGGCCTGCACCTTCGGCTAAAAGCTACCTCAACATCCCGGCACTTATCAGCGCCGCTGAGGCATTGGACGTCCAAGCCATCCACCCGGGATACGGTTTTCTCTCGGAAAATGCTGATTTCGCGGAAGCGGTCGAGTCCTGCGGTTTCATTTTCATCGGACCCAAACCAGAAACGATCCGACTCATGGGTGACAAGGTCTCGGCGATCCAGTGCATGAAGACTTCGGGCATTCCGACGATCCCGGGATCCGATGGACCCTTGGGTACGGACTCCTCGGAGATCCATCGGATCGCCCGGAGCATCGGCTACCCGGTCATGATCAAGGCAGCAGGTGGAGGCGGAGGGCGTGGCATGCGGGTGGTGCACAGCGATGCTGCCCTGGTTCATGCAATCGATCTGACCCGGGCTGAAGCCCAAGCTGCCTTTGGCAATCCCAACGTCTACCTTGAACGCTACTTGTCCGCTCCGCGCCATATCGAAGTCCAAGTCCTGGCGGATGGCCAAGGTAATGCGATTCACCTCGGTGAGCGTGACTGCTCCATGCAACGCCGTCATCAAAAAATCATCGAGGAGGCACCGGCCCCCGGAATTTCGGACCGGCAGCGTCGGCAACTCGGCGAGCGATGCGTTCAGGCCTGCCAGAAAATCGGTTACCGGGGAGCGGGTACTTTCGAGTTTCTCTATGAAAACGGCGAGTTTCATTTCATCGAGATGAATACGCGGATCCAGGTCGAACATCCAATTACCGAGGCTATTACCGGCGTGGATCTGGTCAAAGAAATGATCCGAATTTCCTCCGGTGAACCCCTGCGGATCCGACAACGGGATATCACATTCCGTGGACACGCCATTGAATGCCGGATCAACGCCGAGACACCTACCAACTTCATGCCCTCCCCGGGTCTGGTCTCCCAGTGGATCCCCCCGGGAGGGCCCGGTATCCGGGTAGATTCTCACCTGTATTCCGGATACCGGGTCCCTCCCTACTACGATTCTCTGGTCGCCAAGATCATCGCCTTTGGGGAAACACGGGATGAAGCCATCTCACGCATGCAGGCGGCACTCCAGGAAACGGTCGTGGAGGGCATCGCCACCAATATCCCCCTCCATCTTGAACTGCTGCATGACGAGGCAGTGAAACAAGGAGGGCTCGATATCCATTTCCTGACTAAGAAACTGGAAAACCGCATGACGGCAAAATGAGATCCATGGTTCTCGCCCGTCAACCGCCTGTCACCCCCGGACCCTGTCAAACAGGGTGTCATTCAGAAGGTTCTGATTCCATCAAGGTCTGCCGGTTCCTGCGATGCTGACCCGCTGTGACCGATGCGGGACATGGTTCCGTGTACGCAAGGAACAACTGGCGGTTGCGGACGGCTGGGTTCGTTGCGGGCACTGTGGCCAGACTTTTCTGGCTGAATCCTCCCTCCTCGATGAACCCACTCTCAAGGAGGGTATCCAGTCACCAAGGCCGATCGGGCTCGAGAATCAGAACCCGAGCCTAGCCGTTCGTCCGATCCAGGTCGAACCCCACCAAGAACCGGAGCCTGTCCTTGGCCTGCAACCTGAAGCCCGTGAGGAAAATCTCCACCTCCAGGAGCTGGTTCCCGGGCTTGCGGCATCGGCATCACCCCTCGAATCCCCGAGTGATGACACGACCAAGGCTTCACCTGTCAGCGAGGCCCTGTCCATTCACGCAGAGATCGGTGACCCTGATGCCCGGATACCTGCGGCACTCCTCGCATCCCGTTCCGGCATAAGGACAGCTGAGACTGAGATCGAACCCGAATCCGTCATCCCACCGCAAAAACCTCCAGGAAATTCCCTTCTGGAGCACAGAAGTTCTGCCTTCTGGGCCATCGGCTCTGTCTTGGCGATTGGTCTGATCATCTTTGAGGCCTTAGCCATCAGCCGCCATGGGCGAACACCGGACATCGTTTCCCTGAGCCCTACCCTGGAATCGCCTTCCTCGGGGAAGGCACCCCTCTCGCCAGCGCAAGTCCGTATCCTGTCCGCAGAGGTCAGAAAGTCAAAGAGCGCACCAGGCGGGCTTGCGATCGAAGGAACTCTGTTCAATGCATCAACCCATGGACTGGCTTTCCCGCAACTGCTGGTCCGCTTTACCAACCTCGAGGGCCGAATCGTGGACGAAGGCGTGTTCCCCCCGGCAGACTACCTCCCGATCCAAACTCGAGACCCGATAATCCCAGCCCATGGCGCGGTTGGGTTCAGGCTCCGCGTGATTGATCCTGGAGCGAAAGCCGTTGGATTCAGCCTGAGGTCCTGCTTGCCACCCCAGGGAAACGCGACCTTCTGTGGGAGTCCATAGAAACAATCCGGGCATCCCAGCTTTCCGACCGGAGTCAATCAATTAGAGTGGCATATGCGACTCAACATTAAGGTTCCGAGAAAATAGTCCGCTTCCGGGACCGGGTTTCCACTCAATTTTACTTTTGTCAAGTGGCCGAAGACGCGGATACGGGGGTAATATGACCTCCCGAAGAACGGTCGGTCCTAGCAGCACCATGAACCCGAACGACAAAAAACGATCAACACCCTCACTACATGAACCATTTCAGAATGGCGAGGAAATACCTTCCAGCCAATCTTTAAGACACTTCGCTGCACAGGCTTTTCGACGATATTTCAAAGAGTTGAATGGAAATAAACCGCGCAACCTCTACGATTTCGTCCTGCGTGAAATCGAGAAACCCCTGATCCAGGTCGCCCTAGAACATACGCAGGGAAACCAGACGGAAGCCGCGAGACTCTTGGGAGTAAGTCGGGTTACGCTCCGCAAAAAGTTGCGTGCACACGGCTTACCCAATCACTCCCGACCTGCATGACCCACAGCCGGAGTGACGGAGAAGCCCGATGAAGATCCGGGGCAGGGTTTTATGAGTGCGTGGGCGCTTTTCAGTCTCTCCGAGCGGTCAGGTGCGTCAGACTTTGCGAAACAGCTAGTCCAGGCTGGAATTTTATTGCTGGCAACCGACGGAACTGCCGAATATCTCAGGAGCCGGGGGATTTCGGTCCAGTCGGTTGCCGAACAATACGGATCTCCCGAACTGTTGGGAGGACGGGTCAAAACCCTGCACCCCGAGCTCCATGCCGGCATTCTGGCTCGTCCCGGGGATCTCGCGGAACTCCGTGCTCGGGGTACCGAACCCATTGACTATGTGATTGTGAGCCTGTACCCCTTCGTGGAAACATGGGCGCAACATCCACCCGCAGAGGACCTGATCGAGCAGATCGACATCGGGGGGGTCGCAATGATTCGGGCTGCCGCCAAAAATCATGAACGGGTCACCGTCATCGTCGACCCTTCAGACTATGGCTGGATCAGCGAACGCCTACGGGATGAAGGCACTTTGAGCCAAAGAGAACGACACCAGCTGGCTGCCAAGGCCTTCCGGCTGACCGCAAGCTACGATGCACTGATCGCCCGTTGGCTCACCCCCCCCCTCCCTGAACCGCAAGCGAAATGGCCGGAATATTTTCCAGTTTCGCTCGAACTTGGCTTCGAACTCCGATACGGGGATAACCCCCACCAACGCGCCGCCTTTTACATCAACCCTATGCACACTCCCTCGTGGACCCTGGTCTCCGGCGAAACCAAGCCACTTTCCTACAACAACCTTCTGGATATTGAGGCTGCCTCCTCCTGCATCCGGCAAGTGTCCGGGATCGCCTGTGTGATTGTCAAGCACGCGAGCCCTTGTGCGATGGCACTTGCCAGAGACCCCATTGAAGCCTACCAAATGGCCTACGAAGCCGATCCAGTCTCCGCGTTTGGAGGAATCATCGCCCTGAACCGGCCAGTCGATGCCAACCTGCTGGCTTCCATTTTTGAACGGCAGTTTGTCGAAATTCTAATCGCCCCCAGTTTCACGCCGGAAGGACTGGTGTTTCTCCACAAGCGGCCCAAAGTCCGTGCCGTCCAGCTCCATGACACAGACCGGGGAACCCTTCCCACTGAGATACTCCGGTCAGCCGCTGGCGGGTATGTGATCGAGGAAACAGACCAGATTCTTCTCGACGAAGCCCGGGTACAATGCGTCACTCGTCGCCAGCCTACCGACGGCGAATGGGCAGATCTCAGACTCGCATGGCACGTCGCCCGATCGGTCCCCTCGAATGCCATCGTTCTCGTCCGGCAGGGCCGGACGGTGGGTATCGGCGGCGGGCAACCCAACCGACCGGACAGCCTTCTCATCGCTAAGGAAAAAGCCAGTCGGGCCGGGTTTCCCCTGGAATCGGCCGTTCTCGCATCAGACGGATTTCTGCCATTCCCGGATGTGGTCGAGACCGCCGGTGCCCTCGGTATCTCCGCCATCATCCAGCCGGGCGGCTCTCTCAAGGATCGGGACGCGATTGTGGCCGCGGACACCCGGAACATGGCCATGCTGCTTACTGGCCTACGCCATTTTCGTCACTGATCCTATCGCTGGAGAAGCATGAACCATCGGGGAGCCGGAAAGAGTGCGCGAATCCTCGTCGTCGGCCAGGGCGCACGGGAACATGCCTTGGTCTGGGCGCTCTCCCGTTCATCAGAAACCCAGGCATTGTGGGTGGCTCCGGGCAATGCTGGAACCAGTCGGGAGCCCAAAACCCGAAACATTTCAATCGACTCCCACGAGGTTGATACTCTGGCCAATTTTGCTCGACAGGAAAACATGGATCTCGTGGTCATCGGACCGGAAGCCCCGCTTATGCTTGGGCTATCCGATCGCCTGACCGCCCAGGGAACGGCCGTCATTGGTCCTAGGCAGGATGCCGCCCGCCTCGAAGGGTCAAAGATCTTCTGCAAACGTTTCTGCCAACGGCATGGCATCCCGACAGCACCGGCCCGCATCCACGAAAAGCCGGAAGATGCCCTGCGAGACGTTGCGACCTGTCCCCTGCCGATCGTGATCAAGGCATCCGGGTTATGCGGTGGGAAAGGGGTCGTGATCGCGACCTCACGAGAGGAGGCGGAAACCGCGGTCCGTAAGCTCTCACAGCTGCCCGGTGGGCAGGAGGGCCTGCTCGTTGAAGAATGTCTAGACGGCTGGGAAACGAGCTATATCGTTCTGGCCGAAGAGACAACCTATCTGCCCTGTCCTCCCACCCAGGACCACAAAAGGCTTGAGGATGGCAATCGCGGCCCGAATACCGGGGGGATGGGTGCTTTTTCACCCGCCAATCTTGTCACCCCCGAACTAGAAACACGCATCTGCCACCAGATCATCGAGCCGACCCTTCGAGCGCTCGCACAATCGGGGCATCCCTACCAAGGATTCCTCTATGCAGGAGTCATGATCGACAAAAGCGGGGACCCCCACCTCCTTGAATTCAACTGCCGTCTGGGGGATCCCGAAGCCCAGGTCATTCTGTTCCGGCTCCTTGAGGATCTTCCAGTAATCTTTGAAGCCACAGTAGAGCAGCGTCTGCACGAAGTTCACTGGACTTCTGGTCCAGAAGCCGCACTCACAACGATTCTTGCGGCTTCCGGATACCCCGAAACCCAGTCCGGCGGTGGCGAGCCAATCGAGGGCCTCGATGCGCCGGAAGAGGGCACTGATCTCAAGGTTTTTCATGGCGCAACCCGTAAGGTCAAGGGTCGGATCGTGTGCGCTGGAGGCCGGGTTCTTGCCGTCACCGGTCGTGGACCTAGTCTGACCCACGCCCGTGACCGGGTTTATGCCCGGATCGATAGTCTGCAGTTTGCCGGAATGCAGTATCGCAAGGACATTGGAGCATGATCGAGCCCCCAAACTGCCGTATTGAGCTTTGCGCACCGGGCCTGCATGGAGAACGGATCTATGCAGTACTGCACGAGCTGCGTTCAGCACTGGACCAACCCACGTTCGAACATCGCTGGCGGTACCAGCATCAATACTACGGGTACGAAGTGGTCATCGCCTGGCTGGACCATGAAGTGGTCGGTGTCATGGGCATGCGTCCGGTCGAAACTCTCTCACGCGGCGCATTCCTTCACATTGACGACCTGGTGATCCGTCACGATTGCCGCCGGCGGGGCGTTGGCCGGTCACTGGTCATGTGGGGGGAAACCTGGGCGATCACACACGGTCTGGGCGCCATCTTCTTGGACAGTCGCGTAGAGGCGATCCCTTTCTACCGGCAAATTGGCTACGACGCACACGGCTCCGTCCTGGTCCGGAAAATTCTCGTCGCTAAGTCTCCCTGAGCGTCTTCAGCGCTTCATGGAATCAAAAAATTCGCTGTTGATTTTCGTTTCCTTGAGTTTCGAGAGCAGGAACTCAATGGCCGCCAGTTCATCCATGGGATGCAGGAGCTGACGAAGAATCCACAGCTTCTGCAGCTCATCCGGGGTCACCAGCAGTTCTTCGCGGCGGGTTCCTGAACGGTTGATGTTGATGGCCGGGAAAATTCGCTTTTCATAAATCCGGCGATCTAGGTGGATTTCCGAGTTTCCAGTCCCCTTGAACTCTTCATAGATCACATCATCCATCCGTGAGCCCGTATCAATCAGTGCCGTGGCGACAATGGTCAGGCTACCCCCTTCTTCAATGTTCCTGGCCGATCCGAAAATCCGCTTGGGTCGCTGCAGTGCACTCGCATCAACGCCTCCGGTCAGAACCTTCCCGGATGCCGGTGCCACGGTATTGTAGGCCCGTGCGAGGCGCGTAATCGAATCCAGCAGGATGACCACATCACGCTTGTGCTCCACCAAGCGCTTGGCTTTCTCGATCACCATCTCAGCGGCCTGGACATGCCGCGACGCCGGCTCGTCGAAGGTGCTGGAGACCACCTCTCCACGGACTGAGCGACTCATTTCCGTTACTTCCTCGGGGCGCTCGTCGATGAGCAGCACGATGAGGTAAACCTCCGGGTGGTTTGCCGTGATGGACTGCGCGATGTTCTGAAGCATCATCGTCTTGCCCGCTTTGGGCGGAGACACGATGAGGCTGCGCTGGCCCTTGCCGATGGGTGCCACCATATCGACGATACGTGCCGTCAGGTCTTCCGTACTCCCCGTTCCCCGCTCCATCTTGAAACGGGTTCTAGGGAACAGCGGAGTCAGGTTTTCGAACAGGATCTTGTTCTGGGCATTGGATGGGTGGTCATAGTTGATCCGATCCACCCGGAGGAGGGCAAAATAGCGTTCCCCCTCCTTGGGAGGACGCACATGCCCAAGAACTGTATCGCCGGTCCTCAGGTTGAAACGCCGGACCTGGCTCGGCGAGACGTAAACGTCATCGGGGCCCGCGAGGTAGGAGCTGTCCGCAGAACGCAAAAATCCATAACCATCCTGCATGATCTCAAGAACTCCCTCTGCGACGATAATCTCCCCACTCCGAGCCTTGGCTTTGAGTATGGAGAAAATGACCTCCTGCTTGCGGGCTCGAGCTGCGCCCTCGATGGACAGGGACTCTGCCAGCTGGATCAGCTCCGTGGGGGGCATCTTCTTCAGGGCATTGAGATCGATCGTCGGACGAGTCTCGTCATATGCCACGTTTTCTTCCGGCAAGTCCTCTTCCGGCCCATTGGGCAGGCCGCCCATAGGATCATTGGGGAGCATGCGCGGACCACCGCGCCGTCTGGGGTATCTCACAGGTTGGTATCCAAAAAATTGGTCAGTTGAGACCGGCTGAGGGCGCCTACTTTCTGTGCTTGCACATTGCCTCCTTTGAACAAGATCAAGGTCGGGATTCCACGAACTCCGTAGTGGGCCGGAGTCTTCTGGTTCTCATCCACATTGAGCTTCATAATCCTGGCTCGGCCGGTGTATTGCCCCGCGATTTCCTCGAGAAGCGGCGCAATCATTCGGCAGGGCCCACACCACTCGGCCCAGAAGTCGACCAGAACCGGCGTGGCAGACTGCAGAACATCCGCGTCAAACATCGAATCGCTGGTATGGGCGATCAACTCACTCATGAGCGGGCTCCAAATGGAAGAAAGTGGATGAAAATCTTCTGTACCGTGATGTTGTGAGAGACTCGCACTCACTCTGGAAAACTGGACCTGAACCCCTGAGGGGTCAACGGGGCGAACTGGCGTACCCTACGCCTTCATTCTATGCGGCCCAAGAAGGACTCGGGAGCAGATCCGATCTATAGATCTTGCGAACCTAAACACCGTGGGAATCATCAGGGAAACCGGATCGTACCTGCTATTTCAATTCCCTGTCCGGTTCTCACATCATCCAGTTCAAAGCTTAAAATAGCACAAAGACCCGGCTGGTTGCAAGCAACCCAAACGCCTCAAGTCTTGGGGTTTCCGGGGTTCCCGGTTCACGAAACAGCGGCGTATAATGGCCCGTTTTGTAATATAGTCACCGGTTTTTACCGAAGCATCTCAGCATGATCCCACCCCGACCGGTTCAAGTCGGGAAACGGGAAAGGCCACTCGTAGCCTCAACCCGCAGGAGAGCTTGACAACGGTAATCCACCCGATCCATCGCATTGAGGGGATCCCTTCGGATCCAAGAGGCAGCGGTTAATGACCCCATCCATCACCAAGAATGCGCTTGCCGCTCTTGAGATCACCGGTCTTCGAAAAACCTACAAAAATGGAAGAACCGCCTTGCAGGGTATCGACCTGAGTGTGCTTCCGGGCGAATTTTTCGCCCTGCTCGGCCCAAACGGTGCCGGGAAAACCACAACGATCGGGATCCTGACTTCTCTGGTCAACAGAACCGCCGGCAGCATCCGAATTTTTGGCATCGATCATGAAAAGAAAACGGCCGATGCGCGCGCCCTGATGGGAGTGGTACCGCAGGAAATCAACTTTAATCTCTTCGAGAAGGTTGAAGACATCATCCTCAATCAGGCCGGTTACTACGGAATTTCCCGCACTGAGGCGCAACCGCGCTGCCAAATGCTGCTTGAATCGCTTGATTTGGTTCCCTACCAGAACCAGATGGCCCGAATCCTTTCGGGCGGCTTCAAACGGCGGCTCATGATCGCCCGTGCCCTGATCCACAATCCCCGTCTGCTCATCCTTGATGAGCCGACAGCCGGGGTCGATGTCGAAATGCGCCATGAAACCTGGCAGTTTCTCCGCGAGCTCAACGCTTCCGGAACCACAATCATCCTCACGACCCACTATCTCGAGGAGGCTGAACTGCTCTGCAACCGGCTGGCCATCATTCACCATGGAGAAATTGTGGCTCAAGGTAGTAAAAAATCTCTCTTAGAAATGATGACGCATCAGACCTATCTCCTTGATCTTGCCGCGCCGCTTGCTACCCTCCCGGATCTGGGGCTCCCTCGTGTTCGTCTGATCGATCCCGAACAGCTTGAAGTCGCCATTGCACAAAATGAAGATCTCAACCTGATCTTTCGAGTCCTGGAAAGACATGGAATCCGGGTGCAAAGCTTGCGCAATAAGTCGAATCGCCTGGAAGAGCTATTCCTGCATTTGACGGGGAGAACACCATGAACCGGATACGTCGGAACTGGATTGGGCTGGCCACCTTGGTCAACAAGGAAGTCGTGCGGATTTTCCGGATCTGGTCCCAAACCCTGGTTCCTCCCGCGATCACCATGTCACTTTATTTTGTCATTTTCGGCAATGTCATCGGATCCCGGGTGGGCAAGATGTCTGGGTTCAGTTACATGGCCTACATCGCACCCGGCCTGATCATGATGTCAATCATCCAGAACTCTTACTCCAATGTGGTCTCCTCTTTTTTTGGAGCCAAGTTTGCCCGCCACGTAGAGGAAATCCTGGTCAGTCCACTCCCCCTGAGCCTCCTGCTTCTAGGCTACATGGCGGGTGGGATGGTCCGGGGGCTCCTGACTGGAGCGCTCGTCACCCTTGTGGCCCTTTTCTTCACACACCTCGAGCCCGCCGAACCTTTGGTCATCGTCTCGGTCGCTATCCTGACTTCAGCGATCTTCTCACTCGCCGGTTTCACGAATGCAATTTTTGCCAAAAAGTTTGATGACATTTCCATTGTCCCCACCTTCGTCCTGACACCCCTGACTTACTTAAGCGGAGTGTTCTATCCCATTGCTTTACTCCCTCCCTTTTGGAGGGATCTGAGCCAGATCGACCCGATTGTCTACATGGTCAGTGCATTCCGGACCGGGATTCTGGGGATCCGGACCATGCCGCTCATGACTGCCTACGGCTTCATGATCATTTTCCTTCTATTTTTATTTGGGATGAACTGGTGGCTCCTGAAACGCGGGATCGGGATCCGTAACTAGCCGGGCAGTTGACCCTTTTGGGGGCCACAGTACACCTCTTGGGCCAGTCAGTGACCGGTAAAACTCCAGCACGGACAGCAGAAACCCCCGAAGTGCCTCCGAGACAACGAGAAATCACCCCGAGGTGTTGCAGGAATCCTCTAGCTTCCCTTGGGCTAGGGAGACAGTCGACCAAGCTCCCGTTTCTGGCATAGGATATCCCGATGAATCAAGTTGTCCTTTATCCGGGCACGTTTGACCCACTCACGAACGGACATGCGGATCTGGTCCGCCGTGCCGCGGTCGTCTTTGACCGAGTCATCGTCGCGGTAGCAGGGGATACCTTCAAGACTCCACTGTTCCCACTCCCACTGCGTGTGGATCTGGCCCGCCGAATTTTTGCCGAGATGCAGAACGTCGAGGTGGTCGGATTTCGGGGGCTCACCGTCAGTTTTGCCCGGGAGCGAAATATCCACTTGATCCTCCGCGGGCTGAGGGCGGTTTCAGACTTCGAGTTCGAATTCCAGCTGGCGACCATGAATCGGCGGGTGGATCCCGGACTGGAAACCGTTTTCCTCACTCCGGATGAGCAGTACTCCTTCATCTCCTCCAGCCTGGTCCGGGAAATTGCGCGCCTTGGAGGAGATGTTTCTCAGTTCGTCCACCCCATCGTGGCCCAAGCGCTCGCCGAACGGCATCAGCCCGCGGAGGCGGGTCCGACGGATTGACCCGGCTCTGGGCTGGATTCCCGGATCAGTCCAAAGCTCACCTGACCCGTACGTGATTCGCGCCAGAAGTCCCAGCCCCGGGGGATCCTGAACGGGCAATCGCCGGTCCGTCCTCCCCACTCTAGAAAGAGCTGGGCACCTGGATTGAGCCAACCCCCGCTGATGAGTGCATCGAGGAGCTCAGCCTGACGCGGTTCCCGGAAAGGGGGATCGAGAAAAATCACATCGAAATGGTCGGCTGGACGCAGAAGAAACGCAAAGGCGTCCGCTCGGGTAACGGCAGCTTCCCGTATGCCAAATGCAGCTAACTGCTGTCCAAGATATGCTACCACCTGAGGATCCTGCTCGACAAAATGCACAGAGTGGGCCCCGCGGGACCAAGCCTCGAAACCCAAAGCTCCGCTTCCCGCAAAAAGATCAAGACAAGAGCTTCCCACAATCTGCGGACGCAGCCAGTTGAAAAGCGTTTCCCGGACGGCGTCCGGAGTGGGGCGAATGGGGGGTTGGACCCTGGGGAAAAGCAGCTGCCGGTGACGCAGCCGACCCCCGATTAGTCGAACCCGAAAAGACGAGGTCACGGAGTCGCTCAACTTGCACAAATCCCTGTCTCATCGTAAGCTAAAAGTGGGCAAAAAACCGGTTCGGTAAGGAAGTCGTCCGATGAAACCGAAAACCTCCTGGCAGTGGATCCAAACCGCGCTCCTCGCGACAAGCCTAACCGCTCTCGCGGGCTGTGGTGTAGGGACTCCCAACACGGCCTCAGCGCCTAACCCCAACGCCGGTTTTACCGCCCGGTTTTATCCCGCTGGCGGAATCGGGCCGTTCCCTACCGACCTCGATTTTCTCAACTCAACCACGGGAACCCTGAACATTCCGGTGACTGACCCGGGCAATTTCGAGGATCCTTACGTTGACATGAATACCATGGCAGGATTTTCGACCACGGCCCCCATCAATGCCTATTTCAGCCAGCCCGTCAATGCGGCGAGCCTGCCGGGACATGTCTATGTGTTTCAGGTTCAAACCGATCCCCAAGAAGGATACGCAGTCACCGGTTTCGTAAAACCCCTGACCTTGGGAACCGACTACACCGCCACGGTCTCTCCCCAGGATCCGGATGTGATTGATATCACGCCGATCCTTCCGCTCGCGCCGTCCAGCTCGTATCTCTTGGTGCTCACGAAGGGCATCCAGGACACGGATGGTGCCCCGGTAAGCGCTGACACCGACTATGCCGCCATTGAGCAGCACGTCACCGAAAATACTCCGCTCACGAACCCAACCCTGGAAGCCATCGCCCCCATCATCGGCTCACAGATTGAGGTAGCCGCGGCAACCGGCATCGCTCCATCCAGCATCGTCCTGTCATGGACGGTATCCACCCAGTCGATTACCCCGGTCTTGGACTATATCGAACAACACGCTCAACCGACCCAGGTCACCGATCTCACCTTCATGGGAACAACCGCCGATTTCATCCCCGGGAGCCCGGGGTATGCCAACGTCTACCAGGGCCTCCTCACCATTCCCTATTACCTGGGTGCCCCGACGGCGGCGGACCCGACCGCTCCCCTGACCGATTTCTGGCATGGAGCGGGCGGGTCCTATCTCACCCGTTACAACCCGGTCCCGGTTCCGACCACAACCCTGGAGATTCCGATCCTGGTGACGGTTCCGAACGCGAACTCGCCCAACCACAGCTATCCCTCAACCGGTTTCCCTGTGGCTATTTTCCAGCACGGCATCGGGCAAAACCGGACCAATGATCTCGCGGTAGCGGATGCCTTTGCGGATGCCGATTTCGCAACCGTTGCCATCGACCTCCCGCTGCACGGTATCACCGACCCGTCAAATCCCTTCTACATGGGCTCCTACGAAAGGACCTTCAACCTTCCGGTCGGACTGGGCACTCCGGAGGTTCAACCGGGAACGGTCGCCCCCTCGGGAACCTATTTCATCAACCTGACCGACCTGCTCGTCAGTCGCGACAACCTGAGGGAAGCCGTAGCCGACCTCATCACGCTGACCAAAACCTTGCCCGATATCCAGATCCCCGTGACGGGGCAGAAGCTCGATGCTTCCCAACTCTTTTTTGTCGGCCATTCGTTAGGGGCCATCGTCGGGACGGTCTACCTGGGAGTCGATCCCGCACCTTACGCGGCCACGCTGGGGATGCCCGGCGCGGAAATCCCCTATCTTCTGAACGACTCGGCGACCTTCGGCCCGATCATCCAAAGCGGGCTCGCGCAGGCAGGCATTCAGCCCAATACCCAGCTCTATGATGATTTCCTGCGGAATGCCCAGACCGTCGTCGATTCTGGTGATCCGGCGAACTGGGGTGCGCAAGCCGCGCTCCTGCATCCAATCGACATGATCGAGGTCATCGGTGATGCCCAAACCGGTTCCCTGCCTGATCAGGTGGTACCGAATTCGGCAACCAACCTCCTGGCCAAGATCATGGGACTGACGCAGTACGGGACCCCGAACCATGGCTCGCTCTCGATCAATGTCGTGCCGACAGGAGTACGGGGAATCGTGAAATTCCTGACTGGCGCGCATGGTTCCTTGATCGATCCTTCGCCCAGTTTGCCCGCTTTCACCGAGATGCAGAGCGAAATGGTCGTCTTTGCCGCGGGTGATCCATCCTTCAGCTTGCCTGGTGATGGCGAAACTCTGCTCATCCAGAACACGGGAATCGTCCAGAATCCTCAGTAAGTCTCTGCCAGGAACCTTGCCCTGTCCAGCGGACGACTAGCTCTAGGAAGTTTAGTACATTGCGGGGGGGACTGTCGTGATAGGATGGACCTACGTGCGGCACTTTCCCTAAACGGAGACGCCCCCCTC
>JAJYFY010000022.1 GCA_021785265.1 Pseudomonadota bacterium
CCATGCCGTGCTCGACCCCATCCCGGGACTCCGTGTCGACAACGCCGACGGACGCGTCGTCCTCTCGGGCAACCTCAATCCGGAGGAAGCCCGCACGGTGGCACAGATTGCAAAAACCTTCCCCGGCACCATCGACATGGTCCGGGCGAACACGGTCGACATGAAACGCATGGTTTACCTGGACGTGCAGGTCATCGATTTCAAGAAATCGGCACTCCGCGACCTCGGCATCCAGTGGCAGAACAGCATGGAGGGCCCCGCCTATGGCGTGGTCGGGGATTTCGTCGGCAACAATACCTTCCGGCTGGGGGATGTCTCCCAGGGGGGTGGCGCCAACACCCTGAACGGACTGATCAACGGACAGCCCGGTCCGCTCACCGGACTGCCCATCCAGGTGAATCCGTTCCAGAACTATCTCGGCCTCGTCTCCTCTCTCACTTCGACGATCAACCTCGCGGTCCAGGACGGCACGGCCTACATCCTCGCCAACCCCCAGCTCAGCACTCGGAGCGGGGGAGTCGCCTCCTTCCTTGCGGGTGGGGAGATTCCCATCCCCATCTCGAGTGCGCTGGGTGAGACCACCGTGCTCTACAAGAAGTATGGGGTCATGCTCAAGATCAAGCCCGAGGCGGACCGGTACGGCAATATCCTGACGAATATCTATACCGAGGTCAGCCAGATCGACCCCACCGTCACAATCGACGGTTACCCGGGCTTTCTGACCCGCAAGACCTCGACCCTCGTGAACGTGCACAGCGGTCAGACCATCGTCCTGTCGGGCCTGGTTCACTCGCTCGGGGCCTCGACCATAAACAAGTTTCCCTGGCTCGGGGACATCCCGATTCTGGGCTGGCTCTTCAAGTCCCACAACTTCCAGGCGTCCCGCAGTGAGCTCGTCATTTTCGTGACGCCGGTGATCTTCAACCCGGCCTCCCGCATCAACCGGACGGTCATCCGCCGCGGGGTTCACTGGGTTCACGAGTTCAATGCGACCGAGGGCAGCGGGCTCTATATGCCCGGGTTCGGCGTGGGACCGGGAACCCACCTCCGTCCGAGACCACTCCGGAGTCGGGCGATGGATCCGCACCGGGCCGCTGCGACCGGATCCCCGAAGAGTCCCCCTGCCACGCCCGAGTCTCATCCCGTGATGGCCCCACCGCCCGCGACGCACGCCGGAACCCCGGTGACGGCCTCTCCACCCCCCCTGGCTGTTCCCCCCGGTGAAACCGGCGGGGCGCGACCCTGGTTTTCCGGCCTGTTCTGACCGGGAGGACGCTTTCCATGTTTCGGGTCAACATCACGAATTCACGCGGCAAGGTCGAAGCGGTCACCTGCACGTCGGCCAGTGCCTCGATCGGCAAGTCGGACGAGAACCTGGTGCTCCTCCAGGGCTGGCAGGTGGCGAGACGTCATGCCACCATCTACCAGGACGACAATCTCCTGTATGTGAAGGAAGAGTCCTCGAGTTTTCCCACGAAGGTGAACGGGCAGCGGATCACCGGGGTCCATGGTCCCCTGGCGGAAGCCGACGTCATCGAGATCGGGGCCTACCGGATCGGGGTCGAACTGACGACCGAGACGCGCGTCACGCAGGATCCCCTGGCCATGCCCGCAGCCGATTCCCGTCCAAAAGGCGGGATCCAGGCTCCGGCTGCGCCCGCGAACGAGCCGATGACCGAAAAGAAGCCCGCACCAGCGGCGACGGCCGAGCATGCCCAGAGCTTTGCCAAGCTGCGGCTGATCCAGGAACGGCTGATCTCGCGGATGGATTTCCGGCGCATCGACACGAGCAAGATGGAGGAGTCCGAACTCCGGCAGAAAACCCAGGAGCTGATCGAGGAGATCATCAACGAGGATCCGACCATGGCGTCCGATCCCCAACGGGGGCAGTTGGCCCAAAACGCCCTGAACGAGGCGGTGGGACTGGGTGCGCTCGAGATGCTTCTCGCGGATGACAGCGTCACGGAAATCATGGTCAACCGCTACGATCAGGTCTACGTCGAGCGTAAAGGGCAGCTCGGGGAGTCCCAGATCGCCTTTTCGGGGGACAAGGCCGTTCTCTCCACGATCGAGCGCATCATCGCCCCGCTGGGCCGGCGGATCGACGAAGCCTCACCGATGGTCGATGGACGACTCAAGGACGGTTCGCGCGTGAACGCCATCATCCCCCCCCTGGCGCTCAAGGGACCTTGCATCACGATCCGCAAGTTCTCCAAACGCCGGCTCAACGACGAGGACCTCGTGACGTTCAAGTCGGCGAACCACCCCATGATGGCCTTTCTCAAACTGGCCGTTCAGCAACGGCGGAACATCCTGATTTCGGGAGGAACCGGCTCGGGCAAGACGACCTTGCTCAATGTCCTGTCCAACTTCATCCCGGACAGCGACCGGGTGGTCACCATCGAGGATGCGGCCGAACTCCGACTCTACCAGCCCAACCTGGTGTCCTTGGAGGCCCGGCCGGCCAACATCGAAGGGGAGGGCGCGGTCACCATCCGCGACCTCGTCCGGAATAGCCTGCGGATGCGGCCGGACCGGATCGTCGTCGGGGAGTGCCGGGGAGGGGAGGCCTTGGACATGCTGCAGGCCATGAACACGGGGCATGACGGTTCGCTCACGACGGTCCATGCCAATGCACCCCGCGACACCCTGTCCCGCCTCGAGGTCATGGTGCTCATGGCCGGGATGGAACTGCCGATTCTTGCGATTCGCCAGCAGATTTCCTCGGCGATCCACCTGATCGTGCAGCAGACGCGTTTCTCCTGTGGTAGCCGCAAGATCACGCACATCACCGAGGTCACCGGGATGGAAAACCAGACCATCCAGTTGCAGGACATCTTCCTTTTCAAACAGGAGGGCTACGGCCCCGACCACAAGATCCAGGGCCGCTTCGTGGCCACCGGGCGGATCCCTGAATTCTACGAGGATCTGCAGCGGCGGGGGATCGAAGTCGACCGCAACATCTTTTTTGAAGACCAGAAAGGAGGCGGCCCGTCATGAGTGCGACCGCGACGTACTGGCTGATCGGCATCTGCGGCTTTGGCGCCGCCGCCGCGCTGTTCATCCTTTTGGGCCAGGCCCTGGGCTTGGGCGCCCGCTGGCAGAAGGAGCGGATCAAGGAGACGGCCTCGCGGGATCTGGCCGATCTCTTCGTCTTCATCGATTACAACAAGCTGGCCATGGTCCAGTTTGCGGCCTATCTCCTCCTGCCGGTCATCCTCTGGATCGTGACCCAGAACCCGGTGTTCACCGCCCTCAGCCTGGTCGTTCCCTTTGTGGCGCCCAAGATCGTGGTCGGGATGATGCGCAAGCGTCGCCTCAAGCAGTTTGCCTCGCAGTTTCCGGATGCGATGATGATGATGGCGGCTTCCTTGCGTGCCGGCACCAGCCTGGCCGTGGCTCTCGAGAATCTGGTGAATGAGACCAAGCCGCCGATCAACCAGGAGTTTGCCCTCATGCTCCGTGCCCAGAAACTGGGTGCCAGTTTCGAGGACTCCCTGAAGGACATGGAAACGCGCCTGCCGATCCAGGAGTTCATCATGTTCTCGGCGGGCCTTCGCATCGCCCGCGAGACCGGCGGCAACCTGGCGGACATGCTCGAGTCGCTTGCGGATACGATCTACCGCAAGATGCAGGTGGAGGGAAAGATCGAGAGCCTGACCGCACAGGGGAAGGTCCAGGGCGCGGTCATGGCCGGCCTGCCGCTTTTCCTCATGCTGGTTTTGGACTTGATGCAGCCCAAGGCCATGCATCCGTTATTTCATACCCTGACCGGATGGATCGTGCTCGGCGTGATCGCCTTCATGGAAGCCATGGGCTGGTACGGGATCCGGCGCATCACGAGTATCGACGTATGATCTGGTATATCCTGATTGCCGTCTCGGTGGCCGGTTCGGTCATCCTGGTCTTCTGGTGGATCGCCGCAATGCACGAGGAGGTGCCGGACGACGAGCGGCAATACCTGGATCCACTGCCCCCCCTCCTCCGGGTGATCTGGCCGATCATCCGGTTTTTGGCCTACTACCTCTGTTCCCGCCTGCCGGCCCAGTTGCTCGAAAATACGCACCAGCAGCTGGCACGGGCGGGGGCCACCTACATGATGAACGCAGAGGAGTTTTTCGCGAGCCGCGTGTTTGCCGGGGTCGTCACGTTCGTGATCGCCTTCATGGCACTCAAGCCCCTGGGCGGCATGCTGGGGGTGGTGCTTCCCCTGCTCGTGGGCATCTTGGGGTTTTTCTACCCACTGATCTGGCTCCGGAACCGCTACGAATCGCGGCGCAAGGACATCCTCAAGGCGCTGCCCATGTACCTTGACTACTTCACCCTCGCCATCGAGGCCGGTCTGAACCTGGCCGGTGCGCTCGCGCAGACCGTCGAGAAGGGGCCGGCAGGCCCCATGCGGCAGGAACTCTTCCTGGTCCTGCGCGATATCCGCTCCGGGCTCACGCGGGCCGATGCCTTGAGGCGGATGGACACCCGGCTCAAGATCCCGGAAGTGAGTTCGGTGGTCTCGGCCATCGTCCAGGCGGAACAGGTGGGCGCCAGTGTCGGCAAGGTCATGCGGGTGCAGGCGGAACGCCGGCGCATGGAACGGTTCCAGCGGGCTGAGAAACTGGCCATGGAGGCGCCGGTCAAGCTGATGCTGCCCCTGGTTCTTTTCATCTTTCCCACGACCTTCATCGTGCTGGCTTTCCCGATCATCATGATGATCAAGCAGCAAGGCGTGATGTGAGGCAGGGCCGTGTCGAGGATGCCCATGGACAGGTTCTTCTGCATGAGGTGTGGCGCACGACGAACGCTTGGGAACGCGGGCGTGGTCTTCTGGCGCGGCCCGCCCTCAATCCCGGTCAGGGACTCTGGATCGACCGCTGCGGCTCGATCCATACCTGGGGCATGCGCTATGTCCTGGATGTGGTGTTCATGAACGACGAGGGCGTGGTCCTCAAGGTGGTCGGTGGCCTGTGCCCGTTCCGTTTCGCGATGGCCCGAGGAGCCCGCCGGGTGCTTGAACTCCCGGCCGGAACCCCGATGGCGCGGGATCTGGCCCCGGGCCGAGCACTCCGCTGGCGGGAATGGCCATGAGACGCCGCCGGCTGCTGCTGGCCGCCGCGGGACTCCTCTTGTCGGGATGTGCCACGAGCCCGTCCGGACACCACCTCACGGTCCTCACCCAGAGGGCACAGGCGGCCTACGACAAAGGACAGCTGGCCCAGGCGTTGGCCGATTACCGGGCCTTGGCCGGACGTCTCCATGACCCCTCGGTCTGGACCCGTGTGGGGAATCTCTACGCCTTGGAGGGCCACCCGCAAAAGGCCGTCCAGGCCTACCTCAAAGCCACGACGCTCGATCCCCAGGATGGCCAGGCGTGGTACAACCTGGGGGTCGTTCGTCTGCGCATGGCGTGGGCTACCCTGATCCAGGCTTACAACATGACGCCACCGGCTGATCCGGTCCGGAAAAAGATCGAGGAGGTGATCCGTCTCCTCAAGAAAATGCCCCGGACAAGCCGCCCCCCCCCTGTCAGCGATAGCGCCCATCCCCCGCGGGCCGGCGGCCCTTCCTGATGTTCCGGTCTCTGATCCGGCGCGGGCAGCGGGAGCGGGGGCAAGCCCTCGTGGAGTACCTGATCGTCCTTCCCTCCCTCCTGCTCCTCATCCTCGGCACGATCCAGTTCGCCTTGGTCTTCATGGCCAAATCCACACTCGATCTCGCGGCCTTCGACGGGGCACGCAACGGAGCGGTCAACAACGCCTCCCTGTCCTCGATCAAGGAAGGGGTGGCCGAGGGACTGGCCCCCCTCTACCAAAAGGGCATGACCGGTACCCCCTCGCTCACGGGTGCCGTGGAAGCCCGGGGACTCGCCTTGCTCGCCGCTGAAAACCCGCTGACGGTCAAGATCACCATCCTGAACCCGAGCACTCAGGCTTTCCAGGACTTCGCGACCCAGGTTCCCTTCGTGACGCCGTCCGGCTCGGTGAGCTATATGCAGGCGATTCCCAATGCGCGGCTCCTCTACAAATCCACGACCCCGGGGCCCAACTCGAAAGAAGACATCCAGGACGCGAACCTGCTCAAGGTCCGCGTTCATTACTGCTATCCCCTGATCATTCCGCTCATCAATACCACGATCCGAACCATCATGTCGCTCGCGAATGCGCCTCCGAGTTCCTCATGGATCCTCACGCATGCGAGTTACATCGGACAAGACACCGCAGCCTGGGATCAGGCCTGTTACGCACAGTCAGGCATGCCGATTGAGGCGGACGGAACCGCACTCATGCAGTCACCGGCGATCCAGTCCTGATGAGGGTCGCCGAGCATCCAGTCCACCACGAGAGAGAACAAAAACAGTTGAGTTCACCCCGATCGATTTCCATCCACGCCCGTCCACCTTTTCGTCATTGGAGAATCAACATGCTCAGACGCCTTGCCCTGGTTTTTTTTCTGGCGCTTCCCGCCGTGGCAGCCGCCCAGGGATTCAGCTCGGCTTTCGAATTTTCACATGCACAGACCGGTTTCGACATCAACGGATCGACCTACAAGACCCACATCACCGAAGCCGGCATCCAGCTCGGCCATTACTGGTACCACCACCTCGTGGACGTGGCCTTCCGGGGGGGCTACCTCGGAGTGACGCAGGACACCAATCCCGCACTCACCGGGCTCAATCTCGGGGGTTACTATGCAGGGGCTTCGATCACCTCCTTCATTCCCATCCAGAAAATCTGGGGATTCACCCTGGAGCTCGCAGGCACCTATCACCGGGTGAGTGACAGCGTCGGTCCCGAGCAATACCGGCTCCGGTGGCTGGGTGTGGCGTCCCGCGCGGGTGCCTGGTACCGGCTCTGGGCGGCCCGTTTCTCAGCGGGGCTCTACGTCCGGAACTTCAGCGGCAGCCAGTTGCTTTCCGGAAAGACGAACGTGACGAGTCCGATTGCGGGCGACACGCTGAGCGGTTTCTATGCCGGTCTTTCCTTCTATACCAGTCCGCATGGGCGCGTGGCCTTTTTTGCCGATACCGGAAGCTACCAGTCCCTCATGCTGTCCTTCCGTTACGGGTTCTGAGCAGGAGACTGGGACGCGGGAGGCCGCGGGTGAGCGGAGCGGGATCGGGGATCTTTTTCCGGTTCGGCCCCCCGCGGGTTTGACCGGCCTCAGGCTCGATTGACGGGACGGATGGGTTCTGCTGTGATTCAGAGATCCGGTGTGCGGTGACGACCCGACCCCGCGGGTGGTTCCCCGTTTCTTCCCGGATCCCGGAGGTGTCATGAAAAGATTGGGTTGGTTCTCGGTATTTTTTCTCCTGATGGGTGGTGTGGCGAGGGTCCCGGCATCTCCGCTCCAAGGTCCCGTGACGCCTTATTTCCAGTCGATCGCGACCCTGCACCGGGAACTCCGGTCGGGGGCGATCACCGATGTCGCGCTCGTCCGGGATTTCATCGAACGGATCCAGCTTCTGAACCACGAGGGACCCCGGCTGAACGCGGTCATCGTGCTCAACCCCCAGGCACTCGCGATCGCCCGTGAACGGGAGGCTCTGCTCCGGGCCGGACGGGGCCATGGCCTCCTCTTCGGGATCCCCGTGCTCCTCAAGGACAACATCGACACCCGCGCGATGGCGACCACGGCCGGATCGCTTGCGCTCGAAGGCCCACCGCCCTCCCGCAATGCCACGATCGTGAACCGGCTGGAACGGGCCGGCGCCATCATTCTCGGGAAAGCCAACCTCAGTGAGTGGGCCGACTTCCGATCCAGCCACGCCACGAGCGGATGGAGCGCGGTCGGCGGTCTCACCCGGAATCCCTACGTTCTCTCGCGCAACGCCTGTGGATCGAGTTCGGGCTCGGCCGTGGCCGTTGCGGCCGGGCTGGTTCCGGTGGCCATCGGCACCGAGACCGACGGCTCGCTGACCTGCCCGGCTTCGGTCGATGGCATCGTCGACATCAAGCCGACCTTGGGGCTCGTGAGCCGTGCCGGCATCGTCCCGATTGCACACAGCCAGGATGATCCCGGTCCCATGGCCCGCAGCGTGGCGGATGCGGCGGCCGTCCTCACCGTGATCGCCGGTTCCGATCCGCGTGACCCCTGGACGAAGAACGCGAATCGTCATAGGACTGACTACACCCGTTTTCTCAAGCGGGGGCAGCTCCGGGGCAAACGGATCGGCGTGGTCTGCGGTCTCGTGGGAACGAGTCCCGCGGTGCGCCGGATTCTCGACGACAGCGTGGCGGCTCTCAGGAGTCGGGGAGCCACGGTCATGGCGGTCCGGCTTCCCAACCTCCATCGCTACGGCAAGTCCGAGTTCACCACCCTGCTCTACGAGTTCAAGCATGACCTCAATGATTACCTGGCCCACCGGCAGGGACTGCCCGTGCACAACCTGGCCCAGCTGATCGCCTTCGACCGCGCTCATGCCCGCCGGGAAATGCCCTGGTTCGGGCAGGATCTCTTCCTTCGTGCCGAGCGCATGGGTCCGCTTTCGACTCCGGCCTACCGGCACGCCCTGGCTCGGGCCAAGTCACTGACCGGACCTTTGGGCATCGAGGCCGCACTCCGGGCCCACCACCTATCGGCGCTCATGGCCCCGGGCGAGGGACCGGCCTGGACCACGGATCTGGTCGACGGGGATCACGGGACCGCGGGGGGGGACAGTCCGGCTGCCGTGGCGGGGTACCCCTCCATCACCGTACCAGCCGGAAATGTGCATGGACTCCCTGTCGGGGTTACGTTTTTTGCCGGGAAGTGGTCCGAGCCCACCCTGATCGGGATCGCCTATGATTTCGAGAAAGCGACCCGCCAGAGAATCCGTCCGCAGTTTTTCACGCGGACGCCCATCGCCCCCGTGTTGCCGACCCGAGCCATGCTGGTGGGGAACCCGCCGCCCCCGCTCACGGTCCGCCCAGTCCCCCTCTGTCCGGGACCCTAGGCCAGAACGGTGCCGGGGATCCACCGCCCGGCACCCTTCAGTCTTTGGTGAGCAGCGAACTCAGGGAATCGCCGTGGGTTTGGGTCTCGCCTTTGTCGTTGTAGGTGAGGTCAGTCCGGGGGTCATAACGGCCGACGAGTTTGCCCCGTACGTCCTTTGCGGATCGGCGGCCGTCCTCCTCCGTGTCCAGGTAACCGAGCGTCTCTCCGCGGACATTCTTGAGCAGCTTGCGTTTCATGTCGAGCCTCCATCTCAGGGGAATCTGGGATCCATGATAACTCCCCCGGTTCAGGGATTGCGAAAGGCGAGGATTTGAACGACCGCTCCCCGACCGGTGTGAAAACGACCCTCCCGGACCTCCCGCTCGGTTTCCTGGGCGATCTCGAAGGAGAGTCCGGCGAGATCGGATCGGAGCTCTTCCAAAGTCGGCATGAGATCCGGATCCTGGGGGCCACCCGTGCCCCGGCCGATCTGGTGGGGCGTGTAGGCTTCGAGGACCAGGGCTCCGCCGCAGACGAGCCCGGTTGCGGCCTCGCGGCTGAGACGCCGGCGGATCGCGGAAGGCAGATGGCAGAAGATCGAGACGATCACCGCCCAGTGTCCGGGCTCGATCCGGAAGTCAGCGAGATCCATGACGAGGGTCGTGAGCGCGAGACCCCGCTCACGGGCCTGGGCTCGGGCTTTCTCCAGGCCCACGGCCGACTGGTCGATGCCGGTGACGTCGAACCCTCGCGAGGCCAGAAAGAGGCCGTTGCGTCCCTCGCCTTCGGCGAGCGACAGAACCCGTCCCTTGGGCAAGCGGTCGACCACCGCAGCCAGGAAATCGTTGGGACGGGTTCCGTAGGCGTAGCCCGGTTCGGCATAACGCTGATCCCAAGCGTTCACGATCCATTCGCGAGACGATGGATCCCGAGCGCCCCGAGAACGTGCTTTTCGTAGAACGGGTCGGCGTTACCGGTCCGCACCCGGCGCAGATAGTATTTCTCGAAGGCGGCCTTGGCCAAGTGCACCCAGTATCCTTCCTTCGTCCAGGTGACGTTGCGGGGGGGGATCTGAGGCAGGGCGACGAAGGCCATGCCCGTGTCACCGAAGTCGGCCAGGCAGATGGCATTCCAGGTCGCCTGGGCCGTGACCGGCTGACCGGAGAGGCTCGAGACGACGTTGGAGACGACCGCGCTCGACATGGACTCGATCATGTATCCCGTCTTGGGCACACCCGTGGGTACCGGGGTGGGTTCGGGCGGTGCGATGGCGACCGCGACCCCCACGCCATAGATCTCGGGATAGCGGGGATTGCGCTGGTTCGAGTCGATGAGGATGAATCCCCGCGGGTTGACTAGGCCCTCGACGCCCATGACGGCATCGATGCCCCGGAACGCGGGGATCAGCATGGCGAATCCGAAGTTCACGGGATGCTCGGCGATCGGCTGACCTGTCGCATCGTGTTCGATGGCGGTGAGCTGGCCGGCTGTCACCTCCTTGACCTTGGCGTTGGTGATCCAGCGGATATGCCGTTCGCGCAGGGCGGATTCCAGGAGCCCTTTGGAATCGCCGACGCCGCCCAAACCGAGGTGACCGATGTAGGGTTCAGGGGTCACGAAGGTCATGGGGACCCGGTGCCGGAGCTTGCGGCGACGGAGATCCGAATCCAGGATCATGGCGAACTCGTAGGCCGGGCCGAAGCAGCTTGCGCCCTGGGCGGCCCCCACCACGATCGGGCCGGGATTTTTGAGAAAGGCCTGGTAGGCCGTGTAGGCGGCCTCGGCGTGGGGGAGGGTGCAGACGGATTGGGTGTAGCCGGGTTCAGGACCAAACCCCGGGATCTCGGAGAAGGCGAGTTCGGGACCGGTCGCGATCACGAGCTGGTCGTAGGCGATCTCCCGTCCATCTGCAAGGACGACCTTTTGGGCCGCGGGTTGGACAGCACGCGCCTCACCGACCACGAGATCGATGCCCTTGCGTCCGAGGGGTTTTGCCAAATGGACCTGGACCTGCTGGGGTTTGCGCCAGCCGACCGCCACCCACGGGTTGGAGGGGGTGAACTGGAAGCTATCCGTGGGGTTGATGACCGTGACGTCATGCCCCTTGCCGAGTGCGGATTTGAGGCCGTAGGCGGTGGACAGGCCACCGAGTCCGGCACCGAGAACGAGGGTTTTAGACATGGAAGCTCTCCTGGGAGGGATCGGGGGGATTAGCGGGTGGGCACGCCCATTTTCTTGAGCCCGATCTCAAGCGGGCAGAAGCGGGTGAATCCGCTCTGGAAAAGGTTGAACCCGACAAAGGCGGTCAACCAGAGGAAATCCCGACTGATAAAGATCGGGCTGGCATGGACGCCCAAAGCGAGACTCACGAGCACAAAGGTGCCGGCAAAAATGCGGACGAGACGTTCGGTGTTCATGACGAGACTCCTGACCGAGGTACGGTCGTAGGGTGGGAGAGGAGAGAACGGGTGTTTTCCCGACGCGACTGCCAGAGGTAATAGATGAGCGGAATCACGAAGAGCGTGAGCACGGTGGAAGCCAGGGCACCGAAGATGAGGGAGATCGCGAGTCCGCCGAAGACGGGGTCCTCGAGCATGATCGCCGAACCCAGCATGATGGCCAAGGCCGTGAGCAGGATGGGCCGGAGCCGCACGGCTCCGGCTTCGAGCACGGCGGTTTTGAGCGCAAGCCCCCGGGCCCGGTGCTCGAGGATGAAATCAATCAGGAGGAGGGAGTTTCTGACCACGACACCGGCCAGGGCGATCACCCCGATCATCGAGGTTGCAGTGAAGGGTTCGCCCAGAAGCCAGTGGCCGGGAAAAACGCCGATCAGGGTGAGGGGGATCGCGCCCATGACGATCAGGGGCAGGAAGAATGACCGGTAGTAGCCGACCAGCAGGATATAGATCAGTACGATGGCGACCACGAAGGCCGAGCCGAGATCCCGGAAGACATTGAGCGTGAGGCGCATCTCGCCCTGCCAGAAAAGATCGTAATGGCCGAGATGCGGCTGGGAGGCGGAAAACCCCAGGTTGCCGACGTGAAGGGACTGGCCGCCCGGCAGTTTGAGACCGTCGAGCCACCGGGTGAGCGACAGGACGCCGTAGACCGGGCTCGAGCGGAGCATGTGTCCGGTGAGATAGACCACCGGGTGCTGGTCCCGTGTGTAGAAGGGTCGTGGTGCCGGTCCGCGCTCGATCCGGGCCACGCTCGAGAGTGCGACCCGCTGCTGGTGTCGGTTGACGAGGAACAATCCATCAAGCGGTGCTGTGCCGACCCGGTCCGGCCGCCGGAGACGGAGCACGAGGGGGATCGGTCGCCGCGCCCGGGGATCGTCCAGACTGCCTACCGCCACGCCGTGGAAATAGGCGGTGACCTGGCTCGCAATGTCCGCCGCCGAAAGACCATCCTGGGCGGCGGCCAGGCGCCGGATCCGGAGACGGTACTGATCGCGCGTGTGACCCACCGAGTCGTCCTCGTTGATCATGCCGTAGACCCGGGGGTAGTCGCGGGCGAGGATTTGGCCTGCGAGCGCCCGGAGTTCCGGGTAGGAGGGACCGTAGAGGGCGGCCATCATCTGGGAGCGGACCGGGGGCCCGGGTGGGGTCTCCAGGATCTTGATCCGGGCCGTGGGGTCGCTCCGCCGGAGCGGTGCGAGGGCGCGTTCAATCTCGCGGGCGATGCCATTCGATCCGATGCGGCGTTGGCTCTTGGCCAGGAGGTTGACCCGGATCTCGGCGAAGTTCCGCCCGCGCCGGAAGGCATCCCCGCGGACCAGAGCGGCGAAGTCCTCCGGGGCGGCCTCGCCCACGAAGCTCTGCTCATTCGTGACGTAGCGGTTGTGCCGGAGAATCCGGGCCACCGCGTGCGTCACCCGCTCGGTTTTGACGAGCGGGGTGCCCGCAGGCAGGTCCACGGCCAGGAGAAGCGTGTTCACGTTGTCGTTGGGCAGCATCTTGAGCGCCACCCCGAACGGGGAGAGCGGGCCGTTCATGCCCGCTGGACGGATAAACTGCCAGAGGGGTTGGAGCAGCGCGAGGATGAGGAGGGCCGTGACACCGACTCCGAACCACCGGCGTCGGCGGGGGGATTCGAGGAGGGGACGGAACAGGCGGAGGTAGAGACGGTGGAGCCGGTCACGGGCGGCTTCGCCCCGTTCCTCGAGCGTGGGCGCGGAGGCCTCCGCCAGAACCTGGGGCTTTCGGGTTTTGAGCCAGCGATAGGCCACGAAAGGCACCACGGTATAGGCCATGATGAGCGAGGTCAGCATGGCGATCGGAGCATTGAAGGGGATGGGGGCCATGAAGGGACCCATCATGCCGCCCACGAACGCCATCGGAATAAGTGCCACGATGACCGTGAAGGTGGCCATGATGGTGGGACGACCGATCTCGTCTGCCGCCGTCACGACGAGCCGCCCGAAGTTCCCGCCTCGTCGATCATGCAGATGGCGGTGGATGTTTTCGATGACGACGATGCTGTCGTCGACGAGGAGGCCCAGGGAGAGGATCAGTGCAAAGAGGGTGATGCGGTTGATGCTCTGGCCGGCGATCCAGCCCACCCCCAGGACCACGAACAGGATGAGGGGGATCGAGAGGGCCACGATGGAGGCCTCGCGCCAGCCCAGGAAAATGATCAGGATCGCGACCACCGCGAGGATCGACAGCCCGAGATGCTCGATCAGGGTATCGACTGCATCGTTCGCGGTGTGCCCGTCATTGCGGGTGATGGTGACGTGGATGCCCGCCGGTAGCGCCCAGCGTTCCACCCGATGAAGCCGGGACAGGACCCTATCGGCGACTTGAACCCCATCGGTTCCCTTCTGGCGCGCAATGGCCAGGGTGACCGCCGGTTCCGGGGGGCGTCCCCGATGGGCAGAAGCCGGCCCGAAGCCGATCGTCGAACGGACGGCCTCGTTGGCAGGTCCCGGGGCGACCCGGGCCACGTCGCGCAGGAAGACCGGGCGATGGTGCCGGATGGCGAGGACGATTCCGCCCACGGCTTTGGCGTTACCGAGTCCCGCGCTCACGCGCAGGGGCATCCGGCGTTCGTCCACGAGCAGGGATCCTGCGGGTTGGGTGACATTGGCGGCGGAAAGTGCCGCTGCCACGGCGCTGGGCGTCAGGCGGTCAGCGGCGAGGCGGGTGGGGTTGAGCCAGATTCGGATGGCGGATGCGGAGGCCCCCTCGATCCAGGTCTTGCCAACCCCGGGGACGCTCCGCAGGGGGGCCAGGACATGTTCGGCGATGACCCGGAGCGCTTCCGCATCCCGGTGACGCGCACTCAGCGTGAGGGTCAGGATCGGCACGTCGTAGAGACTGAGAGACTGGATCAAGGGCGGGCGGGTGCCGGGCGGAAGCCGGTTCAAGTTGCTCTGGATCTGGTTGTAGACCTTGACCAGACTCCGTTCTTCGTTGGCCCCGACCCGGAAGCGGACAGTCACCGTGGCGAGCCCGGCCCGGGCCATGCCATAGGTATGGGCGACCCCGGGGATTGAGGCCATCAGGGCCTCGAGTGGACGAACCACCTGTTCCAGCATGGCCCGTGGCGTGTTCGCCGGACGCACGACCGTGAGATTGATCACCGGAACCACGATGCTCGGGTTGTAGGTCCGGGGGGTTTCCAGGATGGCGAGCAGGCCGAAGAGGGTAGCGGCCAGGATGAGGAGCGGGGTCAGCTTGGAATGGAGGAAGGTTCGGGCGAGCCGACCGGCAGGATTGAGCGCTCGGGCGTTTTCACGCATGAAGGGGAACCGGAATGATCCGTGTGCCGTTTTCGAGGCGGGCCGGGGGCTGGACGACGACTTGGTCTCCCGCCTTGAGACCCGCTGCGATGGCGATTTCGGGGCCCTGAGCTTGCGGGGTGAGCCGGACCGGCTGGAAGAAGACCCGTCCCTTCGAGTTCACGAGAAAGACCCCGACGAGGCCGGCCCGCCTGACGAGTGCCGGTCGCGGAATGCCGAGTGCCCGCCGCCGTCTCACTGGAAAGGCGACCGTGGCCAGGGCGCCGTAGGCCGGTTGGGGTCCGTTGATCGGCAGGAGGAGCCTCACCTCGTGGGTTTCGGTGGAGGGATCCATGGCTCCGACCATGCGAATGATATGGGCCTGGTAGAGCTGCCCGTTGACCGAGACCGTGACGGATTCGCCGATCCCAAGACTTCGGTAGAGGGAGTTCGCGACGGCGGTGCGGATTTCGGAGGCTCCACCCACGAGCCTCAAGAGGGGAGCACCAGGCGCGGCGAATGCTCCCTGGTGCAGGAAACGTTCTGACACGATTCCGGGGAAAGGTGCCCGGATCCTCGCGTAGGACAGGTTGGCCCGCGCGGCCGTCCATCCGGCCCGAGCCGCCCGGGCCTCGGCCTGGGCGATCTGGTCCCGGCGGTGGACGTCTTCGTATTCATGGGTGGAGACGGCGCCTTCCCGGTAAAGAGCCTGGTAGCGTTGCTCCTGCTTTGTGGCCTCCTTGAGGTTGAGCTCTGCGGCGATGCGCCGGTCGCGGGCTTGGGCGAGGAGCGCTCGGGCATCGGCCTGTCCGACCACGGCCAGGAGGGTCCCCTGACGCACGGGGGAGCCGGCCTTCACGGGCGAGGCCGTGATGAACCCACCCTGGCGGGAAGCCAGGAGCGCGGTGTGTTGTCTCGTCACCTGGCCGGGAATGCTCACCGTCGTCGTGAGGTGGAGCGGGAGGACGGTAGCCACCCGGACCCGGAAGACCGGTTGCGTTGAGGTCGCGGACGGATGTCGGGTGCAGGCCGTGGTCAGGAGCAAGAGGGTGGCCAGAGCAGGAAAGCGGAGTCTTCTCATCTTCAATCCCCCGGGTGTCCAGAGTCGTCAGGAGCGGAAATGACCGTGCCCGGACCCAGGCGGTTCAGGGTGAGTCGGAGTGCAGCCTGTCCGAGCACCAGGCGGTAACGGCTGAGAACCAGTCGGGACCGGGCCCGCTCGAGCCGGGCCTGGGCGGAAAGGAGCTGGGTCAGCGTGCCCAGGCCGTGGCTGTAGCGGAGTTCCACGAGATGGGCAGCGAGCCGGGCTTCATGCGCTGCGATTTGGCTCGCCCGGACCTCGTGCTCGGCGACGCGAACGTTCCGGACGCTTTGAATCAAGGCCCGTTCGAGCTGCCGTTGTGCCTGGACGAGTTCAGCCCCGACCTTCCGCCGGTGGGCCCGGGCGGCGGATTCGGCGCCGGATTCGACCCCCGCCGTGTAGAGGTTCCAGCGCAACTCGAGAAGGAAGGTATTGGAAGGCGCGTGAAAGCTCGGGGTTCGGCCGTTCCAGTCATGGCGGAGGATGAGGTCGAGCCGGGGACCGCGCCCGTCCTCGGTGGCACTGAGAAAGGACCCCTGAGCCCGCAGTTGGGCACGCAACGAGCGCAGGTCCGGATTGTCGTGAAGGAGGGTGTGCCGGAGCTGCGCCAGTGTTCCCTGGGGTGCCGACACCTCGACGGCCGGACCGGGAACGATCCGGCTCGATGCCGGAAGGCCGAGCGCGATCCGAAAGCTGTCCAGGGCGTCTTGCCAGCGGGACCGCGCGGCTTCTTCCCGGGCCCGGTCTTCCGCGAGATGGGCACGGGCGCCCAGGACATCGCTCCGGATGACGAGTCCTTTCCGGAACAATGACTCGGCGATCCGGAGGTCTCCCTGGGCAGCCCGCACGGCCTGCCTGGCCGCCGTAAAGAGTGCGTGGGTGGCGTGGACCGCGTCGTAGCGCCTGAGCACTTCGAAGGTAATAAGCCCAGTCGAGGCTCCGGCGTGGACTTTTCGGGCATCGAGCAGGGCCCGCGCTCCGCGTTCCTCTGCCGCATGGGTGCCGCTCGCAAACAGGGGAACATCGAGCACGATGCCGGTATCGAAGTTGTCGGCATAGTCCGGATTGTCCAGGGCGGCCGGCTGGGTGCCCAGGGAAGAGGGGCCGGTGTAGCTACCGAGACCGAGATCCCCGAAGCTGGCCCGCCCTTCGCTCAGCCGGTAGCCGAGGACGGTGAGCGGATCGTTGCTGCGCCCGGCCGCCCACTCGAGCCCCAGGTGGGGCAATCGCCGGCCTTGGGCTTCTGTCAGTCGGCCCCGGGCGGAGGCGACTTGGGCTTGCCGGATCGTGGATTCCGGGCTGGTCCGGAGTGCCAGGGAGACCGCGGCCTGGAATCCGATGGGCCGGGCCAGAGCCTGCTGGAAGAGTGCTGCGGTCAAGGCGAGCATGCCGGTGAGGAGGCATGTGCTGCGGAGTGTTTTCGGCTTCGATCGATTGACCATGGCAGGACGGCTTGAATGTTGAACTCATATGTTCTATTATTCAATATAACGATTGAATGTATGATTGTCAATGACCCACCAAACCTTTTCCGACAGGCAAACCCTTTTCAGCCAGTTCGCCTTGGTTGCCGATGCCCTGGCTCATGGGCACCGGCTGTCTTTGCTTGAACTTTTGGCCCAGGGAGAGCGCAGGGTCGAGGTGCTCGCGGGATTTCTCGGGATCAGTATCGCGAGTGCCTCCCAGCATCTCCAGAAACTCAAGCGGGCAGGCCTCGTGATCGATCGACCGAACGGGCGGCATCGTCTCTACCGGCTCTCTGGTGACCAGGTCTCATCCCTCGTCCTGTCCCTGGAAAAGGTGGCCGAAGCCTCGCTGGCCAGTGTTGAGAAACTGGTTCATGAGCAGATCCGGAGCCGTGATGAGGAGCCTCCCATCCGGGCCACTGAACTGTGGGCGCGGATGGGGCAGGAACCCCTGGTCCTGCTCGACGTGCGGCCCGCCGAGGAGTACCGGGCCGGGCATCTGCCAGGAGCCATTCATATTCCCTGGGAGCAGCTCCGGCGCGAGTCACCTGACCTACCTCACGAGTCGATGATCGTGGTCTATTGCCGCGGGCCCTACTGTTTCCTTGCGCTCGAGGCCCTGAAGGCCCTGCGTCGCCAGGGTTACCGGGTGCGGCGTCTGGAAGAGGGCGTGCCCGAATGGCGACGTCTCGGATTTCCCGTTGAAGGCGAGGCCGTGGAGACCGAGCGAGCCTTGGGTTGAAGGGTCGCCGATCCTGCAATCGGGGATGCGGCGGGTCTGTTTTCTGCGGTGCGGTTTATCCGCTGCAGGTTAGCCGCTGGATAGGTCCGATAGGGCCGGGTTTTTCCCCGTCACAGGAGCCAGAACCGCGCAGGCTCGTGACGGCTTGAGCGCGAGGGCGAATCAGACTCGTACCTTATACAGATGGAATCCCCAAACGATGTCGAGCCGATTGCAAGATCGGTGGCTGACAGGTGCTTCCTGTTCGACCCAACACATTTGACATCGCGCTATCATGCTGTTATAAAAACACCGGTCTGGAGATGAACCCTCCATCTTTGCCAAGTTCTGGGCACCACCGGATCGACCCCAACACCCGTGTTCAGACTCATACCAGGTGAAAAGAGACCGCTTTTTGCCAGAATGCGCGGCAAACCTGCTGTCCCCCCGTTGAACGCCTCCTCAGAATACAAGCAGTGGATTGCACGAGACCCACACATCTGCTGTGGGAGCGGCTATTGAAGCCAACGGATGTATCCAACCCCGACCACTTTCACCGGGTCGTGGACTGCCAATGGGCCTGCCCGGCCCACACCGATGTTCCCGAGTACATCCGTCTGATCGCCCAGGGCCGTTTCACGGAAGCCTACCTGCTCAACCGGGAATCGAACGTGTTCCCCGGCATTCTGGGACGCGTTTGCGACCGTCCCTGCGAGCCGGCCTGCCGCCGCGGCCGGGTCGACGAGAAACCCGTGGCCATCTGTCGGCTGAAGCGTGTGGCCGCAGATTTGAAGGGCGAAATCGCTCCCCATCTACCACCGGTCCCCACCCGGAAGAATGGCAAGCGCATCGCCTGCGTGGGCGCTGGCTGCGCTTCGCTCACCGTGGCCAACGATCTTCTGCCGCTCGGCTACGAAGTCACGATTTTTGAGAAACAGCAAGAGCCCGGCGGCCTGATGCGGACCAATATCCCCGCGTTTCGTCTGCCGACCGAGGTGCTCAGCGAGGAAATCCACCTGATTACCGACCGGGGTGTGGAGTTGCTGCTGGACACGCCCGTCGAGAGCATGAAGGCGTTGCTCGAGCGCGGTTTTGATGCGGTATTTGTGGGCAGCGGAGCCCCCCGCGGCAAGAATCTCGACGTCCCCGGCCGCTATGATGACCCTGCGCATGTGCATATCGGGATTGACTGGCTCGAGTCCGTAGCTTTTGGACATATCACCGCGATCGGCCGGAAAGTGCTCATCATCGGTGCGGGCAATACGGCCATGGACTGTTGCCGGACTTCGCTCCGGCTGGGTGCGACCGATGTCAAGGTGATGGCCCGCAAACCACTCACCCTGCTCAAGGCTTCCGATTGGGAAATGGAAGAAGCCCTGGAGGAGAGTATCGCGATCATCCCGTGTCATGCGCCCAGGGATTTCGTCCTGGCGGGCAACCGGATTCAGGGCATGAACTTCGACGTACTGGACTACCACGAGCACGATGGCACGCTCGAATCATCGAGACTCGGATCCGTTTTTTTCCCCGCCGACGATATTATTCTGGCCATTGGGCAAGAAAATGCCTTTCCGTGGGTCGAACGCGATATCGGGATTGATTTCGACCAGCGAGACGTACCGAGGGTGGATCGCAGGACCATGCAAAGCACCCGCCCGGGCGTATTTTTTGGCGGTGATGCGGCGTTCGGCCCGGAGAATATCATCTGGGCCGTCGAACACGGACACCAGGCTGCCCTCTCCATCCATCGATACTGTCAGGGCGAGGAGATCGGCCTGCGTCCTCCAGTCAGCCTGCATCTGGCCAGCACCAAGATGGGCATACACGAGTGGAGTTACAGCAACCGTTATGACGCTTCGGCGCGGCGCAAGGTGCCGCATGTGGGTCTCACGGAACGCTTTAAGAACATCAGGATCGAGGTCGAGAGGGGGTTTGCACCTGAACAGACCCAAGTGGAAGTCGAGCGCTGTCTCAACTGTGATATCCAGACGGTTTTCTTCGCCCCGAAATGCATTGAATGTGACGCCTGCATAGACGTTTGCCCCACCGCCTGTCTCACGCTGGCCGTCAATGGAGAGGAGGAGGATTTGCGTGGACGTCTCAAGGCCCCGGCCAACAACCGCAAACAGCCGCTGTTCGTTTCGGAGCCCCTGACGCAGACCGGCCGCGTGATGGTCAAGGATGAGGACCAGTGTGTGCACTGCGGTCTCTGTGCAGAACGCTGCCCGACCGCAGCATGGGATATGCAGAAGTCGATTGTGAAGATTCCTTATGCGTTCGATGTGCCTGGCCGGTGAATGCATGAACGCACACGCGAATGACTTTGTCATCAAGATCGCGAACGTAAATGGCACGGGCTCGGCCAGCGCCAATGGGTTATTGATGAAAGCGATTTTTCGGATGGGGATCCCGGTCGTGGGGAAGAACTTCTTTCCCTCCAATATCCAGGGATTGCCCACTTGGTATGAGATCCGTGTGAGCCGTGACGGTTATCTCGCCCGCTCGGGCGAAGTGGATGTCCTGGTGGCGATGAATGCCCAGACCTATGCCCGTGACCTCGCGGAAATCCGTTCCGGCGGCTATTTTCTTTACGATTCCACCTGGCCACGCGAGGCGGAGCTTGCGCGCAGGGACGTCACCCTTATTGGAATTCCCCTGGCCAAACTGGTCAACGAAGCGTTCAATAGCCCCCGCGCACGTATTCTCATGAAAAATATCTGCTACGTGGGCGCATTGGCGGCTCTTCTGGCTCTTGAACCGGATGTGCTGAAAACCTTGCTCACGGAGATCTATGCCGACAAACCCAAACTCATCGCGGATAATCTCCGGGCGATCGAGCTGGGATACCAGTATGCGACCCGGCATTTCAGCTGCCCGCTCCCGGTCCGGCTCGAACGGATGAACGCAACCGCCGACTTTATCCTGGCCGATGGCAATACGCTTGCTGCACTGGGATGTGTCTATGCGGGGGCAACCCTTGGCGCCTGGTATCCGATCACGCCGTCGACCTCGCTGATGGATGCCTTCAAGGATTTCTGCGAGCGCTACCGCAAAGATCCGGTTAGCGGGCAGCGACGCTACTGCATTGTCCAGGCGGAGGATGAGCTGGCTGCCATCGGGATGGTGCTCGGTGCGGGCTGGAATGGCGCGCGTGCCTTCACACCGACCAGTGGACCGGGCCTTTCGCTCATGAACGAGTTTCTGGGCTTTGGCTATTACGCGGAAATTCCGGCAGTGATCTTCGACGTGCAGCGTGCCGGCCCTTCCACCGGAATGCCCACGCGTACCCAGCAGGCGGATCTTTTGCTTGCTGCCTATGCCTCTCACGGCGATACTCGCCATGTGCTGCTGTTCCCGGCAAACCCCGCGGAGTGCTTTTCCATGGCAGTCACGGCTTTTGATCTTGCCGAGCGACTGCAGACGCCGGTGATGGTGCTGTCCGACCTGGATATCGGCATGAATGACTGGATGGTGCCGAAACTCTCTTGGGATGATCACCGGATGCCGGATCGCGGCAAGGTGTGTACGCCCGACGAGCTGCGTGACCTGACGCTTTTCCACCGGTATACGGATCGCGATGGGGATGGCATTCCTCAGCGTACCCTGCCTGGCGTCCACCCGTCTGGTGCGTATTTCACCCGCGGTTCCGGCCATAGCGCTCGCGGGACCTACACCGAGGATGCTGACGAATATCAGGAGGTTCTGGATCGTCTGGGGCGGAAACATGACTATGCGAAAACACTGGTCCCGGCGCCTGCTGTGCGCAGAAAGGAGGGCCTGACGAGTGGGGTGATCTCCATCGGCAGCTGCGATGCGGCCGTGCTCGAGGCGCTCGACCGGCTGGCGGGCGAGGGAATTGAACTGAACTACCTCCGGGTCCGGGGCTTCCCTTTTGGTTCCGAAGTAGAAAAGTTCCTGGAGCAGCACACACAGATTTTTGTTGTGGAACAGAACCGCGATGCCCAGCTGAAATCCTTGTTGCTCCTGGAAACAGGTGCGGTCCGGGATCGGCTCACCTCGATCCTCCATTACGGGGGTATGCCAATCGACTCGCGCTTCATTGTCTCCGAAATCCGCGCCGTACTCAAAGCAGGTAAAGCCGCATGAGTTTCATGAAAAAACCAAAAGTCAGCCACTCCGGCCTGCCACGCAATGAGCTGGGTCTTTCGATCCGCGACTACGAAGGCAGCATGTCCACGCTGTGTGCTGGGTGTGGACACGATTCCGTGACCGCCGCACTCATCCAGGCCATTTGGGAACTGAACATCCAGCCACACCGGATCGTCAAGATGAGTGGGATCGGGTGCTCCTCCAAGACACCGGCCTATTTCGTGGAGGCGGCCCACGGGATCAATGCCGTGCACGGACGCATGCCCTCGATCGCGACCGGCGCCAATGCGGCCAACCGCAGCCTCCATTACATCGGCATATCCGGGGACGGCGACTCGCTGTCCATTGGCCTGGGGCAGTTTGTCCACGCTTTGCGGCGTAATATCAATATGCTCTATCTCATTGAGAACAACGGAGTCTACGGTCTCACGAAGGGGCAGTTTTCCGCCTCGGCGGATCAGGGAAGCACGGCGAAAAAGGGGGAAGTCAACCGGCAGCCGCCCATCGACCCGGTGACCCTGGCGCTCGCGCTGGGCGGCAGTTTCATTGCACGCGGTTTTTCCGGAGACAAAGACCAGCTCGTGCCATTGATCAAGGCTGGCCTGATGCACAACGGTTTCGCACTTCTGGACGTGCTTTCGCCCTGTGTCACCTTCAATGATCACGAGGGCTCCACCAAGAGCTACGCCCATACGAGACACTTTGACCTCCCGGCCGCACAAGCCGATTTCATACCCCGAAAAATCCCCATTCAAGCGGTCACCGCCGGGGGAGAGGCCATTCCGGTGGCCTTGCATGACGGGAGCACAGTGATTCTGAAAAAAGTGGCGAAAGACTACAATCCCATGAACCGCGAGGAGGCTTATCAGTACATCCAGAAACACCGGGACGGTGGCGAAATCGTGACGGGACTCCTTTACATCAACGAAGATCAGGCAGAGTTTCACGCCCTGAATGACACAGTCAGCGGGGCGCTGCGGGATCTGCCCTATCCGGAACTTTGCCCTGGAGCCGCCGTCCTGGAAGAGATCCAGCAACTCTATCGCTGAACTGCCGGATGACCACAGAAGAGGAAGTCCGCGAACGGTTCAGAGACAGAACGAAAGTCATGCGGTTTCCACTCAAACCTGGTGTTTTTCCTGTATAGGAACAGGCCGAACGAACCCTCTCGGCTGAAAGCGCTCCGTATCCGGGTCCGTTCGGGACAGCTCCAGCGAGTGTTGTAGCCGGCTGGGCGGAGCGGGCGCTTGTCGTCTTCCTCCTCCGTTCCGGCCGGAACTTTCCCATGCACACCAAGCACTAACCGGGAGGTGGGGAGTCAGACCGCATGTGAGGAGGATGATCGGATGGAATCGCAAATCTGGGAGAAGGGTGGGGAGGGCGTCAGACGCTGCCTATACCTGGCCGTGGGTTGCCTGTTTCTGACTGTGGCCGCCCGTGCATCCGTTCCGGTCCGTCCTGCCAGAGCCCATCCCGACCGTCCTGCCCGGCATCCCCATCACCGTCATACGCACTGGGAAATCCGCCTGATGCGCGGTAATCCGGGCGGTTTCATCCAGGTCCGTGAAAATGCAGTGCGGGGAACCCCCCTCGCGCTCGGCAGTGGACTGGGGATGAGTCCCCTCCTGCGGCTCCGGCTCGGATGGGCAGATTCCGTGGGACCGGATCAGTGGCTCGTGATTCGGCTTGATTTATCAAGGTTTTCAGGTCAGAAGCTATTTCCCCAAACGATCTATTTCAACGGCGTGGGCCTGGCGCCCGGACGCCCCGTCTACAGTGATACTCCGGTCGAGGAGGACTGGCAGCTCACGGCGTTCGACCGGATCGGGTTGGGATCCTGGTTCCACCGTCGATTGCGGGCCGCGATCGAAGCCGGTTTCACCTATGTCGGCCTGACCTTCAAACTGAACGGCAGCCTCGTGACCCAGCCCAGCCAGATGAGTGGCCCCCATACCATGGAGGATTTCATCACTCAGGAGCTGCCGGTTCCCCAGATCGGTTTACGGCTCGTCGGCACTCTGAGCCGCCACTGGAGTCTCGTCGGCAGCATCCTGGGTGGGCACCTGCCCAACCTCTACAGCCTGAGAAACGAGGGTGGCAAGGTCTATGTCACCCAGACCGATCGCGAGGCCGACCTGGGTGTGGTTTACCGGCTGGGCCGGTTCGGCCGGCTCGGATTTGGCTGGTACGACCGCTACTACATGCAGCATGAAGTGAGCCAGCAGGACGGAAACTACATCCGGATGAGCGAAAATGGCCTTTATCTCGGTTTCAGCAGTCGGTTCTGAAGATCTCGGGCTTCACGCTTTGGGTATGCGGAGAACGCCCTTTCCGGATCGGCTCCCCGGCAGTTGCACGTCAGGCGCGAGGGGTGAGTGCAGCGGGCGCGGCGGGTGCGTCAGCGGGAGATTTCGCCGGAGTTCCTCAAGCAGGCCCGGCGGGTGCGGGAGTGACGGTTGGAGCAGCTCGGACGGGCGAGTGAATGGTTGATGGAAAAGGTCGGGGAAATGAGGCGGGTGCTGGGCTACGTGGAGGAACGGATTGTGCAAGGACAACGGCAGGGGCAGAACCCGCCGGATCGCTCGCGTAGCGGCAAGCCGTTTGGGCCCGGACCGGCGGCGGGGCATGAACCGAAAACGTCCTGCGAGTGCCCCCCGCTCGCGCAGTTACGGGTCTGAACACGGAGCGTCTACGCCGGAGGCGTGTAGGTGTCCGGTAAAGGCGCTTACTGGAAATCCGGTGTCCTTTTTGA
>JAJYFY010000077.1 GCA_021785265.1 Pseudomonadota bacterium
CAATCGGCTGACATACCACACGCCGCTGTTCTGCCCAACTTTTCACCCAATAGTTGCGTCCGATGGTGTCCGACTGATTCCAAGCCCATCCCACAAACCTCGCCAGCAAACCCTGACGACATTGAGCCAGCGGTCCCTCACGGATGCCCTCTTCCGCCTTATGCGTAGCCAAAACCTGAACGTCCGTTTCGTGACCGGCAACGGAGAACCCTCCCTGACGGGAAGTGGACCTGCAGATCTCCGGGCCCTGGATCAGGCCCTCGTGCGCGAGGGCTTCCGGACCCAGACCCTCAATCTTGCAACCGCGCAGATCCCGGAAAAAACCGCCCTCCTCATCCTGGATGATCCCACCGCGCGACTTTTGGCTCCCGAGGTTGCGACCTTGGTCCAGGCCGTGAAGTCGGGCCAGGCCCTTCTCTGGCTCATGCCCCCCGGTCGCCTTCACGGACTTACCCCCCTCGCCCGTGCCCTGGGAATCCGCTTCCTGCCCGGAACGATCGTGGATGCCGAATCCCGCCTTTTCGGGATCTCGAACCCCACCTGGCTCGTCCTCACGAGCTATCCGATCAACCCGGTGACCGAAAGCCTCCACCTCGAAACCCTGTTCCCGGATGCCGGTGCACTGGCCCGCCGGCCCAATCGCCCTTGGTCCGAGGAGCCTCTCTTGGAGAGCCGCCCGCTTCCAGTCAGCTGGCTCGCTCAGGGTCCGCTCACGGGAACCCTCATCTACAACCCGAAACAGAAAGACCGCCCCGGTCCCTTGCCTATCGGCTTCCTGCTGAACCCAGCCCCATCCCGCACGACGCCTGCGACCCAGCGGGTCGCCGTACTGGCCACGAACGAGTTCTGGGCCAACGCCTTCCTCAACGAGGGCGGCAATCTCACCTTCAGCCTCGACCTCATCAACTGGCTCACCAGCCAGAATGCCGCGCTCAAACTCCATGAACCGCAATCCCCTGACCGCACGCTGATCTTGACCCCTTTTGAGGAAGGACTGCTCGGGGCGGGTTTCCTGATCGGGCTTCCCCTCCTCCTCTTCGCCGCAGGGATCGCCTACTGGATCCGCCGGCGGCGGCGTTGACCGATGCGCAAAAGACTCTGGATCAACCTGGCACTGGCGCTGATCGTCCTGGGTCTCGCCCTGACCGTGATCTTCGGAGTCAGTCACCACCCAAAGCCCGCCTACCCGACCCTCCTCGGGGTTCATCCGGGAGCCATCCGACGTTTTGCCTACGCGCAACCTCACCATCCGGCGGTGGTCTTCCGCAAGATCGGCAAGCAATGGTGGCTCATTCACCCCTTCCGGGCGCAGGCGCAGAACCTGGAACTTACCTCCCTGATCGATGAACTGGACGAACCGGTGCGACATCGCTATCCCCTGGCAAAGATCCCGCCCGCCCGGGTGGGACTCGCTCCGCCTCGGCTCACCCTCTGGGTCAACCAGGAGAAGCTCGAGTTTGGCCGGACCGATCCCGTGGGCGAGCGTCGCTACATCCGGGTCGGTCGCTCAATCGACCTCGTCCGTGACGTGCTCTACTACCGACTGGCGGGCAACTTCTACACGCTCCTTTCGACCCGTCTTCTACCCAAGGGCTCCCGCCTCACCCAACTCCACCTGCCCCGGGTCACCCTCAGGCGGAATACCCGGGGCGACTGGATACTCACTCCACCCGAGTCGCATGTGAGTTCCGGCATGATCGCCCGCCTCATCCGGCACTGGACCTATGCGAGTGCCTTAAGCGTGGGCCCGCCGGGCCGGATCGAATCCTTGGGCTCGGTCATCCTCCGCCTCGCCGGAGTGTCGAAGCCCCTGACCTATGTGCTCGCGCGCGATTCGCTCGGAATGGCTCTCGTCAGCCACAACCCGCCGCTCCGCTGGGTCTTTCCCCACCCCATCGCAAAAAAGATGCTCCACCTCTCGGCCAACCGAAGGCCGCCCCATGCCCGAGCTCCCCGAAGTTGAGACGATCAGGCGGGCCCTCGAGCCCGCAATCCGGGGATGCCGCATCCGTTCCCTCGAAGTCTGGCAACCCCGCCTGCGCTACCCGGTTCCACCCGAGCTGGCCCGGATCATCACCGGCCAACGCATCACGGAGCTGAGCCGGCGGGCCAAGTACCTGATCTTCCATCTGGAGGAGCAAAACTGGCTGCTCGTCCATCTCGGCATGTCCGGCAGGCTCCATCTCACGGATATGGCCGAGGCGCGCGGCCCGCACGACCATTGGGAAATCCGGCTTTCCCACCGGGTCCTCCGCATGCATGACCCGCGCCGGTTCAGCCTTCTGCTCAAGGGCCAGGGCAACCCGGGCCTCCATCCCCTGCTCGCATCCCTTGGTCCGGAACCCTTGGCACCCGGCTTTGGCGGCCCGGCGTGGGTCCAGGCGCTCAGAGCCCGCAAAGCACCGGTCAAGTCGCTCCTCCTCGACGGACGACTGATCGCAGGAGTCGGCAACATTTATGCCAGCGAAGCCCTGTTCCGAGCCGGCATCGATCCCCGGCGCTCCGGGAACCGGATCGGGGCCACCCGAGCACGGATCCTCGGCACGGCCATCCGATTGGTCCTCAAGGAGGCACTCGAGGCCGGCGGGAGCACGCTTCGGGATTATCGTCATCCCAACGGCGATCCCGGGAGTTTCCGGGTCCGCTGGAGAGTCTACGGTCGCGAAGGGGAACCCTGTCCGGACTGCGGAGAAACCATCCGCCGTATCCGGATCGGGCAGCGCTCGAGCTTCTTCTGTCCTTCCTGCCAGCACTGAATACCGCCCACGGCACCTAAAAAAAACCGGCGGGTCACCCCGCCGGTCTCGTTTTTCATTGGAAGAGAGCGGATTACTTCTTGTGCCAGGCTTTTTTCTTGCCAAAGGCCCACGAAACCCCGAGTTTGGCCAGGGTTGCCTTATTGAGATGTCCGGTTGCCTTGAGTCCGTGGCTCATCTGGAAAGAACGGACGGCCATCATGGTCTTGGGCCCCCACATACCGTCTGGCTTGAGATGGGCACCAGAATGATCGAGTGCCTTCTGGACTTTCATGACCCACGCGCGGTGCTGAGCCGCGTTCATCATGGTGTGATGCATCATCGGTTTGGCGGACATGGGCTTCGCTGGGCTGCTGGATGCCAGCGCCACCGGACCCAAGGTCAGTACACCCAACACAGCACTCAGTACTAAAGATTTCTGCAACATAAGAAACACACCTCCACAGTTATAATATGAGCCGGAAACTGATCGGCTCCTTCGTCAATCATACGCGCGTCGTTCAGCACCAGCAAGGATTTCCGCGGCGCCGAGAGGCCCTTTTACCCTGTAGTTTCAACTTCATAGGGAAAGCTCGGTCGGAGCGAGGCGGCGAGCGTGGCCCAAAGCTCGTCTTCCCGGCGCAACGGCAAGGAAAAATGTCCCTCATTCTCAATGAGCCTCAGCTCTGCTCCCTGTATGCCGGACGCAAAGTCGAGGACCCGGTCCGATGAGACGATCCGATCTTTTCCGCCATGGAAAACCCAAAGAGGAGTCCGTCTTTGTGGTGGGCCGGAATAAGGCCAGGGCGAAAGATAGCGCACAAGATCCTGGACCAGCCCCTGACCCCCTGTGCTCAAGGCGGCCCTCCAGGACTGCCCGAGCAGGGAGTGGATTCGGGGATCCGCGAGAACCTCTCGGTCACAAGCGTCGACCTGGCGGTAGACCCGGCGCCACAGCCAGTCGGGTTCGGACCGGACACGCTTTGCGATCCAGTCGGCTTCGCCAGCCACCAGACGGGGGGCTCTGCGGAGCAAGATGGCATGGGCCCGCATGAGGAACGGCAGCCGGCGATAATCCAGGGGGCCTGTCACGGGCGGGAGTCCACACAGGATGATTGTGAAAACCAGGTGGGAATCGGCCTCGTGGTGCTGGGCATAGGCGTAGGGAGCCCCCCCCGAGACCGCAAGCACTCCGTAGCGCGAAAAGCCCAAGGTCTCGACCAGTTTCTTCTGAAAAGAGGGCCAATCCGCGAGCCTGAGTTCCGGCTGGGCTGGGGAAGCCCCGTACCCGGGCCGGTCGAGCGCATAGAGCGCGAAGCCGAGCCTGCGGGTCACAGGTTCAGCCAGGTGGGCCTCGTAGTGGGAACCGGGGTAACCGTGGAAGTAGAGGACAGGAAAACCGTCAGGGTTGCCATAGCGCATCACCCGGATCGGCTCCGTGGTTCTCAGGAGGGTTCCCTCCCCAAGAAAATCCATCTCGCTCAGAGGCAGTCGGTCTTCACCCCCAGGCGGGTCATGCTGCTGTTTCTGACCAGCATCGGAGGATGCGGAATTCGGGGTGCGGACGGCGGCGGGGCCAGACGCGGAGGCAAAGGTGGGGGAGCGGGCGACAGACCGGGTGGCGGTCCAGGCCGCGGACCGGGCGGAGGACCGGGTGGCGGTCCAGGCCGCGGACCCGGCGGAGGACCGGGTGGCGGTCCAGGCCGCGGACCCGGCGCAGAACCAGGAGGAGGCGGCGGTTGCGGTGGGGGGGACCCCGGTTCCCCCGGCTCAGACCCGACATAATAGTAAGGGGGATAAAACCCGCCATAACCCCCGTAGTAGCCGTAACCGAGAAAAGATGACGGATAGCCGTAGCTACCGTAACTCTCGTAGTAACCCCCAGGATAGCTGCCCATGTACGATCCGTAGGGCGCAGTCGCACATCCCGACAGGGTGGCAGCCACCACCACGACCGGAATCAGCAAGCGAAATATCTTCATCATCTTTCCCACCGGATCCAGCATAACAGAAAGACTACCAGCGGGTCTTCTCACGGAAGCATTTGTTATGATCAAAAGACCTTCACCCGTATCGCAGGCGGGATGTCCATGGAGACACTCCCAAACGGATCCGCATCGACGGTGGCAGGCGTGAGAACGGGCGATCCATGACCTTGACGCCACCCCGACGGTTCGACCTCTTGGTTGTAGGCGGGGGTGCGGCCGGACTCTCGGCAGCCTCCGTCGCCTCCCGAGCCGGATCCCGGGTCGGCCTGATCGAGCGTCACCGGCTCGGAGGCGACTGCCTGTATACGGGGTGCATCCCCAGCAAAGCGCTGCTGCGTGCCGCTGCCCTGGCCCACGCCCAAAGACAGGGCGGTGCCCTGGGTATTGCCGCCCACGAACCGGTCGTCGACTTCACTGCCCTGCGGGAACACCTGAACCGGGTGATCGCCCGCATTGAGCCCGAGGATTCGGAAGCGAGATACCAGGCGCTCGGCGTCACGGTCGTGCGGGGAGAGGCCACGGTCGAGAGCGATTTCCGCCTCCGGGTGGATGAGACCCTTCTAAAAGGACGCAGCCTGGTCATTGCAACGGGCGCCACACCCCGCCTCCCTGATCTTCCTGGGCTCTCCAACGCTCCCTGGTTTACCAGCGAAACCCTGTGGGACTTGGAGGAGCTGCCTCGGAAACTCATCATTCTCGGGGGAGGACCGCTCGGCTGCGAGATCGGGCAGGCCTACCGTCGTCTCGGGAGCCAGGTCACCATCGTGGAATCCGCACCCCGTCTCCTGGCCGGAGAACCCGAGGCGATCTCCCAGACACTCGCCACCGCACTCAGTGAAGAGGGTCTGAGGATTCTCACGGCAAGACGCGCTCTTCGGATTGAGCAGGGGGGTGGCCGATTCGAGCTTATCTTGGAAAACGGGACCGGCCACCTCGAGCACTTCCCCTTCGATGCCCTGCTCATCGCCGTGGGACGGTGCGCGCGGACCGACGGCCTCGAGGCGCTCGGACTCACCCTGGAACCCACCGGTCGCATCCGTTCAGACCCCTTCCTCCGCACTTCCCGGCCGGGTTGCTATGCCGCCGGCGATGTGACCAGCCCTCTCCATTTCACCCACGTCGCAGGCCAACAGGGTGCCTACGCCGCGCTGAATGCCTTGTTCCGACCCCTCCTCCGGCTGCGTTGGGCCACGAGCCCCGTCCCCCGTGTCACCTACACGGACCCAGAGATCGCCTCCGTTGGGACAGAGGCGGGAGGGGATGTGGCCGAGACCCTCGAGATTCCGCTGGCCGAGATCAACCGAGCCGTGACCGACGGGGCCATTCACGGCGTCGCACATTTCGGGATCGACCGGCATGGACACCTCGTCTCCGCGTCCCTCTGCATGCCGCATGCCGGTGAAAGCATCGCCCAGGTGGCACTCGCCATGCGGGAACGCTTCTCGCTTTCGCGACTGCTCGGCCTGATCCAGCCCTACCCGACCTATGCGGAGATGCACCGCCGGGTGGCGACCCGTTGGCGGGAACGCCATGTGAGCCCGACCTCCCGACGGTTCGCCGCAGCCTTGCTCGGCCTGCTCCGGACCCTCGACTGAATCAGCCCTTAGTGGCCGGGATGCGCCGCCGCTCCCGCCAGGTCCTCGGGTTTCGAGGCACCCAGGAAGTCGCTCTTGCCGATCTCGATCCCGTTGTGGCGGAGGATCGCGTAGGTGGTGGTCAGGTGGAAATAAAAGTTGGGGTAGGCGTAATGGAGAAGGTAGGGCAGACCCACAAGCTCGACAGTACGATCACGAACCGGCAGGTGGATCCGCCGGTCCTCCGCCCCCTCGAAATCCTTCTTCTTGAGCGTCCCCAGGAATGTCACCGTTCGTCCGATGCGGTCATCGATCTCGGCGAAAGTGGTCTCCTTGTCCTCGTAGCGTGGGGGTTCACCGCCCGCCAGGCGGGCCGCGCATCCCTTCGCCTGGTCGGTCGCAATCTGCACCTGACGGACAAGCGGAAACATATCCGGGGAGAGCCGGGCCTGGACCAGGACGGCGGGATCGATTTTTCGAGCCTCGGCCTGCACCAGGGCTTTCTTGAGGATCTGCTTCAAGTTATCGAGCTTGTGCGAGAAAACCGGAACCGTAAGGTCGTAGAGGGAGAAGGACATGGACGTGCTCCTCGAAGGGGTGGGAGTGGGTAAATCTCGCGGCTAGGATACCGGAAGCCGTACGACTTGTCCCGGAGCCGGCTTGGAGCCGGTCCTTCCTGACCGGGTATTTCCCGACTGTCCGTTCCCGCAAGCAGGCCTATACTCCTTAGGTACACCTGAATGAAGAGAGAGG